>JBEKSF010000176.1:0-9561 GCA_049517295.1 Verrucomicrobiota bacterium
AGCGTCAGTCCTTACTATTGACACAAATTCATTCCTCTGACAAACGTTCCACTGCCATTTCTGCAACCGAAACCAGCGCCAGTGAAATCGTATCCATTCATTACGCGAAACTCATTAAGTGGCCACAGGCCCCCCGTACCATGGCCGGGTCCGTTTGGAGTTCGGCCCCGAGACAACATGAAACACCTTCCGGGCCAGCGTCGCGTCAGCCTCGACCTGCCAGTCGAACATCCCGACCAGAATGAAATCGGCGCCCCCTTGGACGGCGTAAGGAAAAGCGCGCAACGGCGGGATGGCGCCGGCGGCAAGAATCTTGAAGGCAATCCACGGCTTGGTGATGTTGGCAAAGACATCAATCACCGCCTGCGCATCGCTGCACCAGGAATTGTCGTTCTGACCTATCCGATCGGGGTCGCCAGCCTTGGGGCCGGTGAAGTACTCATTGGTGTGCAGTGTCTTCTGGTAAAAATCCACGTTGAGTTTCCGCTTCTCGCATTCGACAACGACCCGCAGGTCATGCGCCGCCACTCCGGCCACGCGCTTTTGCCCGCGGATATACTCGACCGCGTCGCCCAGTTTTTCAAACTTGCCCTCATCCAGCAGGTGTTCGCCGGTGTCGCCGGTCAGGTGGATCGCCGCCGCTCCGAGGTCAACGGCTTTATTGATCTGAGAATAGCCGCCGTCGCCGTCCAGCCGAACCTGGGAGATCCACTTCATTTTGCCGCCGGCTTTCCAATGCTCGAGAATTTGCGAATTATCATCCATGACCCAGGAGTTGATCGCGGTGATGCCGTTCTGCTCGCCCAGTTCGAGCGTCCGCCGGATTTTCTCCGGCGTGTTGTAGCGGCGCATGAGGGTGGACACATAAGGCAGATCGCGCGAATGCGCCCAACCGGCAATCAGGTTGCCGCCCATTATCAAGCGGCTCACCTCGAGGTTTCCAATCCGGCCTTTGGGCAGCGTCTGAGCATCGGCTTTGGCGCCCGCCGGCGCGGCGGGAGCCTCCGGCACGGGTTGCGCGCGCACGCTCAACGGGATGGCGGCCGAAGCGAGCAGCGAAGATCTCACGAAGTCACGCCGGGAGAAGTGCTTTTTCATAGGGGATTCCGTACCACTGCCCATGTAAATCGTCCAGAAGATAAAACACAGAAAGCACTGCGTTTCACATTTTCGGGTTTTCTTTCTTAATCGTAATCTTAATCTTGCTCTTAATCCAAATGCAGGAGGGCGATGAGATTAAGATTAAGATTAGGAGCAAGATTAAGAGGGGAACCCAAAAATCTGAATGCACCCCAGAAAGCAGCCTGGCCCTCACGGCTGCCGACAAAATCCTGTTCTTGCTCGCATCATTCCGGCTGAGTCGTCTATTTTATTTTCCCCGAGCACTCATCCGGTCGGTGGTTACACCGCCGCCGAAGAGCGAAGCGTGATTTCCACTCTGGCGTCGCGGGGGAAGAGCCGCTATGCTCCCCGCATGGCTCAAACAGCCGCGCCAGTCACCATGCCCGACACGGAGCAGGAGCAGCGGACCGATCCGAAGGAACAACGGGACCGCGGTTATCTGGTTATTTGCTGGAACGACCCCGTCAATTTGATGGACTACGTGACCCATGTTTTTCAGGTCGTTTTTGGCTGGCCCAAGGCCAAGGCCGAACACCACATGCTCCAAGTCCATAACGCCGGCAAGAGCCTCCTGGCGCGCGAGACCTTTGAAAAGGCCGAGCATTACGTCCATCAACTCCAGGGCTATGGCCTCCACGCCACTATGGAGCGCGACCAATGAAATTTGTGCCCGATGCCAAGGCCAACGACGCCGGCGGCGCGCCGCTGGTTTTCCAGATGAACCAGGTCGAAAAGGCCTTTCTCCTGGCCACCTTGCAACTCTTCCCCGTGCTGGAAGATTCCCATCATCATCTGAGCCAGGACCCCGGCGCCACCGGCCCCGCCGACCAGCGCCTGCTCCAGCAGGCCATGGCCCGCCAGCGCCAGCAATACCGCGCCAAACTGGACGATTTTTTCCGCGCCCAACGCCGCTTCTTCACCAACGCCCAGGAGGGCGTTCAACTCGCCCTGACCGCCGAGCAACTGGAGTGGCTCCTGCAAATCCTCAATGACATCCGCGTCGGCAGTTGGGTCCAACTCGGCTGCCCGGAAATCGACTCCTTCCGCCGTTCCGGCCTGACGCCCGCCCAAACCCGCGCCGTCGCCGCCATGGACATGAGCGGTTACTTCCAGGCCGCCCTGCTGGAAGCTGTCAAGTGAATCTTATTCCCGCACCTGTGAGTCAATTATAATTGTCACCGGCCCGTCGTTCACCAGGCTCACCTTCATGTCCGCCCCGAATTGTCCGGCCTCAACCGGCTTGCCCAATTCGGCCGCCAGCCGCTCCAGGAATTGCCCGTAGATCGGCACCGCCGTTTCCGGCCGCGCCGCCCGGCTGAAGGAGGGCCGGTTGCCCTTCCTCGTGCTCGCGTACAGCGTGAATTGGCTCACCACCAGTATCCCCCCGCCTGCCTCTGTCACCGACAGGTTCATCAACCCCTTCTGGTCGTTGAAAACCCGCAGACGCGCGATCTTGCCGCTGAGCCATTCGACATCCTCCGCCGTGTCCGTTTCCTCGATGGCCACGAGCACCAGCAACCCGGCCGCGATGGCGCCGCGTGCCGCGCCGGCGATGACGACGCGGGCTTCGGCCACCCGTTGGATCACGGCGCGCATCCGTTGTTCAGGCGCCGAATTTATCGAACATCCGGGCGTTGGCCTGCATCAGCCGGATCAAATACTTGGATTCAAAGACCCCCAGCGAGCCGATGTTGGCCCCCGTTTCGGTGAAGCGATCCAACTTGTCCCACCCGCTGAGGGCGGAGACCAGCAGCACCGGCTGCGGATGCCAGGAGTGGCCCTTGACCGCGCACGGGGTCGAATGATCGCCCGTGATGACCAGCACCTCCGGCCGTTTCTCCAGCAGGATCGGCAGCGCCGCGTCGAATTCCTCAATGGCCTTTTTCTTCGCCTCGAAGTTCCCGTCCTCGCCGTACATGTCGGTGTATTTATAGTGGATGAAGAAGAAGTTGTACTTGTCGTACTCCGCCCGGTAGCGCTCGAATTGCTCAACGATGGTTTGCGGCCCCTCGATCTTGGTCATGCCCACCAGTTGCGCCAGGCCCTTGTACATCGGATACACCGCCAGGCACGCCGCCTTCAACCCGTAGCGCTCCTGCACCGTCGGAATGGCCGGCTGATGGGCGATGCCCCGCAGCAGGAATCCGTTGGCGGGCTTTTTCCCGGCGATGACGGGCAGGGCCTGCCGGAAGAAATCCGCCACCACGGCCGCCGCTTTCTTTTGCTTGACCGATCTGCCGTTAATCGGCCGCACCGCCGGCACGGGAAACCCTTCCCGGTTCGGGTCGGCGTCGGACAACGGCCCTTCCATGCCCTCGCCCCGAAAGATCACCACGAACCGATGGCCCCGGCCGGGCTTGATGATGACCTCCGCGTCGCCCGCCGTTTTGACCTTGCGCGAGATCAAGGCGCACAGTTCCTCGGTGATTTTGGTTTCCACCCGTCCGGCCCGCCGGTCCGTGACGATGCCTTTGGCATCGAGGGTGCAGAAGTTGGCCCGCGCGGCCATGTCGCCGGCCCGCAATTCCAGCCCCAGGCCCAGGGCTTCGATCACGCCGCGGCCCACTTGAAACTCCAGCGGGTCGTACCCGAACAATCCCAGATGGCCCGGCCCGCTGCCCGGCGTGATGCCCGGGGCGACCGTGATCATCCGCCCTTGCGCGCCCATTTTGGCCAGGGTGTCGAGGTTGGGGGTCCGCGCCGCCTCCAACGGCGTCATAAAACCTTGTTCCTTGGTGGCGATGTCGCCCAAGCCGTCCAGGACCACCAAGGCCAGCTTGGCGTCCGTGCTAATTGTCAGTTTTGAATAAAGATCATCAAGCTTCATATAAAGAAGGGCCTCAGCCCGCGCCATCATGCCGACACCGCGCCCCGCCAGTCAAGCGGCACAAAACGGTCTCGGCGTCCATTCCGGTAATCCGCACTGTTTTGCGCCGCGAACTCCGCCCGCGCACGATGCTCACCGCCCCGCGCGAACAATCCAGCGTCTCCGCCAGCAAATCGACCAGCGCCTGGTTGGCCGCGGCATCGACGGGCGGCGCTGTCACCTTGATCTTGAGTTCGTTTCCCAGTGGGCCGTCGATTTCAGTTCTCGACGCCCTGGGCTGGACTTTGACGGCCAGATAAACGCCGTCCGGACGCGCTTGCACGAAGGCGGCAGGCATACTGGAACATAGCAATGCACAAATCACAAATGGTGGCCAGAATAAACGGTGAATTAGACAATTGACCCTCACCGGGGTTGTGAGATGATGCGCCATTGAATATGAGGGCCATCCCGGCGGCCCCGCCGGGTGGGGACGCATTCCGCCCCGGCTTACGCCCCGCGGGACAAGCTCCGCTGGAGCCAAAAGGGGGCAAACGAATTATGACAACATCTATGCATGCTGGCAAATCTCTCCTCGCCGTCATCGCTCCGTGCCTGCTGGCCGCCCAAATTTGGGCCGCTCCCAATCCGCTGGACCAACCTTTGCCCATGGTCGGCACCGACACTCACGGACACACCTACCCCGGCGCGACCGTGCCCTTTGGCATGGTCCAACTCAGTCCGGACACTCCCATTCAAGGGTGGGACGGCTGCTCGGGCTACCACTACTCTGATTCGGCCATCGTAGGTTTCAGCCACACGCACCTCAGCGGCACCGGCGCCGCTTGCCTGGGCGACGTGCTGCTGATGCCGATGGTCGGCGACGTAAAACTGGAGCCGGGATCGCCCGGCGCCGGCTACACGTCGGCCTTCTCGCACTCGCGGGAAACGGCCCGTCCGGGCTACTACCGCGTGTTTCTGGACACTCCGAAGGTGACGGCGGAACTGACCGCGACGGAGCGTTGCGGTTTCCACAGGTACACGTTCCCGCAGGCGGACAATGCGCACCTTATTCTCGATCTGGAGCATGCCATCGGCAACCGCACTATCGAGGCCTCTCTCCAAGTGGAGAATGACACGACCCTCAGCGGCTGCCGCATTTCCGAGGGTTGGGGCGGGCGGCGGGAGCTCTACTTCGTCATGCAGTTCTCAAAGCCCTTCTCCTCCTTCGGCATCGAGCGCGACCACGAGCGCCTGCCGGCTGGCGCGCATGAGGGGCGTGGAAGCAGTGTGAAGGCGTTCTTCGATTACAAAACCGCCGGCAACGAAGCGATCCTCGTCAAAGTGGGCATTTCCGGCACCGGCGTGGAAGGGGCGCGGAAAAACCTCGCGGCGGAAATACCGGGGTGGGACTTCGATGCGGTCCACGCCGCCGCGGTCAGCAAATGGAAGACCGTGCTGGACGCGGTGCGGGTGAAATCGTTCGACCCGCATATTCGCACGACCTTCTACGCCAACCTGTATCTGAGTTGCGTGGCGCCGGTGCTGTTCAATGACGTGGACGGGACCTATCGGGGGTTGGACCAGAAGAACCACTCCGGCGAGGGATTCCAGAACTATACGACCTTCTCGCTTTGGGACATCTACCGCGCGGAGTGTCCGCTGCTGACGATTCTGCAGCCGCAGCGGGTGGATGATATCGTGCAATCGCTCCTGGCCGAGTACCGCCAATCCGGCCTCCACACGACGCCCATCTGGCCGCTGTGGGGCAATGAAACCTGGTGCATGATCGGATACCATTCCGTCGCCGTCATCGTGGACGCTTACTTGAAAGGGTTCCGAGGCTTTGACGCCGAGGCGGCTTACGCGGCGATGAAAGACACCGCCATGCAGGATCGCAACGGGCTTAAGAGCTACAAGGAAGCCGGCTACGTCGCCTCCAAGCCGGGCCAAGAGGCCACCTCGCGGACCATCGAATACTCGTTCGACGATTGGTGCCTGGCGCGGATGGCGGAGGCGCTGGGCCACAAGGAAGACGCGCAGATGTTCTATCAGCGGGCCGCCAATTACCGCAATTTGTTTGACGGCACGACCCGCTTCTTTCGCGGTCGCAAGGCCAACGGCGCCTGGCGCTCCCCGTTTGTTGACAACGCCCTGGTCGGCGACGAGTACACCGAGGCCGATGCCTGGCAATACGCCTTCGGCGCGCAGCAGGATGTTCCGGGGATGATCGCCCTCTACGGGGGCGACGAGGGGTTTATACGGAAGCTGGTCGCGCTGTTCACGGCCGACTCGACCATCCAAACGACGATACCCGACATCAGCGGCCTCATCGGCCAATACTCCCAGGGCGATGAGCAATGTCACCACGTGGCTTACCTTTACGACTACGCCGGGGCGCCCTGGAGAACCCAGTTGCGCGCGCGCCAGGTAATGGACACGATGTACGACGACACCCCAGCCGGCCAGTGCGGCAACGCTGATTGCGGTCAGATGTCGGCCTGGTACGTCCTCAGCGCCTTGGGCCTCTACCCGCTCAATCCGGACAGCGGCATCTACGCCATTGGCAGTCCGGTTGTCACCAAAGCGGTGGTGCGCCTGGACGCCAAAAAATACGGCGGCCATCAATTCACGGTTCTGGCCGAAAAGAACGGACCGGACAACATCTACATCCAATCGGCGTGGCTGAACGGGAAACCTCTCTCCCGGCCCTGGATTACTCATGAGGAATTGACGGCGGGCGGAACCTTGCGTTTTGTAATGGGACCGAAACCGAATCTGGAGTGGGGCAGCGGCCCGGAGGTCCGTCCGCCTGCCACCATGCCCGCCGGACTTCACTACGCGACGGCACCGGAGCCGGCGTCGGACAAGCCGGTCATTCTGCCGCTGCCGATCCGCGTGGCCTGCGGGAGCGGGGAGCCGGTCGGGGGATTTGTGCCCGACCCGAACATGGCCGATGGCGGATTGAACAGCGCCCCCGCACAGATCGATCTGAGCGCCGCCAACGCCGCACCGGCGGGCGTTTATCAGAGCGAGCGCTACGGCAAAGATTTTGCCTTTTCGTTCCCCGTCCCCGCGGGCAAGGAGTACCATGTCCGCCTGCACTTTGCCGAAATCTTTGACAAGGGCGCCGGCGAGCGTGTGGAGAATATCTCGATCAATGGCCAGCCTGTTCTGAAGGACTTGGACATCTTCGTGCAGGCCGGTGGCATGAACAAAGCCCTGGTCAAGGATTTCGACCACGTCACACCCGACGAGAAGGGGAACATCGTCATCCGCATCGCCGCCACCGCCGGCAGCCCGGATCAAAACGCCAAGATCAATGGCATCGAGATCATGGAATCAGGACAGTAGTTAGGACCATGACGCGGACCAAGGCCATCGCCGCCGTGCTCTGCGCGGCACTTTTCGCCGGCCTGGCCGCCTACCAGGCGCGCCAGCGAACGATCGACCGACTGGAAAGCCAAGTGGAACAATTGGAGGCGGCGCGCCGCGAGGCCCTGGCCAAAGCACAGGCCAGGGAACGCGAGTTGGATATCTTGCGCCAGGACTCGGCCGCGCTGGCCCGCCTCCGGGCACAACTCAAAACAAATCCGCCTCCGCCGGTCACCCCGGCGGGCATCTACCTGGACAAAGACAAGCTGGTCTATGTCAACTACGGAACGCCGGACCCGGCCTTGCAGGCTTACCTCCAAGCGCTGATGAACGGCAGCTATGACATGACAGCCAAAGGCCGGGCGATATTCCTGAAGATTTGCGCCGCCTGCCATCAGCCGGACGGCGCGGGCAAGGACGGCGTCGGCCCGCCGCTGGCCGGCTCGGAGTGGGTGCTGGCCCCCGGTGGAGGACGGTTGGCGCGGATTGTATTGAACGGCATCGCCGGGCCGATCCGGGTTCAAGACCGGGATTGGAACCTGCCCATGCCGCCTTGGCGGGAGAACCTGACGGACGACCAAATTGCCGTCGTGCTAAGCTACATTCGCTCTGAATTGGGCACGAACAAGGCCCCGCCCATCAAACCGGAATCGGTGGGCGCGGCGCGGCAGGAGGCCCATCCGGGGCCGGAAAGCGCCGCGGAACTGTCGCAAATATCGGACCAGTAAGCAATGGAATACCTCGACTTGACAATGCCCTCCGCCGCCGCCAACCTGGCGTGCGACGAGGCCCTGCTGGATGCCTGTGACCAGGAGACGGGGCCGGAGGTGCTGCGCTTTTGGGAGCCGCGGGAATGTTTCGTGGTCGTGGGCTATGCAAATGAAGCCGCGCGGGAAGTCCGTCTGGAGGCCTGCCGCCGGGCGGGCATTGACGTCTTTCGGCGTTGCAGCGGCGGCGGCGCCGTGGTGCAAGGTCCGGGCTGCCTGAACTACACGCTGGTCTTGAACATCACCCATGGCGGGGCGCTGGACACCATCCCCGCGGCCAACCGGCACATCATGGAACGGCACCGCCGGGTGTTGTGCGCCCTGCTGGACCGGCCGGTGGAAGTCCAGGGCTTCACGGATTTGACGGTGGGGCAACGGAAGTTCTCCGGCAACGCCCAACGCCGCAAACGGCGCGCCTTGATCTTCCACGGCACCTTTCTCCTGCGGCTGGACCTCCAATTGATGGAAACATATTTGACAATGCCCTCCCGCCAGCCGGAGTATCGCCAGGGACGGCCGCATGAGAGTTTTGTGGCCAACCTGAATTTGCCCGCGCCGCCGATCAAAGAGGCGCTGCGCAAGGCCTGGAGGGCGGAAAACCCCGCGGCGGCGCCGGATTGCGCCGCGCTCATCGCCGGGAAATACTCACACGACGACTGGAACTTGAAGAGGTAGAAAGACGAATTGCTTATGCGCTCATTTCAAAGTCTCAATGAACAGGAAATCCTGGCCCTGGCGGTGACGCTGGAAGAGGAACACGCCCGCACATACGACGACTTCGCCGCCGAGGTCAACCAGAATTTCCCGGCGCAGGCCGAGAAATTCCGCGAGATGCGCCGGCAGGAAGACGAACATCGCCACCGCCTGCTGGACATTTACCGCAGCCGCTTCGGGAACCACGTGCCGCTGATCCTGCGCGAGGACGTCAAGGGATTCATCCAGCGGCAACCCATCTGGCAATTGCGGGCGCGAGGAGTCAAGGGCCTGCAAAAGCAATCGGAGCTGATGGAGTTGGAGGCGCAGCGGTTTTACGAGGCGGCCGCCCGGAAGTCCAACGACGCCGGCATCCGCCAATTGCTGGGGGACCTGGCGGAAGAAGAACGGCGGCACGTCACGACGGTGGAACAAATGGCGGAAGCCGGGCTGAGCACCGACGAGGCCGCGCTGGAAAAAAGACTCTTCGCCTTGCAAGTCATCCAACCCGGCCTGGCGGGGCTGATGGACGGGTCGGTTTCGACGCTGGCGCCGCTCTTTGCCGCGGCCTTCGCGACCCATAGCAGCACTCAGACGTTTCTAGTCGGTTTGGCCGCCAGCCTGGGCGCGGGCATCAGCATGGGTTTCGCCGAGGCGTTGTCCGACGACGGAACGCTGACCGGGCGGGGGCATCCGTGGATGCGGGGATTTGTCTGCGGGCTGATGACGGCCATCGGCGGGTTGGGGCACACACTGCCCTACCTCATCGGCAATGTGCAGACGGCGACGTTCATCGCC
>JBEKSF010000177.1:0-9466 GCA_049517295.1 Verrucomicrobiota bacterium
ATTTCGCTGCACGCCTTGTGCGATGGACGGACGGCCCGGCTCTTTCCCACCGCGCAGGACCACAAGCGCATCGGCGAAAACGACAGCGGCCCAAACACGGGTGGAATGGGGGCGTATTCGCCGGCGCCGTTTCTGGACAAGGCGGCAATGGCCGGGGTCGAAAGAACGATCATTGAGCCGTGGTTGAAAGGATGCGCCGCGGAGGGCATTGATTTTCGCGGCATCCTCTATCCGGGTATTATGTTGACAAAGGAAGGGCCTAAAGTGTTGGAGTTCAACGCCCGTTTTGGCGACCCGGAAACCCAGGTCTATCTGACCCGCCTGGAGAACGATCTGCTGGATCTGCTGGAGGCCAGCGTCGATGGCGCCCTGGCCGGTGTCCAACTGCGCTGGCGACCCGAGGCCTCCGTCTGTGTGGTGATGGCGTCGGCCGGTTATCCCGGCCCCGTTGCCAAAGGCAAAATCATTGAGGGATTGGAGACGGCGGCAGGGTTGCCGGGGACAAAGGTCTTTCACGCTGGAACGGCGCGGGCTGGCTGGCGCGTCGTGACCAACGGGGGCCGGGTGCTGGGGGTGACGGCCTTGGGGGACAGGCTGGAGGAGGCGCGGGCACGCGCTTATTTGGCGGTGGAAAAAATTCGATTCGACGGCGCGCAATTTCGGCGCGATATTGGGGCCAAGGCTCTTGGGGGAGCCAATGACCACTGAAATGATGAAGACGCGCACTGTGATTGTTTGTGTGATGCTGGCGGCGGGGCTGGGGCGGGCCGCCTCGACCAATCCCGCCCCGAAATTCGGCGAGGTCTATCAAGTGCTCAGCACCAACCTGGAGGGGGTCAGCCCCGAGGAGTTGAACCGCGCGGCGGTGCGGGGACTGCTGGATCAACTGGGCGCGCGGGTGAGCCTGGAGTGGGGGCCGGGCGGCGGCGAAGCGGAGGCGCTGGCGGGGATTCGTGTATTTGACAACGCTTTCGCTTATTTCCGCGTCACCACCGTTTCGAGCAACCTGCCTGAGGCCTTTCGGGCGGCGTATCACCACCTGAGCCAGACCAACGCGGGAAAAATCAAGGGGATTGTGCTGGACCTGCGTTTTGCCGGCGGCACGGATTACGAGGGCGCCGCCAAAATGGCCGATTGCTTTCTCAATGGCGACCGTCCGCTGCTCAACTGGCAGCAAGGGTCGGCCCGCGCCACGAAAAAGGACGACGCCATCAGTGCGCCGGTGGCCATACTGGTGAATTCGCAGACATCCGGCGCGGCGGAGGCGCTGGCGGCGGTGATGCGGGAGAGCGCCATCGGACTCATCCTGGGCGGCACGACGGCCGGGCGAGCGAGTGTTTTCAAGGAGTTCGCGTTGAGCGACGGCGAGAAATTGCGCGTGGCCGTGGCGCCGGTGAGCCTGGGGAGCGGGGCCGCGTTGACGCAAGGGGTCGTGCCGGACATTATTGTTGACACTAGCTTGGAGGATGAAAAAGTGTTCCTGCAAAACCCATACGCAAGCCCCCATCCGAGCGAGGTGGCAAAAACCGAGGCCACCAACCAAGTCACCGCGCCGCCGCGACGGTTTAACGAAGCCGAGCTGGTGCGCGAACACGCGGAGGGCGAAGACATGGAGGACATGCTGGATGAGGCCGGTCCGGCAGTGGCCGAACCCGGCCCGCCGGTGGTGGTCGACCCCGTGCTGGCGCGGGCCTTGGATTTATTGAAAGGCCTGGCGGTGGTGCAACCGACTCACCCTGGTTGACAGCCCGTTGATTTCTTCGCTTTCTTAAGCGAATACAGAGCATGGACTGTTTTTTTTGGTGACAAACCTCGGCCAATTCGGTAAAAGCCACTTCCAATAAACCGAAGAGCGCGACGATGAGCCGACTCGTAGTTAATCCCGGCACGCCGCAAGCTTGGGAAATCAACCTCAAGCCGGGCGCCAATTCCCTGGGCCGGAGCGACGCCAATGACTTCAAAATCAACGATCCAAGCGTGTCCAGCTCGCATTGCCAGATTCTGGTCGGCGAAAACTCGGCTCTCTTGAGGGATACCGGTTCCACCAACGGCACGTTCGTCGGCGGGTCGCAAATCCGGGAGCAAAAACTCGAGAATGGGCAGGCGATACGAGTGGGCGGCGTGGAAATGACTTATTATGCGGACACGAATGCCGGAGCCGCGGCGATTGGAACTGCCGCGGCCCGACCTGTGGTGAGAGTTGCCGCGGCTGCGGCCGCTCCGCTGGTCGCCAAGGTCGTCGAAGCCCCGGCGGCTGTGCCCGTCCTTGAAGCGACGCCGGTCGTGGAAAGCGCGACGGCAATTGCGCCCGAAATTGCAACAGGGCCGAGGTATTGCAAGTACCATCCGAAAACGCCCGCCCGTCACCTTTGCCCGAAATGCAACCGCGCGTATTGCGACGTATGCATTAATTTCACGCAGATGGGCGACAAGACGGTGCGGAACTGCCGCACGTGCGGAGTGGAGGTTGTGCCCTTCCAATTTCGACCCGCGCCCGCCAAGAGTTTTTACCGGAAGGTGCCCGGGGCATTCGGTTATCCGTTCAAGGGCGCGGGAATCGTAATTCTGGTTTGCGCCACCATTGCGTTCGCGGCCCTGAATTTCATCGGCTTTATACTTATCAAAATCCTCCTTTACGGATTTGTTTTTTTGTTCATGCAGAACATCATTCTCACGACGACCTCGGATGAGAAAGCGGACTTGAGCTTTCCGGATCCGAGCAGCCTCTTCGGCGCCGCGGTGCAACTGGGTGGAGCCGTTGTCGCGTCGTTTTGGCCGGCCCTTGCACTTGAAATTGCGAAGTTCGATGGCATGGCGGTGCCTCCAGAGGCAATCATAGCAAGCGTCATTCTTGGAGGGATTTATTTTCCAATGGCACTATTGGCGGTGGCAATGAAAGACACCGCCCTGGCGGCCAATCCATTGATCGTCATCCCTGCCATGATGAAGGCTCCACTGAAATACTCTGTCACCGCCGTGCTGACGCTGGTGGTGTTTGGAATCCGCCAGTTAGGCGGCATGATATCGGGCGGCGCCGGAAAGGTAATGGTCAGAACGCATAGCTGGAACATGTTTTATGCGACCGTGGGATATCAGATGGTGTGGGCGCTGGTGAGTGTTTATCTGCTGGTTGTCACCATGCGCCTTCTTGGACTGTTCTACAATTCCAGCAAACAAAAACTGGGGTGGTACACCACTTGAGCGGCGCGGGTTTCCAAACCTGATATGTCGCCGGCGTCCCCGCCGGCCGGGCCCAAGCCGTGAACACTTAAGGTCCGGCCTTCTTCAACGTCCAACTCACCGGCTGCAATTGCAGAAAACCGGATTTGTGGGGCAGCGTGTTCCACTTGTTTTCCAGGCGCGCGATGCGTTTCTCGACAGCGGGATGGCCTTGAAAGGCCTCCGGCACGATATGGTGCAATCCCATTTTTCCTTCAGCCGCCTCCAGTTTTCGGAACACCTGGATCATGCCGCGCGGGTCAATGTTCGCCGCCACCAAGTAATTCCAGCCCGTCTCGTCGGCTTCGGTTTCGTAATCCTGCGAGAAACCCTGAAAAACCATCAGGCCCGAACCCAGCGCGAGGAGATTTCCCGCGCCGGTGCGGCTATGCAGGAATATGCCGAAAATGACGAGCGGCCCGGCGGCGGCGACGGTGCGCCGGATGGCGTGGCGCTTGGTTTCATGGGACAATTCGTGCGCCAGCACGCCCAGAAGTTCTTCGGGTTTATCGGCCATTTGCAGCAAACCAGTATTGACAACGACGTGTCCGCCCGGCAGGGCGAAAGCGTTTGGCACGGGATCGTTAGCTATGTAGAACTTCACATTGCGCCGTTCGGCGGGCAGGACCTGAATCAGCGGCGCCGCCAATGCGGTCAATTGCGCGACGTCGTTCGAGTTATCCAGGAGGCGGCCGCTTTTCCGCAACCGTTCCATTTCCCGCGCGCCGAATTTTTCTTCCCACGCCATCGGGACCCGCGCCGTAATCGCCCGCACCATCGCGCTGGTCGCCAGCGACCCAAGCCACGTCGCGAGCACACAGAGGCCGATGAAACAGAGTGTCAACCGAAGGGCTTTGCTCAATTCGCGCCGTCCGAGAACGGCGGCGACCTGTGGTTGTGATTTGATCGCCGGATGCCGCAGAATGGAGTGATTCAAGGTGAAGAGTCTCACCTCCGGGCGCGATGCATCGCTGAGGAAAATTCCCTTGCCGCCCTGTTCAAATTCCACTTCCAGAGAGTCCAATGGAATCTCCATGGAAATGGTTTCAGACTGGAACTGCAATATCGCGGGGCCAACCGAGATTCTGCCCCCAACCGGTTCGTTTCCGAAATCCGGGTGGATCAGGCTCGCTTCAAAGCTGTGGACAGTTTGGTTCAAGCCGCCGGTAATTGTACCTTTCTCCCCGCCAAACCGCCACTCAAAAACGCACGCCGCAAATCAGCCGGGTTTCAGTCAATCGTTAGCCGTTCTTCCCGCAGCAGTGTTTGAATTTTTTGCCGCTGCCACAGGGGCAGGGATCGTTGCGCCCGACTTTCGGCCCGCTACGCACGGGCCTGGCCTTGCTGACGGCTTCCGAGGCCTCGGTCACCACGTCGCTTGGTCTTTTTCCACCCGGCGGGGCGCCGATGGGTGAGAAAGGCTGGCCAAGGAGATCGCGGGAGGCGGGCGCAGCCGCCGTGGCGGGAGCGCCAAAGGCTTCGGCCGACTGATGGATGGTGCGCTGAGGGATGCTGCGGAAGAATCTGTCAAAGGCCATCAGGCTGGAAGCGCTCCAGAAAATGCCCTTGCAGATTTCGGTTTTGATGCTGACCATCAATTCTTCGAATACTTTAAAGGCCTCGGCCTTATATTCGATGAGCGGATCGCGCTGGCCGTAAGCGCGCAGGCCGATGCTTTCGCGCAAGGTGTCCATGCCGTAGAGGTGTTCCTGCCACAACTCGTCCACCGCGCGCAGGATGGTGAACCGCTCCATCGTTTTGAGGGCGGCGGGGTTCTCGAAGCTGATCTTCAAATCGTAGGCCTCGCGCACCAGTTTGCCGATGTACTGGCAGACGGCGAATTGCGCCGCGCTCAAACCGTCGAAGGCCGAGCCGGGCACAGGCAGTTCGTGGCCGGCGGTGGCCGCTTTGATGATCTCCGGCTCCATGACGCCGAGGGGAAAAGTCAGGTTGAGCCAGTCGGTGATGGGGCGGGCGTTCCATTCCGACGGCTCGCTGTGTTCGGGCGTCAACTCCTGCACCTTTTGGATGACGACCTCCTCCATGATGTCCATGAGCCGGTCGCGCACGTCCTCCGAATTGATGACTTCGTCGCGGAAGCCGTAGATGACCTCGCGCTGCTTGTTCATGACGTCGTCGTATTCGAGGGTGCGTTTGCGGCGCTGGAAATTGTGCTGCTCGACGCGTTTCTGGGCCTGCTCGATCGATTTGTTGAGCATGAAATGCTCCAGTTCCTGCCCTTCCTCCAGGCCGACCTTCTCCATGACTTTGACGATCCGGTCCGAGCCAAAGAGCCGCATCAGGTCGTCCTCCAGCGAGATGAAGAAGTGCGACGAGCCGGGGTCGCCCTGGCGGGCGCAACGGCCACGCAACTGCCTGTCAATACGCCGGGATTCATGCCGCTCGGTGCCGATGACGTGCAAACCGCCCAACACGGCGATGCCTTCGCCCAGCTTGATGTCGGTGCCGCGTCCGGCCATGTTGGTGGCGATGGTGACGGCGCCGCGCTGGCCGGCCCGGGCGACAATCTCGGCCTCCTGCTGGTGGAATTTGGCGTTGAGGACGGAGTGAATAATGCCCACGCGCTTGAGCAGCCGTGAGACGTGCTCGCTGGTCTCAACCGAGACGGTGCCGACGAGAATGGGCCGGCCCTGGTTGTGGATGGTGGTGATTTCCCGGATCACGGCGTCGAATTTTTCGCGGCGGGTCTTATAGACCGAATCGTTGGCGTCGCGGCGCGCGACCGGCTTGTTGGTCGGGATGACCATCACGCCCAGCTTGTAAATGTCCAGGAACTCGCCGGCCTCCGTTTCGGCGGTGCCGGTCATGCCGGCGAGTTTCTTGTAAAGACGAAAATAGTTTTGGATGGTGATGGTGGCCAGGGTCTGGGTTTCCCGCTCGACCTCCACCCCTTCCTTGGCCTCGACGGCCTGGTGCAAGCCGTCGCTCCAGCGCCGGCCGTACATGGGGCGTCCGGTGTGTTCATCGACGATGATGACCTTGCCGTTTTCGATGACGTAATGGACATCGATCTGGTAGAGGCTGTAGGCCTTGAGCAACTGGGAGATGGTGTGAATCTGCCCCGCCTTGGTCTCGAAGTCCTTCTGCACCTCCGCCTTCAACTCCAGGCGCCGGCGCGCGTCCGGCTCAGGCCCCGAATCGATTTCGTGGAATCGGACGGTCAAATCCGGCAGCACGAAGGCATCCGGGTCTTCGGGGCGCATGTAAGAGCGGCCCTTCTCCGTCAGGTCGGCGTCGTGGCTTTTCTCGTCCATGGCGAAGAACAACTCCTCTTTTTCGGCGTAAAGGGCTTTTTTGCTCTGGTCGGCGTGCAATTCCAGTTCGGCTTTGTTCATCATGCGGATGTTTTCCGGGTTCTCCAGCAGCTTCAGCAAGCCGGCCGAGCGCGGAGCGCCGATTTTGACGCGATAGAGGAGCATGCCGATTTCGTGTTCCAGCGCCGCCGGGTTGGAAGGATTGGAGTCGTCGTCGGGATGCAACTTTTTAATCAGCCCCTCGGCCTCGGTGATGAAGCGGGCGCAGAGTTTGTCCTGGGTTCGCACCAGGGCCTCGACCGCGGGTTTGAAACGGTCGTAATGACTGTCGGCGACCACAACCGAGGGGCCGCTGATGATCAAGGGAGTGCGGGCCTCATCGATGAGGATGGAATCGACCTCATCGACAATGGCAAAGTAATGGCCGCGCTGGACCTGGTCTTCGCGGCGCAGCGCCATGCCGTTGTCGCGCAGGTAATCGAAGCCGAACTCGGCGTTGGTGCCGTAGGTGACGTCGCAGGCGTATTGGGCGCGGCGGTCGGCGGGGGTTTGATCGTGGAGGATGCAGCCGACGGTCAGGCCGAGAAAGGTGTAAACGGCCCCCATCCATTCGCTGTCGCGCGCGGCCAGGTAATCGTTCACCGTGACGATATGCACGCCGCGTCCGCTGAGGGCGTTGAGATAGACGGGCAGAGTGGCAACGAGGGTTTTGCCTTCGCCGGTGGCCATTTCCGCGATTTTGCCCTGGTGCAGGGCCACGCCGCCGACCAGTTGGACGTCGAAGGGGATCATTTCCCACTTCCAAGTGTGGCCGCGCACCATGATGTCCTTGCCGAAGAGGCGGCGGCAGGCGTTTTTGACCACGGCATAGGCCTCGGGCAGAATCTCGTTAAGCCGGCGCGCCAAGGCGGCGTCGTCCTTTATCGCGGCAAGCTCGGTTTTCCAATCGGCGGTTTTTTGGCGCAGGGCCTCGTCCGCCAGCGGTTGGAGGGAGGCCTCGATCTGATTGATTCTGGCCACCAGAGGCCGCATTTTCCTGACCTGCCGGTCGTTTTGGGAACCGACAATTTTCTTAATGATGAAATTGATCATTTCACTCCAGACTTGGAAAGGTACGGGAATTCGGGGGAACCGTCAAAAAAATAAGGCAAATGCCAAAAGGCCGGCAGGGCGAATTCGCGAAGGCAGGCAAGGGCGGATTTGAGGAGGGGTCGAATGCGCCGCGCGCAAGTGGCGGCAAAGGATCGCAATTATCAGCAATTGCCGGGGTTTTTGAGGATTTTTGGGGCCGGGACCAGCGGAATGGGGCAGAGGAATGTCTGGCAGAGGAATGCCGGATAACCTGACTCTTCTTTATCCACCTTTACTTCGGCGCGGCAAGCTCGCCTGCGCTGAGGTTCCCGCCGCCGCCGAGGTTTTGGCGCAACGAGACGGCGGGGCAAGCTGAGCCTGACCGACCTTGACCTTGACTCAGGCCTTAACCTTGACTTGGCTTGACTGACCTTGACTTCTTCTTGACTTGGAAGGAAGAGATTAGGATTACGATTAGGATTAAGATTCTGATTATGAGGAAGATGCAGCACAATCAGCGATACCTTGACTCACCTTCACCCGACCTTGACTTGCCTTGACTTGGCTTGACCGACTTTAACGTTAACGCGGATCGGGTTGAATGGATCGGGTCGCTCGCGCGGCGGGCGGGCGACTGGCGCTTGCCGATATGTCAAAGAGCAATCCGACAGCGCTCACTGTCCCATATTATTATGGGACTTGCAAGTTCTTTTTGAAGGTTTTTTTTGGAGAAACCGGAAAGGGGCGGAAAGAGCCGGTTGCAAGAAGTGGAAGTTGTTCTGGGAAAGGAGGTTTTGACAGGATTGACAGGATTAACCGGATTTCCTTGAACAAAGGCGTCAGCGGACTCCGGAGGCTCTTCGCTATTCTCGGTGGAATAGAACAGTTACTCTTTCAATTGGTCGCCAATGGCCGGCTCTTCAATCCCAAAGGGATTGGATCATTTAGCCCAGGGTTGGTCCGATTCCGAGAGGGCCTACCCTGGGTAATCACAGGCAAAGTCCAATACCCTGAAAGGGTTGCATATCAAACACTTGCGGAATGGATTCAACTCCTTCAGAGTAGGGACTTCTCCTGCATCTTTACCCAGGGTAGCTCGTTGCTCGCAACCGCTGGGCTGATAGATTCAATCCCGTTGGGATTGGCAAAGCTCAATGAAATCGTCGTCAAGTGCGACCAGTGTTCCAACGAAAACAGCGTAGTACTTTCCGGAGTGCGCAAGGCCTTGATGGGGAGGAGGATAAGGATGAAGGCTTGCAAAATGGGCGGTCGGATGGCAAAGTCGCGTCAGTCAGCGGCACGACGGATGAGGACGGCCAAAGAATTGATCGGAACCTTCGACACCATCGGCAACCGAACGCAAACGCAGGCAGGGGGCGACCAGAACGGGGCCAATTTGCGGGTGGCCGGTTACACCAACAACACGCTCAACCAGATCACCAGCCGGGGAGCGCCGGGCTACGTGGATGTGATGGGGGACGCCCTGGCGACCAACAGTGTCACGGTCAACGGCCAGACGGCGTACCGGAAGAACGAATACTACCGGCAGCAGTTGAGCGTGGCCAACACGTCGGCGGCCGTGTGGCAAAGCGTGACGAACGCCTCGCCCGGCCAAACCAGCGTGACAGGCAACGCCTACGTGGCCAAGACGCCGGAGACATACACTTATGACGCGGACGGCAACCTGTTGAGCGACGGCCGGTGGACCTACTCCTGGGACGCTGAGAATCGGCTCACCACCATGACCAGCCTGACTGGGGCGCCCTCTGGATCGCAGTTGAGTCTGTCGTTTGTTTATGATTACCAGGGCCGGCGGATACAGAAGCTCGTCTTGACCAACAGCGGGTCGGCTTATGTCGGCGAGTACACCAACAACTACGTGTATGACGGGTGGAACTGCC
>JBEKSF010000178.1:0-9445 GCA_049517295.1 Verrucomicrobiota bacterium
CCATCAATGCCTTGCACGCTCCGCCGCCCGGAGGGTTTTCGCCTCTGTTCATAGAAATCCTGTCCATCCTGTTAATCATGTCAAATCCCCTTCCCATCAACGTCTTCTGCCTTCCCCATCTCCGTCTGCTCTGCGCTCTATGCACCCTTTTGCGGCCAATCCCTGGCTCAAAAAAAACTTCACAAATTCCGCGGTTTTTCCCCCAGTCGGTTTTTCCCCCTCGTTGAAATATGATCAACTCCTGCGCGTGAGCACGAATTTGCCCATCGCTCTGGCAGATCGCCGAGCCGAAACTGCTGCTTGTCCGCCAAAGCCCTATAGGCGACGGCGGAAGCCTTGGCGACGGCGGATGATCAACTCGCGCGCGTGAAGGCATGGATTATGTCTGTCGCGTGGGACCGTTCCCCACGCCTATTGGCCAAGGCGGACGCTTGCGGACCAACGGCGGCAACCGTCCCAACCGCCCTGTCCGCCCCCTCCGTCCGCCGACCGGCGTCATGCCCGATTCTAGATAAATTAGAAACACTTATCACACGAAAACTATTAGACATCCTATTAAACTATTAACACTAATTTTTTTATTCCCCTAATTCTATGAATGACAACGCTCCCTTCTTCGCGCCCCGCAAGCTGCGCCGCGATGCCTGCCTTAACACGCTCTCCGGCAACGACTTCACCAAGGCCTCCGCCATCCTCACCAACCCAGGCCAAACTGATCGTCTCCGACCGCAACCGGCGGGCCAACTCCACCTTGCAGCGCAATTTCCAAGAACTCTGCATTTTTGGCAAAGTCTTCTCCAGTCTTCGTTTGCTTAGTTTCCTTCTGTAAAATCTTTTGGTTGCGGCTTGCCGCTCTGCGCCTTTCCCCTTTGCGCCGCCGCCGCAATTCGCTTTCCGCCCATCCCAGGTGCTTAAGCTCCTGTGAACAGAAGGTTGCCGCAAGACTGCCTGGAGGTTCTACGGAGCAGCGGGTTGACTCAACTCTCCGGAGGAGGGAGACGAAGGCTCCGCCGGCGGCTCGATGGGAGCGGGTGGCGAAGCATCGGCGGGCGAGGCGCTGGGAGAGGGGGGCGCGGCGTCTGTTGGCGATTGGCTCGGAGCCAACGCGAGGACCGGTTCGGGTTCGGTCGCAGGGGCTTGCGCTTCCGGCGTGGCGGCGGCGGGCTGTTGCCCCGCGGCCGGGGCTTGAGGCTCGGGCGCGGGCTTCTTCTCCAGTGGAGGCGGTCTGGGAATGGGTTTTTTGGCGGTTTCGAGCACGCCGTTGGCAAACTCGATGACGTGCCCCTCGTGAATCAGCCAATGCAAATCACTGGCCAGGGCCGTTTGTTCCGGGGAAGCTTCGGCGGCGGCGGGCGGGGCGGCCCCCTCGACCGGAGCGGCGGGCGCGGCCGGTGCGACCGGAGCAGCGGGCGTCGGCGCAAGGGTTTCCAGCAATTTGCGGCGGGTGCATTTGGGGTTGGCGTGGATAAACTCGACGATGCGCTTGACACCTTCGGAAACGGGAGTGGCTTCCAGGTCCAGGTAACGGGGCCGGGCCACCGAGACGTGCGTGACGGTGCGGTTGACCTTGAAGAATTGCAGGCCGTGCCCGGCGAATTGCTGGCTCAAAACCGTGGCCACCCGCAAGGGGAAACGGCGCTGCTCCTCCCAGGCGGCCCGCCACGCCCGCTGCAAACCCGGCGAGCGAAGCTGCCGGGCGACGGCGCCGCCCATCGTGTAGGTCTCGACCGGCTTGATGAGATTGGGCGCATGGACTTCCCGAAAGTGCTTCTCCACCTCCTCGCGGCTGCCCAGCTTGCGCGGCTCCGGCACGTTGAGGCAGTTGTATTCGGTCTTGAAACTGTGATCTTCAATCCATTTCTTGACCACCGCTTCGTCCTTGACGATCTTGACGCGCGCTTTGAAGGCCTCGAAGGGCATGCGCGCGAAGCGCTCGGCGTGGAGCTTGCGCAGTTGGTTTTGGTAGTCGTGGTAGTTGGGCGGGCCGAGGATGGTTCCGCTCATGCCGCATTGGGCGACGAAGGTGTAGGTTCCGCGGGGCGGTTCGGTCGCTGTCCGTTCGGCCTGGTAAAGCGTGTCAAAATGCCGGTTCAGAATGTGTTCGACGGCCTCGTCCTGGGATAGCCACAGGGTCTCGTCCAGCGCGCAGAGCAAAAGTGGCACCAACGGCTGGCCTTCGGCGTTCTTTTTCACGTCGAAACGGAATTGCTGGCGCTCGGGCTTCTGCAAAATCAGTTGCGCGATGTCGAACAGCGGATAAGCGCGGCCCGTCATGCGAATCTGCCGGGCCAGCGATTCGACTCCCTTCTCGTCGGGCAGGATCGAGACGCCGATATCCGGCGGGGGCGGGGGCGGTTCACGGCGCGGTCCCATTTCGCCCTGCGGGCGCGGGCCGGGCCGGCGCGTTTTCTCAGCGGCCATTCGGCCACCGGCCGGTCTTGGTCCCGGGGGTCCGTCGCGGCGCGGTGGGCGGCGCGGGCCTCTGCGATCGTCAAATCTGCGCTCGCTCCGTTCCTCGCCGGCGAAATCGGCGTACCGATTCGCTTTGGGCGCGTCTTGCGCCCACGCGGGCAGGAAAAGTTTTTCCAGATCAAACTCCGGTTCCGGCGGTGTGCTCATCTGATCCTGTGGAATATCCACTTTATTGCATTTCGGCTCCAGCATGGCGCGGCGCGCGGCGGATTGCAAGTGTCTGATGCCTTAAAATGGCAGCTCTAGGGCGGCGTCTGATAACGGTGCCGGGCCAGGTTCGCGTCCAGCAAATCCTTCTCTTTGGCGGCCAAGTCGTTCCAGTCCAGGCGAAGGGAGAATTCGAACCACCGCTCGGCCCCCGCGTAATCATGCAATTCCAGGCAATGCCGCCCGATTTCCGCCGCGATGAGCGTGTTGTTCGGGTCGCGCCGCTCCGCCAGCGCAAAATACGGCCCGGCTTCCTGCGTGCGTCCGAGCCAATCCAGGCACATGCCATAAAACAATGGCGAAAGGGCGTCAAAGCGGTTGACCGACATGGCCCGGGCCAGCCACTTCATGGCCTGCCGGGCCTGATCTTCATAGCCGGGGCCTTGCTCCTTGCTCAGGGTCAGCAAGTAATCCCCCGCCAGGCAACAAGTCTGGCCGTTGCCGGGTTCAGCCTGGTAGGCCTTCTCCGCGCAGGCCAGCGCGCTCTTCCAGGAACCGGATTGCGCCTCGGCCCGGTGCAGCCACCAGGCCTCCGGCGCCGCATGACATTCCTGCGCCGTCAAGTAACCCGCGGCGGCGGCGGCCACCGCTGTCAAAATGATTTTCCCGGTAAACCCCGGGTTTTTCCAAAACCGCTCCGTGGCAAAACGCCCTTGTGACGCCAGCAGCGCCATCAGCGTCACCGCGGTGATGGCATCCCCCGGTATTTGCATGTCGAAGTCTGTCACGCTATGGAGCATCACCGCCACCAGGCCGAGGGAGGCGCCGAGGAGGAACGCCGCCTTGTCGCTTTTTCCGGAGCCCAATTCATTATGCGCCCGGCGCACGGCGCGCCAGGTGTGGAGCGCGCCCCAGCCGAGCAGAGCGCAGGCGGCGGCCACCAGGCCCATTCCCACCACGCCCCACTCGCACAGGGTGTTGAGGTAATCGTTGTGGGCAAATTGAGGGCGAATTTGCATGTGGGGGGCGCGCACCAGCGGATACTCCACGTCAAAGTGCCCCGGCCCGATGCCCCAGACCGGCTGCCGGGCAAACAGGCGCAACGCGCCGTCCCAGTAATAAGATCGGTCGTCTTCCACCCGGTCATGACGGAAGGAAATCCCGAAGCGCCGCTGCAAGGAACTGAACTGGCTGCTGAAAACAAATCCCAGCGCCAGCAGAAAAACCAGCGTCACCGCCGCCGGCAGCATGAAATTCCGTTGTGTTAACAACAGCAGGCAAAAGAGGACCAGCGTCGCGGCCGCGGCCAGGATGCCGCCGCGCGAGAGGGAAACGACGATTCCGGCCATCATGGCCACCGCACTGTAGGCCAGAACCACTTTGACCGTCGGGGACAACCGGCTCAGGACGGTGCCGGCCAGCGCCAGCGGCACAAGCATGCCCAAATAGCCCGCCATGTTGTTGGGGTTGATAAAGGTGCCGGTGCCCCGCCCGACGTATTGTTCCGGCTTCATCACCCCCCAGATCAAGGGATCATGGTTGGCAAATTGGTACATCGCAAAAAAAGCCAGCCCGGTTCCCAGCGCGATGAGGGTCACGCTCGCAATCGCGGCCGACTCCCGCCGGTTCAGGTTGTGGAGCACCACAAAGAACAACGAGGCATACACGATCACGCGAATGAGCTGGCGCCGCCCGACATACTCGACCTCGACCAACTGGCAGCGCGCCACCGCGTACACAACAAAGGCCAGCACGGCCCAGCAGACCGGCGGCCAAAAAAGCCGGAAGGGCCGTTGCGACCAGAACCGCACCGCCCAAAGCCCCACCGCCAGGATCGTCAGGCCCGGCAGCACCACAAACTCCAAGGGGGGCGCCGAACCCAGCGCCAGCGGACTCCAGACAATAATCAGCAGCACCACCGCCAGGATGGCCCGTTCGCAAAACGTGTCCACTCGCCTGCGGATGGCGCCCGATCCGGGTGCCTCCAAACTGGGCTGTGGCGCATTAGACAAGGCGGCCCTGTCACCTTAAAAACTCGCGCGGATCGGTGATGTGTCCCGTCAGGGCGCTGGCCGCCACGGTGGCGGGCGAAGCCAGAAAGACCTGGGATTCTTTGTGTCCCATGCGTCCGGGGAAATTCCGATTGGTTGCGCTGATGCACTTGAGCGGCGTGTTCATCCGCCCGAACGTATCAATCGGCCCGCCCAGGCACGCGGCGCAACCGGCGTTTTCGGTCATTTGCACCCCCGCCTCGACCAGTATCTGCCACACCGTCTTTCCGTCCCATCGCGCCGTCTGCAAGTCATGCACGATCTCGGGCGTGGCCGGAACGCCGAAGGTGTCAATGACCACCTTTTTGCCCCGCAAAACGCGGGCGAACTCCAGGAAATCGCTCGTCTTGCCGCCCGTGCAGGAACCGACATACGCCCGGTCCAGCCGCACCTCCGTCAATTCCTTGGCGAGCTTGCGCTGGCCGGGGTTCGGATGGCACGCCACCGTCGGTTCCAGCCGGGACATATCGACCGTCAGTTCATAGCTGAATTTCTCGTCGCTGTCGCGTTCCACTGGCTGGTAGGTGCTCCGGGTGCCGTTAAGCTGGCAGCGCGCGTCCACGGCAGCTTTGGTTTGGGCGTCAAACTCAAAAATCCCGTTCTTTCCGCCCGCCTCAATCGCCATGTTCGCGATCGTCATGCGGTCGTCGATGGACAGATTCTTGACGCCCTCGCCGTCGAACTGCATCGCGCGATAGGTCGCGCCGTCGCAGCCGATTTCGCCGATGCAATGCAAAATGATGTCCTTGGCCATGACTCCCGGCTGCAATTTCCCTTCCAGGCGGAAATGCATGGTTTCGGGGACTTTGAGGAGCAATTTGCCGGTGCCGAGGACGAATCCGGCGTCCGTGTTGCCAATGCCGGTGGCGAACTCGTTGAAGGCGCCGGCCATGCAGGTGTGGGAATCGGTCCCGAAGAGAATCTCGCCGGGCCGCGTGTGCCCCTTCTGGGGCAGCGCGGTGTGGCACACGCCCGCGTAATGCGAGCCGTATTGGCGCTGGAGCGGGCTTTTGCTGTTGTCGTATTTCCACGTCCCGTTGGCGTCGTCGATCACATCATAAAAGTAAGGGATGTTCTGCTCCCGGACGAAATCGCGCAGAATATCGACGTTGCGATTGGATTTGGAGTCGGTGGTGAAAATGTAGTGATCGGGAATGATGACCACCTTGGTGCGGTCCCAAACTTTGGCATTGGCGCCGAACTCCCGTTTAAAAACGCCAATGGTGCCGGGTCCGCAGACATCGTGCGTCATGAGAATATCGGCCTTGACCCAGACGTTATCGCCGGCCTCGACGCGGCTTTTGCCAGCCGCGCGGGCTAAAATCTTTTCAGTGATCGTCATATAATCCGAAAGCAGCCTACCCGACGGCGCTCTGTGTGGCAACTGTGAAACGCTCGGCCGTGGCCGGCGGATTCGGCGCCACAGGCGCACCCGCCTTGTCGAAGGCAAACTGCGCCAAAATGACACACCGCCGTTTTAGCCGTTTTAGCTTGCGTTCTGCCCCGCGGCGACTATGGTAGCGGTTGCCCGAACGCCGCGTGTGCGGCTGTTCCCAGAGGCTGAGAAAAGAAAGTCAACGCTGGAACCTAACCTTTAACCTCCGTTGCCACGCAACGCGGTCAGTTAGGCAATGGAGCCTTCGATGGCGCGCGCGCCCGCAAGTCTCCCGCAGTTTGTTTATTATTATATATTATGCTCACAATGGAAGAAGCCCTCAAGCAAAGCCCCGCTGTCTTTGCTGCAGGCCAGATTGTCAAAGGCACCATCATTGAAGTCCGCCCCAAGGAAGTCCTCGTCGATATCGGCTACAAAAGCGAAGGCGTCATCTCCGCCGCCGAGTTCGACGACATCAAAACGGTCAAAGTCGGCGATGAAATCGACGTCCTCATCGAGAAACTCGAGGACAAGGAGGGCATGGTTATCCTCTCCAAGGAAAAGGCCGAATTCAAAAAGAACTGGGACAAAATCCTCACCATTTGCAACGAGGGCGGCACCATCACCGGCAAAGTCAAAGCCGCCGTCAAAGGCGGGTTGCTGGTCAACATCGGCGTCGAAGCCTTTCTGCCCGCCTCCCAAATCGACATCGTTCCGCCCAAAAACCTGGCCCAATTCATCGGCAATTCCTACGAGTTCAAGGTTGTCAAGATTAACCAGGAACGCCAGAACATCGTTCTTTCCCGCCGCGAATTGATCGAACAGCAGCGCAACGACAAACGCGCCAAACTCCTGGCCGAAATGATCCCCGGCGACATCCGCAAGGGCACCGTCAAGAACATCACCGACTTCGGCGCGTTCATAGATCTCAACGGCATCGACGGCCTCCTGCACATCACCGACATGAGCTGGGGCCGCGTCGGGCACCCTTCCGAAATCCTCAAGGTCGGCCAGGACATCGACGTCGTCGTGCTGGACATCAACCGCGAGAAGGAGCGTGTGAGCCTGGGCCTCAAGCAGAAGTTGAGCAACCCGTGGGAGAACATCGACGCCAAATACCAGGTCGGCAACAAAGTCAAGGGCAGGGTCGTCAACCTCGTCCCCTACGGCGCGTTCGTCGAGTTGGAACCGGGCGTCGAGGGCCTGGTCCACGTCACCGAGCTTTCCTGGACCAAGCGCATCGCCAAGCCCTCGGACGTGCTCAAGGCCGATCAGGAAATCGAAGCCATCGTTCTGGGCATCAACCGGGAAGAGCAGAAAATCTCCCTCGGCATCCGCCAACTCGAAGCCAATCCTTGGGACAAAGCCATCGAGAAATACCCCGCCGGCACGAAGGTCAAGGGCAAGATTCGCAATCTCACCAGCTATGGCGCGTTCATCGAATTGGAAGAGGGCCTGGACGGCATGATCCACGTTTCCGACATCTCCTGGACCCGCAAAATCAACCATCCTTCCGAGGTCTTCAAGAAAGGCGACGAAGTCGAAGCCGTTGTCTTGGAAGTTGATAAGACCAACCAGCGCATATCCGTCGGCGTCAAGCAATTGACGATCGATCCCTGGAGCAACATCGATCAATACTACAAAGTCGGCGACCTGCTCACCGGCAACGTCACCAAGTTGGCCAGCTTTGGCGCTTTCGTCGGCTTGCAGCACGATATCGACGGCTTGGTCCACATTTCGCAAGTCAGCGAGGAGCGGACTGAGAAGATCAAGAACGTGCTCAAGGTCGGCCAGGAAGTCACCGCCCGGGTCATCAAAATCGACAAGAGCGAACGCCGCATCGGCCTGTCCATCAAGGCCGCCGCCTACTCGCCCGAACAACTCAAGGCTGAGCAGGCCATCCTGGATTCCCTCAAACCCGGCGAGGACCTCGTCGCCCTCCAACACGCATTCGACGCGGCCGACGAATCCGCCCGCCAGCAGCAGTCCAGCCCGTGACTTGAGACGCGCCGGCGCCGGTTCGCTTGACAGCGGGCCGGTGTCCGGCCCGCTCTTCGGGACGTGCGCTCCCCGGGATGAAAACGCTGCACTTATACTTGACCCGCCGGATGGTGGCGGCGTTGGGCATGACGGTTTTTGTCTTCACTGGCATTCTTCTTCTGGGCAACGTCCTGAAGGAGATTCTTCATCTGCTGGTCAACCGCCAGGCCACGCCCGCGCTGGCCGCTCACGCCATTCTCCTGCTCATTCCGTGGGTCCTTTCCTTCTCCCTGCCCATCGGGATGCTGACCGCCGCCCTGCTGGTTTTCGGGCGCTTCAGCGCGGACCAGGAACTGACCGCCGCGCGGGCCAGCGGCATCAGTTTAATCAGCCTTATCACTCCCGTCCTGCTGCTCAGCGTCGCCGTCAGCGCGTTATGCGCCTGCCTCAATTTCAACATTGCCCCCTCCTGCCGCGTGGCCTACAACCGCCTCATCTTTCAAGCCGCCACCCGCCATCCCTCCAACCTCCTGCGTAGCGGCGAGCCGGTGACGTTGGGCAATTACACCATCCTCGCCGGCTTGGTCCACAAGGACGGCTCCAATCTTGACAACGTCAAAGTCGCGCAATGGCGGGGCGCCAGCGAAGGGGAACGGTGGGTCGAGGGGCCGTCGGGAACCTTGCTCTCCGATCCGGCCCGCCATCAAATCGTCCTCACCGTCCATTCGGCCCGCGGGTGGGAGAACGGCCCCGGCGGATGGGTCCCCAGCCTGACGGAAAGCGACCTGACCTTTCCCATCGACGTTGCCGCGCAGGCGCAATCGCTTCTGACAGTCGCGATCAGCGACATGACTTTCGGGCAATTGCGCCAGAAGTTGGCCGAGTATGAGCGGCGCGTGGGCGCGGCCCCGGCTGTAATTCCTCTCAACGGCGCTGGCAAGCCGATGCCCCTGAGCCGGCAAATCATGGAGGATCTGACGACACCGGTGCTGGTGTACATGCACCGGGAAGTGGCGTTTTCGTTTGCCTGCATTGGATTCACCTTGGTGGGAATTCCTCTGGGCATTCGGGCGCATCGGCGCGAGACCAGCGTCGGCGTGGCCACCGCGCTGTTGCTGATGCTCATTTACTACAGTTTCGTCGTTCTGGCCCAGGCCTGGGTCAGCTATCCCGCGCGCGCGCCCTTTTTGATCGTGTGGCTGCCCAACTTCATTTTCCAGGCCGTCGGCGCCGTCCTGCTCTGGCGCGCCAACAGGGGCGTTTGAAAACACCCGATGCCTCTGTGGCATTGCTCCGGGCAAGCATTGCTCATTTTCTGACAGGGGTTATGATATGAGCTGTGTCCGCGAACAAGTTGCGCATGAATGAGTCCGGCTTGGTTTTCAATGTTCAGAAGTATTCCCTCCACGACGGGCCGGGC
>JBEKSF010000179.1:0-9243 GCA_049517295.1 Verrucomicrobiota bacterium
TGCTGGGTGGTGAGTTGGAGCGAATGCAGTTCATGCCGCGCCAATTTGCGGATTGGCGCGAAGCACTCGGAAGCCACTCGGAAGTCAATCGCTTCCGAGTTCAATTCCGGCATGGGTTCCTCATCAAAGGACCGTCCGCGCACCACACGCTGAAGTTCGGCGACCGCGGCGGCATCGGCCTGACGGTTCGTCGAGCCGACGCGGACATAGACACCGGCTGGAAAACCCAATGCCTTGACGTAATGCGGCCGGCTCGGGCTGGGATAAACTTCAACGGCCAGCACATACTTCTTCCGCCAGGGAATGACGTGAATCTCCGGGACGAGCCGTGGTTCAATCCGGTCGGAAATGAAATTTGCCAGTTGTTCCTCCGTTTTCGCCGTGTCCGGCACGCCGAGAACTTTGCGAGAGCCGTCTTCGACACCGATGAGCAGTCTCCCGCCCGCGCCATTGGCAAAAGCAACCAGCGTGCGCATTACCTTGTCCGGCGAGGAAAGGTCGCGTTTGAATTCCAACGTCTTTCCCTCGTGCTGACGAATGATTTCAGTGAGGTCGAACATGCTCAGAAATCTACTCGGAAGCGGAGTGACGTGGCAAGCTTCCAAGCTTGCCGCCGTTTTTGCCCCGGCTCGAATTCCGTTTGGCTGGTTTCGAGCCGGGGTATGGCGGCTCAGTCAGACGGTGACTGCCTCCGCCTTCGTCTGTTGCTGGCCCTGCACGCGGGCGACGGCACGGCGCGCGGTGCGGCCGATCTGGGCGATGACGCCCTCCTTCTGGTCTTCCGGCAGGTCTTTGACCAGGAGATCGTAGGCACGTTTTAGTTCGGGGTTGCGGTTGATTTGTTTGAGGACGCCTTCCCGGATGCGTTGCTGGCGGTCGAGTTCGCGCACTTCGTTGAGGACGACGCTGCGTTCGAGCCGTTCGCGCGGCATGGCCTGGACGTAAGTCCAATACTTCGGGTTCTCTTTGATGTAGGCATCAATCTTGGCATCCACTTCCGGGTTGGAGCGGAAAGTGGGCTGTTCTGCGGGGGCGGCACTGCCGCCGGCGCCCGGTGGCGCGGGTGTTCTTGTTTTTGTCATAACGACTTCTTTTGTTTGTTTTAGTTGCGCGGCATTTGCCGTGTTCGTCGGAACGGGGCGGTCAAACCGCCCCGCTGCGACAAAATGTTTCATGGACGCAACGAATCAGGCGGTTCATTGGTCATGGAAATTGGCGGTGGCGGCAATTGCCCTGGCGCGGATTCGAGCGCGTCGAGCCGCTGCTTCATAGCATCCACTGACGCCCGCAGAATCAACGTTTCCTGAAGGTTGGTTTTGGTCTGCTGCAACGCGGTTTGAAATTGCGCCAGAGCTGCTGACAGGGTTCGGGCCTGAATCATGATTTGGGCGGTGGCGGCCTTTTGGGAATTCACCTCGGCCAGAATGGCATCGTTGACCGGAGCCGGGGCGAACGTTGCGTCGCGTGATGGCAATGCAGGGAGATTGCCGTCAACCGGGCCGAGATGAAAATTCCAGCGCGTATTATCCTCGACGCGATAGACGACGTGCCGCTCGTGCATGATTAAATCGTCATTCGGATCGGCGTAGCGCCCGATGTGATAGGCGTGGAGGACTTCGGGATAACGTGTGCCAGTGGTGTCCGTCGCTGCTGGCGGTTGCTGTGGCCGCAATGTCAGCTTGGGTGTGGTGGAACACGCGGAGAGAAACACCAGTGGAATGAGATAATATATTTTCATGGTCTTGATTTGGATGGTTCGTCTTTTTCCGGGGTGACGGGAATGGCGGTGCCGCCCAGCGAAGCATCGGCGGCGTCAATGGTTTGCAGGACGTAGAGATAAAATTGTTTTCCACTCGGCACGCGGACGTAGAAACCATTCTTTTGGATCGAGTCGAAGATTTGCTGCGCGTAGGTTTGCAGGACCGACTGCGCGCCCGCGAAGGGCGCGTTATTGAGCGTGGGACTGTTGATGGGACCGAAAACAGTCTCTTGTTTCTCCGTTAATGCCCCGGCCGCGCCGGACAGGAAGGTCGCGGCAAAAAGTTTAATGTCAGCCAGGTTATCGGACTTGATGACTTCGCCGCGCAGACCGGCGCTGCCGTCGGTGATGGCCCAGCCGGTTTGGTTGGTGCTATTCTCAAATTCGCGGTCAAGGGCGATGGCCTTGATTTGCATTTCCAGCCCGTTTTGCCAGATCAGCGTCCAACTGTTGCCGCTGGCGATGCGTTCACGTTGATGGTCGGTTTGCGCCGTCCCATGAATCTCCGTGCCTGCCGGGATAACCAGCTTGCCCCGGTAATATATGTTTTCGGTCACGAGGCCGACGATGGGTGTCTGGATGGAAGCCGAGTCCACCGTAATGACCGTCTCACAGGGAATCAGCCGTCCGAACGGAGCAAATACCGCGCTCAATTTCTTGGCCGGAGGAATCCCCGCCGAACTGTCGGCAAACAAACTGATGGGCGAAAGCATTGGCGCCTGGTTCGCGGGAACCGTCGGCGGCGGAGAAGGTTTTGGAAAAGCTGACGGCGGCGGCGACGGGTAATTTGTTGGCTCTGATTTGGGCGGCGGCGGATTAAAGACCTGCATCGGTCGTTGAACGGACTGCACCACCTGGGGTTTGTCCGTGGCGTTGGTCGCCAGGGCCGTGACTCTGACCGCATCTTCGGCAGACGGATTGTGTTTGCGAACGACACTGAGAAGGGTCAGTGCGGCGGCGAACAACGCGATAAAGGCAACGAGCTTGCCGGTCTTGGTTTTGAAAAAATTGAGAAAATCGCGCGGTTTCATGGGTTGCCTTTGGGTGGACTAATGGGATGCACGCTCGGAGCGTTGGTGACACTGACAACGGGCGGTGGCGGCGAAAGGCGCGTCAACAATACTGTGAAGGCATTTCGCAAGGACAATTCGTTGCGCCCGCCGTCCGGCGTGCCGCTGACGGCGAAATAAACGATGCTCCGGCCTTTGGGCGGCACCGTGCCGTCGGCGTCGCTGATGGATTGCGGATAAAGCCGGTTGCCCGCGCGCAACGTGAAACTGTCCGGCTGATAAATCAGGGGCGCGTCAATCTTGTTGGTAATGACGAGGCGAAAAACCAGTGTGTCCTCGGCGTTGAAACGGAAGGTTTCTTCGATTTGGATTTCGTAGTCATTGAAATCGCTGACGAGCGGCTTGCCGTCGTAGGTGGTGAAGTCCACGTTGGCGACACTTTCAGGCTGCTGCGCTTTGAGCAAAGGAAACGCCTTGGCCTTGTCGAGCAGCGCCAGCAGTTTTAACGGGCTGACTTCGGGCGCATGGCCAACGCCTTCCTCCTGGGGCGTCGGCATGGCTGCCAGGTTGAGCGACAACACCGGCTGGCCGCTTTCGGTCAGTTCAAAAACGTAGGTATGGTCGTTCCAGCGGATGTTGAGATTGGCGGATGCCTTGGGAGAAAGGGCGCGCACGGAGAGAAACGCCGAGCCTTTGGTATGGGCCAGTTGAAACAGACCCGGCGTTTTTCCGTCCACCGTGATGCCCGCACCGTCAATGGCGGTGATGGCGCTGGGGAAACTGATCGTGGTGACGCGGTTGGTCGCAACCGGCACGACGATCAACACGTTTTCATCCAGAAAGTCTTTCACGATTTCCCTGGCCGGTTGCGCCAATGCACCATTGGCAGCGAGCACCGTGACGGTGAGCGATAGGAGTTTAGCGATTGATTTCATATTTGAAGTCGCCCACGGCGGTGGGGAAGCGTCCGTTCAAGGCCATGTTGGGGTTGCGAACCAAGCGCAGCCGGAACGTGAACGGAAACGCCTCGGTGAACGCCTTGTCTTGAAAGATGCCGCTGCGAATGATCTGGCCGGTGACAGCGGCCAGCACCTCGTTGTCGCGCGTCGCCAGAATGTCAATGCGGGCAATCTCGGCTTTCTGGTGCAATTGCTTGGCGCGAAATTCGACCATTTCTTTGACGCGCTCATCCTGCGCTTTCGCCAACGCGGGTTTGAGAAACATCAATTTGAGCAAATCGGGATTGTCGAAGTCCTTGGGATTGCGTTCGAGGAAAGCCGTCGTGGCGAGTTCGGCCTGTTGGATGTGCAAATCTTTGGCCTCCGAAAATTGCAGCAGCGGACTTAAATAATATGTGCCGACAGGATCAATGATGACGACGCGCTCGCGCTGTTTGAATTGGGAGACGATGTGGTAGCGGTCCATCGCCGAGAGCAGCAACACGGCGACGGTGAAGAAAAACCAGAACCACGGCAGCCGGTCGCGCTGGGTCAAAAGACGGGTCAGATCGAAGCGGCGCGGCGTGGGCTTGGAGGCATTCGCGCTTTTGGTTTCGGTGGTTCGTAATTCGGAGGTGTCCATAGGTCAGTAATAATTCGGCTTGGATTTGGCGATGAGTTCACGAACGGCCTTGTTGCCGGTGATGTCGTCTCCGGGCCGACCGCGCGCGGAGCGCGGCGGCAGGCCGGACCCGGCGATGATGATTGCGCCTGCGCTGCCCATGTTGGCGGCAGACGACATGGTGCTTAACAACGCCGCCACGCCCGCCGCGCCAGCAGTGACGGCAGGAATGCCGGTGCTGGAAGCGGTCGCGGCAGCGCCCGCAGTCGTGGCGGCGGTCTGGAGAAAACTGCTAACGCCGCCCGCGAGCAACGCGCCTCCGGGCTGAATGCCGTGGGCGATAACATTCTGGATGATGACGGGCGCGGCAACGGTGCTGAAGATGATCCAGAAGCCGACGGCGGCAACCCCGATGGTTCTTTGCAGGTTGGTCGCAGTGGAAGTGGGGTCAAAGTATTGAAAGGTGGGGTCACTCATAAAATCGAGAATGCCTTGCGTGACGAGTGCGGCGAGCGCCCAGCCCAGCGGCCACAACAAAACGCCGAGAAGGTTCATAAGGTAACGGTTGCCGGTGTGTTTCAACGCCGGGATTGCCATGAAACCGATGAGCAAGGGCGAAAGCGCGTAGCCGAGATTGAGGATGATCGTCTGGAAGATGTAAGCCCAGAACATCATCAAGGAAGCCGTCCAGCCGACGAGCAAGAGGACGGCCGAGACGATCAAGTCGGTGGTAAAACTGTTGAGTTGGGACATGACATTCCACCAGGAAGATTGCGTGGCCGGGTCGCGTTTGATGATGAGCAAATGGTTGAACTGCTGATAGACCTGGGACGGGTCAACGCCCAGGCCGGAGAGGATTGAAGATTGCAGCAAATTTTGCAGCGTATTGCCCCAGGCAGGCAGGAACACGAGCAAGGATGTGAGCAACAACAGGCGCAGGAACAAATCCATGATGGATTTGTGCGAAGAACGGTGCTTAACGGTGACAATGACGCCGACAATGAAAAGCGCGAAGGCCACGCTCAACAACAAGGTGTGAAGATCACCACACTTGGCGAGGAATGTGGGAAATATGCTGTCGAACGTGGCCATAATGAACGCAGGGTTGCGGATTATTGGTTGTGGTTACGGCGTCGGGAAGACAGTCGGCGCGTTGAGCAACTGGAATTTTGCCGTGTAATTGCTGACCGCCTCCGTGAATTCGGCATTTTGCTGCTCGGTCAACGCTTGAATTTGCTTCTGCTGGTCGTTCCGGTTCTGGATGTCCTGCACCATTGCGGACGCCGCCGCCTGATTGACCTCGTCATCCGTGCTGGCCAGATCGCCGTTCAGGCTGGTGAGGACGCCATGCAGCTTCTGCACCTCGGCATCCGTGGTGGCGTTCTGGAGTTGCTGGGTCGTCTGCGCGATTTGGTCCTTGATGGTCGCGCGCCGTTGTGCCGCGTTGTCGGCCACCGTGACATAGTTGCTGGCCGTATTGATTATGGCCGAAAACGGTTTGTATTGGCCGGCGGGCCGCTGAATGGTCTGGCCGCCCGGTGTCTGGAAGCTGGCGCCAACCGTGGCGTAAATGCCTGAATCATTGTAGGTCAGGGCATAGTTGCCGTCGGCATTGGCCACCAGGTTTTCGAGGTTCACCCCCGGCCCAAGGTTCTTCAAGTCGGTGGCCAGGGGTGCGACCATGGAAAGCACCACTTGGGACGGATTGCCGAACAAGGATTCATAATTCTTGAACTCGTTCAACTGGCTGGTGAGCGTGTTAATTTGCTGCACCTGGTTGTCAATCATGGTGACGTATTTGGCGATGTTCTCGGCTTGATCCAATATCTGTTGGATGTTCATCGTCGGGTCATAGACGATCCACTGTGCGCGGGCGGAGAACGCCAGCGGCAGGGCGATGAGGGTGGCTGCGATTAGTTTTTTCATGTTTGTTGTCCTTTCTCTTTTTTGTTTATTATTGGGTGGAGGCTCCGCCTCCTTCGATGCGGAGAAATTGGGTGGTCGGCTTGAAAATCACGCCGTCAATGGTCTGCTCCGGCAGATGCACTTCATAAAGCCGGACCCGGCCTTCGTCGCCCGCCTTGGCCTGCTGCATGGAGACATAAAGCCAGTATTGCTGTTTGACGGCATCGCTGCGGCCCTTGTCGTAGCCGGTCTGGTAAGACTTGTCGTTCTGCTTGCTGTTGGCGTAGTGAAGTCCTTCACCCAGCAGGACACCGCCGGCCGCACCGCCCGCGATGGCGACGGGGTTGCCTTTGGAAAGAACCCCGCCGATGGCCGCGCCGCCCGCGCCCAAGCCCACATCGGTAGCGGTTCGGGTCACGGCGGCGCAGCCCGTGAACAGGCTCAGGACACAGGCAAGTGGAATGAATCGAAACATTTTTTTCATAAGCATTTTGATTTTGGTTTATTTGGGTGAATGGGCGTGGGCGATGATGCCCTCGACGATGTTGGGGCTTTGGCGAAGTTCGCGGGCGCGTTTGTCGAAATGTTCGCCGCTGGACGAACTGCAATAGAGCATCTCCGGCGACGCGACGTTGTGGACGGTGCCGCAGAGGTTGCGCGTCGCGTCGGTGTGCAGGTAGGTGAACGGCGAAAACTTCTGGCCGGTTTGGTGGTCGGGCAGCGGGTAATTCATGATGGCGTGCTGCGTCACTTCGGGCAGCGCGATGTCCTTGCCCATGTCATCCAGATCCGCGCGGTCGTTCTGCCGCATGATGAAAAACTGGCGCGAATTGCCGAAAACGGCGGAGCGGATGCGCGACTGTTTGAAGCGCGCATACTGCTGCACGATGGAGATGTTCCAGCAATTGAACTTGCGAAGCTGGGCGTAACTTTCCTGAACGATTTCCTGTCCGCCGGGAATGTCGAGGAAGCGCGCGACTTCCTCATAGACGTTCCGCTTCCGAATCGCGCGCGGCAACGTCATGATGTGCTTGCGCGCGTGGTTGGTGATGAGAAAGCCTGCCGCCGCTTTCAACTCCTTGGCTGATTCGGGAATGTAGCCCAACTCGAAGTGCGCGATTTTGCCGGTGAGCGAGAGATTGCTCGTGCCGTCGAACAGGCAGCCGTAGTTGCCGTCGCGACACCACGGCAGAATCAGCGTGGCAATTTCCATGATCTGGTCGCGTTCGCCGCCCATCGGGTCGAGCATCATCAACTCCTGCAGCATCCGGTGCGTCGGAAACTCGTCCGGCGTAAAGTGGGCAAAGGCGAGGTTGCGGACTTCCTTGCTGGTCCGGGGGTCTTTCAGGAATTTCAACACCGCCGCTTCGTCGAACTGATTCAAATACGCATAACCCCACTCATTCCACCCGCTGTTTCGCGCCGAAGGCGCATTGAGTCCAGGCTTCGCCTGGTCGCGAAAGTCCGCAAAAGTTTCGAGCGTCGTCGCGCCGGGCGGCATTTTTTCGGCGCGAAAATTCTGCAACGCCATCGCGTGCCGGGCGATGTCGAGCAACTGGTCGTGGCGCTTCTTCTGCCAGTCCTGGAACGCATCCTCGTAAAGCAGGTTCAGGTATTTGGCAATCTGCGCCTGCCGGAGCATCTGTTTGTCCTCCTGACTCGAAGTGCCAATCATCCGCGCAACCAATGCGGTCGCGGCGGAAAGATGGTCGGGTGTCAGCGGCAGTCCCTTGGTGTCGAGATAATTGATGGTCAGGTCGCCGTCGGGATGAATGATGATGGGCCGGGTGCCTTCCTCGACCGTCGCGGTGTAGATGCCGTAGGAAAGTCCTTCTTCGATGATGACGGTGTAGCCGAAATAACCTTCGGTCTGTGAAAGCAGGTCACAAACGGTCACGGACTTGCCCGCGCCCGACATGCCAAGCAGAACGGCGTGCTGCGGGGATTTATTGTCCTGCGAACCGGAGAATGTCTCTATGCCAACGAGATTATCCTGCGGCCCGTCGTAAATTGCCTCCGCCGCTGCCAAGTGCCCGGTGAAGGTGCTGGACACCGGCAGCATGTCCGCCAGGAAACGGTGCTCGGAATAAAGTTTGCGATGTTCGTAACGTCCCCACGTCCAGCCCGGCCAGGTCTGGAAGAAAAGACTCCTCGAAGTGCTGGGCAGATTGCTCTCGAAATACTGCGCGGAGTTCATCGAGTTGATGGCATTCTTGATGGCCCCGGCTTTCGCGTTGAGGCCGTCCTTGCTTTTGTCCCAGACACGGATGGCGAACATCGCGCGGAATGGAATCGTTTGTCCCTGCATGAGCGCGTGGATTTTTTTCTGCTTCTTTTCCATGACGGTGAGCAGGGAGATTTTCTTTTCGCTGGCGTAGTCACCGGCCACGCGGTCGTGCTCCTTTTCCTCCTTGTTGATTTCCTGTGAAATCGGGAGCGGGTCAACATTCACCGTGACGGTGTAATCGAGCAGCCGCAGATTGGTGAGCCGCTGGATGATGCCGGGATACGTCGTGCGGGGCCAGCGGGTCAGGACAATGAGCGAGTGATAATGGCTGTCGAGGAAGAAGCCGAAATCGGACTGGCCGCTGCCCTCGCTGTGCCAGCAGTTTTCCTGAATCGAAAGCTCGGGTTCAAAACCGTCCGCCGGGTCGTAATCGAAACGGTCGTTGAGCGAAGGATTGAGAAACCGTTTGTAATGCCGGAAATGGTCGAGATCGGTCATGGGCAGGATGCGCGTGCCGCCGGAGCCGAAGATTTCCAGCAGCAACCGATGGACGTGGTCGAACTCGGTTTCAAGCTGGTCGAGCAGCGTGCGGTAATAATCGCGCCGGGCGGCGGCGGACTGGAATGAATTCGGCACGTTTTCCAGCGAGCGCGAGATGTAAAAAATGACGCGCTGACGGCGGAGTTTGCGTTCGGACATGGCCTGCCAGTAGCGCGCAAAGCGTTCGTTGCGGGTGCGTATGGTCCAGACATTGGAAAACTTCTCCGTCTCCTGTTGGTAGC
>JBEKSF010000180.1:0-9138 GCA_049517295.1 Verrucomicrobiota bacterium
CTTTCAGGATTGCCCGGGCCTGCCAGACCGCACTGGAACCGGCTGCTGGTTTAATCAAGTTTAACCCGTTTCACGCACGTCGGCTCTCCCAAAATGTCCAAACTCCAGCCGTCGGCGTCCCGCCGACGGAACCCATCCCCTCACACACTTTCACCCTTGTGTGACATTTGGAGCGCGTCGCTAAGAATTCGGGTGTCAATCCAGGCCCCGAAAATAAACGATTGACAATCGTTGCTTTGTGATGCAAAGTCCTCTCATGCAAGCTGATTGGGCGTCCCAGAATCTGCAGGTCATTCGCACTTTGATGGAGCGCGGCGCCGTCTATCGCCGCGCCCTGGCTCCGGTCATGGGCGCCGTCGGGTTGACGGGTGCTGTCGCGGCCGTCCTGGCCGCCTTGCTCGACGCGCGCGGCGCGCGGGCGTTCGCCGGTTTTTGGCTCGCGGCTGCCGTTGTTTGCCTGGCCGAGGCCTTGCTGCTCATCCGCCGCCAGGCGCTCAAGGACGCCGAGCCGTTCTGGTCGCCACCCACGCGCCGTGTGGCTCAGGCCGTCGCGCCGGCCTTATCCGCGGGCTGCGCCGCCGGGCTGGTCTTCTTGATCATTGAACCGGGAGGCCCGCTGGCCGTCTGGCTGCTGGTGCCTGGATGGATGGTGCTTTACGGATGCGCGCTGCACGCGGCGGGGTTCTTCATGCCGCGCGGCTTCAAGCTCTTTGGGTGGGGGTTCATCGCGATGGGCTGCCTGCTCGGAGGCGCCCTGTGCCTGGGTGGCCCCCCTCCGGTTGGAGGAGTTAATTGGGCCATGGGCCTGTTGTTCGGCGGCCCGCATCTGGCCTACAGCCTTTACCTCTATTTCACCGAAAAGCGCGGGAATGCGACGTGAACCCCAAACCGTTCCTCCAACTCGACCGCGTTATTCACGAAAAAGGCCGGTTGCCTATCGTGTCGTTGCTCGCCTCCTCGCCCGATCTGTCGTTCACTGAGATACGCGAGACCTTGAAAATGACCGACGGCAATTTGAGCATGCACCTCAAGACCTTGCAGGAGGCCGGCTTCGTTTCCGTGACCAAGACCTACCAGAATCAACGCCCCTTGACCACCTGCTCCCTCACCCCCAACGGACGCCGGGCTTTTGCCAGTTACATCGATTTGCTGGAGCAGATCGTGCGGCAGGCCCGCGAAACCGAGTGAATTATCGCAAAAAAATGAACACATTTCCACCTGCCGCATCTAACTTTGTGATGCAAAGTGTAATCGAACCCCCTCCCGCCCCGGCCCGCGCCCTCAAAATCATCCGCGCCGCCCATCTGGGCCAATGTTTTGGCGTGCGTGACGCCATTGCGCTGGCGTTGGAGCAATCCCGCCGGCAACCCCTCACCGTTTTAGGCGAGCTGGTTCACAACGAATCGGTCGTGCGCGATTTGCGCACGCGCGGCATCGCCATTGAAGACCACCCTGCCGCTGTCAAAACCCCCGCCGTCATGATCACCGCCCACGGCGCGTCGGACAAGGCCCTCCAACGCGCGCGAGATCATGGGCTCGAGGTCCTTGACGCCACCTGTCCGCTCGTCCACTTCGCCCATCGCGCCGTCCGCCAACTCGTCCAAGACCATTTCCATCCCGTCATCATCGGCCAGCGCGCCCATGTCGAGGTGCGGGGCCTGACCGAGGATTTGGACCCGTTCGACGTGGTCCTGACGGAAGAAGATGTCGCGCGTTTGCGGGAGCGTCCCCGTTTTGGCGTCGCCGCCCAAACCACCCAGCCGATTGCCAAAGTCCTCCACCTGGTGGACTTGATTCGCAGCCGCTTCCCCCGTTCCGAAGTTCGCTTTGCCGACACGGTTTGCCGGCCGACGAAGCAGCGCCAGACGGCTGCCGTCGAACTGGCGCGGCAATCGGATGTGGTCGTCGTCATCGGCGGCGCGGCCAGCAACAATACGCGCGAACTCGTCGCGACCTGCCGCGGCTATTGCGACCGCGTCCATCACGTGCAAGACTCCGCCGACTTGCGCCCGGAGTGGTTCGACGGCGCGGCAACGATCGGCATCACCGCCGGAACATCCACGCCGGATTGGATGATCGACACCGTGGAAAACTGGCTGAACGCCAATTTATGAGGGCATAAGGTCCTTAATCATCCCTCTTCCTGGGGCAGGCGCCCATGCGCTTGAATTGGTCGCAACTGGCGGTGATCTGGAGACGGTGCGCTTTGACCGAGAAACCCAGCTTGCGGCACATCTCCCTTTCCAGCTTCTGGATCTGGGCGCTGTCGAATTCGACGATCGTGTTGCATTCCTGGCAGATAATATGGCTGTGGTTGGGGTGATCGGCGTAGTTGGGATCGTAAAACTTGTGGTCCCCCCCAAAATCCATTTCCCGAACCAGCCCGCTCTGCGTCAGCAGCGGCAAGGTACGATAGACCGTCGCCCGCGAGACCGATTTGTCCCGCCGCCGCGACCAGCGCAGCAACTGCTCCGCGCTGAAGTGTTCCGCCGTGCCGAAGACGGTGTCAATAATGGCCCGCCGTTGCGCCGTGACGCGCAAGTTCCTGCGCACGAGGAATTCAATGAACTTCTTCTTGGCAGCACTTCGGTCCAAAGCCATGCCCCCACTTTAAGCTCGGAGCCGGCCACTTTAAAGCCCGAAAGCGCCCCCCACTCCTTTCGCACGCTTCGACTTCGGCTTCGGAATTGTGCGGCTTGTTATTTTGATGCGATTCGGTTATGATCTGAGCCAATGAAAAACGGCAAACGCACAGCGGAGCGCATTGAATTGGGCCAATACATCGTGGCCGACCCGGAAATCTGCCACGGCAAACCTACCTTCAAAGGCACGCGCATCATGGTCTGCCAGGTCTTGGAGGACGTGGCCGAAGGCCGGTCGTGGGACTTTATCTGCAACCAGCGCTGGGGCGGGCGCATCCCATTGAGTGCGGTAGCCGAAGCCGTCCGGCTCGCCCAAGAAGCGTTGCTTGAACGATATGGCCTCGCCGCGCGGCGGCCAGTGCGGAGACATTCCGAACCGGCTTTCGCTTGAATCTGCTGGATGAAAGTTTTCCGAAAGACCAATTGCCGCTGCTGAAGAAGTGGCACATTCCCTTCCGGCGCTTCGGGCAGGACATCGCACGGCTCGGCGTTAAAGACCCTGATATACTTCCACTTTTGCACCAGCTTCGCCGCGCAACATTTTTCACCCTGGACGAACTCCGCGGTCAGTTAATGGTATTGTCATATTACAATACCATTAACTGACCCCGTCTTGACCCCGTCTCGTCTCCGCTACGTTATCAAAAGGTGGCACACGCCATGCTATTGGTTGCCTACTGACGGCGAGTTCGGTCTAATTCGGTTCTCACGATCTTTATCGTGTTGTAAATGCGATTACTCAGAGATGGGTCGTTCATTTGAAAATATACCATGTCGGTTGGAAGACTCTTATTGCCCCAATACTTTGCCGCTGCCCTCAGTCCTGGCTGACTATACAAAACGTCTTTGTTCGTCGTAAAAGCAACACTTTCCATAATGAATAATACACGGAACATACTGTCCTCATTTAGTTTTTGGCGGGCCGACTTCAAATCCCCCGAATCTAAATCCCTTAGCAGTAAAATGTCGCGGTATAATTCTGCATTGGTTGGATTCACGTCCTTTACTCGCTGGGCTGACAATTTAACTGCAAGCAAAAAGCCAAACAGTAATAGGACAATGGAAACCAATGCACATTTTAGACATATTCTCTCGTTTAAAGCATTCATAGAGGCAGAGGGGGCAGTCCCGCACAATCGCATATTTTCGTTTTCATCATCATCGCGCCAGCCGTGGGATCACTCCCGAATGGCGCTGGCCGGATACCAAAGGCCTAACTGCGGGTTCGCAATCGCAGCACCGTCAAGGAGTTGGCCGGAAATGACCGTTTGAGGCTGGTGCCGGTGAAACTAATGGCTTCGGTCTTCGGCGAAACCTTCGTCGGCTCGGCCAGCGAATTCTCATCCGCAGGACTGCCTGATGTCAGCACGGTAGCCGAGCCCTGGCCAGTCAAGCTCGCGCCGGAAAGGTCCAACTCTGTTTCCAGTGGTTCGGCGGCCACGTTCACCACTTTCACAATGACATCTCCAGACTGGGCATCCGTGGCCGACGCCGCATAAAGGCTCTTGTATTCGCCGCCGGTAAGATAATCAACGTCGTGAATCAATTTGCCGTCAAGCCAGCATTGCAGATGCTGGCCGGCGACCGTGAGTTTAATGTCATACCAATGATCCGTTTCAATGTGGCTGGGCTTGAAATTGACGCCTCCGCTGCCTTCAATGCCGTCCTGCGTGTTGCCCCACCCGCCAATGTTCCACCAAGTGCGGTCTTCGTCGCCGCTGTTGTGGAACAAAATCAGGAAGCCCTCGGCGCCGGAAATCTTGCGCGCTTTGAGCGTCAGCGTGTAGTCCTTCCACGACTTGTCGCCGGCCAGCGCGCGAATGAACGTCCGCTCCGCCGTCTGCCGCAATGCGCCATCCTGAACCTTCCAATCCGCGCCGTCGCCAAGCAATTTCCAGCCTTGCGCCCCGCCGCTGAAATCAGATTGAAACAACACCTTCCCATCCGGCGCGGTGACTTGGATATCCTTGAATTCCGCCGCCGTATTCCAGGTGCCAACACCGATCAGGCCGCCGGCCACCGGTGGCGTCACCACGGGCGATTGCACTTCGGTAGGCAGATAAACATCGCCGCGGTTTTCGGAAAACAGTTTTTGGACGTAGTAACTCGGCAGGCCATACCACCCCGAACTGTCGAAGTTGATCAGGTCCGGATTCCATGCGCGGTGGTTCAAATTCACCAGCAACGGCGCGTAGCTGGCCATTTGCACCACGTCCGAGTTGCGTTCCAGACCGGTCATAAACGCCGCTTCGCCGATGGCGCCGCGCAGATCGCCCTGGCCGCAGTTCAAGGTGACGGCGTATTCGCCGACGAAAACCTTCGGGCCATTGCGGTCGCTTTTGTCATATTGGCCGGCGTGGCGCATGAACCATTCCGGCGTGTCGTAATAATGATCGTCCACCAAGTCCGGTTGCTGTGCGCCAAAATCATCCCACCCGTCGGCTACAAATTTGACTTCCGGATACTTCGCGCGAATCGCATTGTAGAACAGCCGGTAATGCTCGACGTAACCGTTGAAACCGCCGTTTTCGTTGCCGATTTCCAGGTATTTCAAATTAAACGGCGCGGGATGGCCGGCAGCGGCGCGCATCGAACCCCAGACCGAATCCGCCGGCCCGTTGGCGTATTCGATCGCATCGAGCGCATCCTGCACCCATTGGCTCATGCGATCGATCGGAATGGTTTCCTTGTGCGACATGCCCACGTTGATGCAGAACAGAGGCTCGGCGCCGAGGTCTTCACACAATTGCAGGTACTCGTGGAAACCCAGGCCGTGCGTGGCATTATAGCCCCAGATGTTCCACAGCGGCGTGCGCGTGTCGATGTTGCCGACGGTGTTCTTCCAGTGGTTTATATGCGCAAAGTCGTCGCCTTCGACCCAGCAGCCGCCGGGGAAACGCACGAACTTCGGATGCAACCCGTCCAGCGATTCCGCAAGGTCCGCGCGCAAGCCGTGATCTTTCCAGGTCTTCTTCGGCACCAGTGAGACCATGTCCAGAAACAATGTGCCTTTGCCGTCGCCGGAGATTTCCAGTTTGCCTTTCGGATCGCCGCCCGTTGCGGCCAGATCCAGCGTGTGATACTTCCAAACGCCGCCGATGCCGGAAATCTCTCCGCCCGCCATCACCTCGCCGGTGCTGCTCAAAACTTTCACGGCCAGCTTGCCGCCAAACCGCTCCCCGCGCGCCGCCATCCGGAAAGTGTAGCCGTCACCTTTGACAATGTTCATACCCCAGTAACCGTCGTTCTGCAACGTGAACGCCCCGTCCACTTCCACGCGAAGCGATTTGCGATTGAACGGGTTTAAGGGCGCCGGCTGCCCATGCACGTCGGCCGTGCTGATGGCGGCCTCGCAGTGGCCGCTCACGCTCGTAAACTTCCAATTCTCCGGCGTGTCCGCGTCCTCGAAGGAACGGTTGCGCACCAATTCGGGATAAATCCCGCCGTCCGTGGACATGTTAATGTCCTCGAAAAAAATGCCCCACAATGTCTGCGGTATAGGGTGGGCCGGATGCGCCACATCCACGGTGATTTTGGCCGACTCCGCGTTGGTTGAAATGGCCGACGATAAAATGGCGGCGGCGAAGTAATTTTTCAATTGCATACGATCATTATGGCCTTGCGATTCTCCTGGTATGGTTGATGGTCAACCCTTTGCCTGTTATTGACCGATCGTAACGAATACGGCGATGGAGGCAATTCAAAAGAAACGTGCGCGCCACGACCGGAGCGGACAGCCTCAACGGCTTTTACCATTGGTTGAGGGCGTCAATTCCGTGCGTGCGTCACCATGATCAAATCCACCGCGTAAACCCACGACGTGGTAAGAGCGTTGGAGAAACGCCCGGGTTACGCCCAAGCCCATTCCGCTCGGCGCCCCGACCGGTTGTTTCCGCCCCTCTCGCGGCCGGTCCTATAATCATGACGCTTTGGAATTTGACAAAAATGCGATGCGCACGTTAGCCTGCAGACCCCTAGGCCTTTCTGACTAAACTATATGAAATCTACCTTTCCGATGCAGATTGATTCTCCGCGCAGGACATTTACGACGAAGGTTTTTCGTCTAACGATAACCGGTATCCCGGGGCGCTGCCTTCGGATGGCCCCTCTGTTGATGTCTCTGGTCATGCCAGCCCGGTCTGCGTGGCCGGCCGATGGACAAGCAGCGCAAGTCATCCCAGGCCAGGCGCCCAAGGCGAACGTGTTCAAGGTGGCGCAATCAAACGGCCCTTACCAATGGACGGCGGAGGACGGGACGGACACCAATGTCATCCGGCGGCTCGCCCATAACGACGGCGAATACCGGCGAATGCTGATCGAAAACAACACCATTTTCCGCCGGCAATTGGTTTATCACACCAATCCCTTCGCGCAGCAGGTGCAGCAGGCCGTTCAATCTGGCCGCGCCATTCAACGGGTGACTCTGCCCGGTCTGGACGGGCAGTTGTTAACGGCGAATGTGACCCGGACGGAGTCGAAGGACGGCGGCCGTCAGGGGCAATTATACGGGCAATTGCCGGGCCGTCCGGACTCAATGGTGACGGTCGCCTTCATCAACGACCGGGAAGCCTTCACAGTGATTTCACCCGAGGATCAGATCTACCTGCAAGCCGAGGCGCACGACCCGGGCCAGATTGTGGTCAAGAGCATCAATCCCTCCACCTATGGCGCCATGCTGAAATAAGCCCCATTTCGAGGCATTTACATTTCACAACGGGCAAACCATGAAAATTCCAAACCAGCCCCTTTTCCCCTCAAATCCAATCCGCCTGCGTGCGGCCGTGTTGCTCTTGTGTCTATGGGCGCATTCGGGGATGTCCCAGTCATTGACGGCTCCCGGCCAGTCCCAGCAATTCAACCGGGTTGGTTATGTGATGACAGTCGCGGAAGTCTATACGTCCGCCGCGGCCGCCAATCTGGGCGGTGCGGCCGACCTCGAAGTGGATATGAACAACGCCCTGGCCGGCGCCAATGTCGTTATGCAAAACAGCGGGACGGGATTATGGGTGGTTAACGTCGGCTATTATGAAGCCACGGAAACGGACCCCGGAACCCTCCATGCCTTGCTCGGTCAGTTCTGGACTTGGCCGGACGTGGCAGCCTTTTGGTCAAGCACCGGCGCGGGCATTATTCAGTGCGTGGGGGATGCTAGCGACGACGCGGGACTCTCCTACGAATGTGGCGCTGAAAGCACCGTCAGTTCCGTATATGGGGCGTGGGATGTCGTTTATGCGCACGAACTGGGACGTTGTTGTTGCCTCGAACAAGGGGATGATGTCGGCGTCCCCAACCCTTTCTACTGCATCATGCTCCAAGGCTACTGCGGCGGCGCCTCCATCCTCTATTGCAGCAACCCCAGTGTCTATTACGACGGGATCCAGCTTCTGGGGACCACCAATGACGATTGCGGCGAGGGCCCCCTCGCCAACGAGGGCAATAACTCCCGCCAGTTCGCCTTGAACGGTCCCAACTATCAGGGGTCGATCAAAGTCGCCTTCACCAATTTTAACCCGCTTCTGACGGCCGTCCATTGCGGCGGCTCGGCGGTGGCGACCCTTTCGCCCGACCAGCGGACCTTTGCCGCGGATCAAAACTACAGTGGCGGCAGCGCTTGGGATGCCAACGGCTACACCTATGCCGTTGATGTCGGCGGCGTGACCAATCCCGCTCCCCAGACCGCCTATCAGGACCAGCGTTATGGGAACATGACCTATGCCTTCACCGGCTTCCTGCCCGGCGCCAATTATCTGGTACGCCTCCACTGCGTCGAATGCTGCTGGGTCGCCGCCGGCCAGCGCGTCTTTAACGTGTTCATCAACGGCCACGAGGTCTTGACCAACTTCGACATTTTCGCCACAGCGGGCGCGCAGAACAAGGCGGTCATCAAGGAAATCATGACGCAGGCCAGCACCAGCGGCAGTATTGCGATTCAGTTCGTGAACGTCACGGATAACGCCTGCATCTCCGCTATTGAAATCTTGCAGGGCGGGCTCTACGTCCCGGTTAACCTGACGGCGGCCGCCGGCAACGCGCGGGTCACATTGAACTGGAGTCCGGTTGCGGGTGCGGCCAGCTACAATGTCAAGCGCGGGTCAACCAGCGGCGGACCTTATACGAACATTGCAAACACCACCTCGGCCAGCTACAACGACAACCCGCTCTCAGGCGCCACCACCTATTACTATGTGGTTTCAGCGGTCAACGGCGTGAATGAAAGTTTCGATTCCCTCGAAGCCGGCGTCACCACCCCGGTTACGGTCAATTCCGACACCTGGCTCGGCGGCACGGGCAATAATTTCAGCACCGCCACAAACTGGATCTATGCCATCGGTTCCGGGCCTGTTTCCAACTCCGATGCGCTGGTGTTTGGCTCGGCGGGATCCACCACGCCCAACAACGACGAGTCCGGCTTCGGCTTCTCCACCATCACCTACAATGCCGGCGCTCAATCCTTCACCATCGGGGGCAACCCTTTCTCGCTGGGCACGAATACTGT
>JBEKSF010000181.1:0-9110 GCA_049517295.1 Verrucomicrobiota bacterium
TACCTTGCGCTGTGTATGTTCCATCTACCTCTCCTTCAACGCCTTGCGTTCATCGCGCCCGTCGCGGCAGACCTCCAGTCCCACATCCGACATAAATAAGATACTCTTATCCATCCGCGCATGTATTAGTACAACTGATAAACTATTAACACTATTTTTTTCTTTTCCCTCATTTTATGAACGACAGACCCCCGCCGCGCGCCCCAAGCCGCTTGCGCGCCTTGACGCAAAGCCTCAAAGACCAAAAATCCTCAAAAACGCCAATGATTGCTGATAATTGCGAACCTTTGCCGCCGCTTGCGCGGGGCGCATTCGACCCCTCTTCGAATCAGCCCTTGCCTGCCTTCGTGAATTCGCCCTGTGAACACGTTCCGCCAGATAATGACTTGTCAAATGGCGGGCAATCGGTCATGCTTGCGGGGATGTCAGAGACCGTGAAATTCATGCACCGCGGAGCGGGGACCATTACCCCTGCCTTGCTCAAAAGCGTGCATAAGAAACTTCCGTTCCTCAAATTGAAGTTTACCGAGCTGGACAATCCCGCCTTCCCGCATCTGCCCGACCAGTTGGAATTTCTGGCCGACGTGGTGGAGGATTTTGCCGAAGGGGTGGAGGAGGATTTGCCCTACGCCACGGCGGCGGCGGCGGTCTTCGCGCTCCTTTACGCCCACCGCCAGTTTGACCTCATTCCCGATGCGGCGGCGGGGGTTGGACTAGCCGATGATTCGGCGGTCGTGCGCGCCGTTTTGGTCGAACATGAAAAAGTCCTCGCCGCCTACGCCGAGCGGCACAAAATGAAGTGGGACGCAATTACGGTGAAGCCCTGATGCGAACGGCCATTTACCCGGGCAGCTTTGATCCGGTGACCAACGGACATTTGGACATCGTGCAGCGCGCGGCCAGATTGTTTGACCGCGTCATCGTCGCCGTCGCCAAAAACGAGAGCAAAAAACCGCTCTTCTCGTTGCGGGAGCGGGCGGACTTGGTGCGCAAAGCCGTCCGGGAGTTTCCCAATGTCGAAACCGATTCCTTTGACGGCTTGCTGGTCGATTACGTCGAGAAACGCTCCGGCCAGGCTATCATCCGCGGATTGCGCGCGGTGTCGGATTTTGAGTTTGAATTTCAACTGGCCCTGATGAATCGTAAATTGAACGGCCGGGTTGAAACGATTTTTATGATGCCCAAGGAAACTTATACCTTTCTGAGTTCCCGGATCATCAAGGAGGTGGCGCAATTGGGGGGGCACGTGGAATGTTTTGTGCCCGCTCACGTTTGCCTGGCGCTGGCCGCCAAGTTTGCCCGCCAAGGGCGCAAGTCGTGAGTTTTCCCTTTCTCTATTCCCATGTCTGTGCAAGTCAACATCCGCCATCTCGAAGTCAAGGACGTCCGTCTGCTGGGGGAAATGCCGGCCGCCGACTTGCGCCTGGAATGCCGCGACGAGTTGGTTCACGCCCGCCGCCCATTGCGCTATGACATCACCGTCCAGAAAGTGGGCGACGCCATCCTCGCCCAAGGCAGGCTGGAGATGACTCTGGACTGCGAATGCGCCCGGTGTCTGAAGCCCTTTGAGCACACCATCGAGCTTGATCACTGGACGGCGCACCTGCCGCTGGAGGGGCCGGAAAAGACCCCGATAAAAGACGATTTGGCGGACTTGACGCCCCTGATCAGGGAAGATATTCTGCTGGAGTTTCCGCAGCACCCGCTGTGCGGGGCCGATTGCGCCGGACTGCCCAATCGATCCAATGAAGCAACAAAACAAACCAGCCAGAGGGATGGTTCCTCTGCCTGGTCGGAATTGAACAAGTTAAAATTTTAACCGAGACAAATATATGGGAGTTCCAAAACGCAAGCCATCGCACAGCCGTCAACGCATGAGGCGCGCATACAATAGCGCCATGAAGTTGCCTCAACTCAGCACTTGCCCCCAGTGCGCCGCTCCTTATGTCCCACACCGGGTCTGCCCGGCGTGCGGATTCTACAAAGGCCGGCAGGTCATTACGGTCAAGGCGGCTGCTTAATCGGTCTTTGAGGAGCGCGGCAAGTTTTCATCTTCCGCGCTCTTTGCTATATGCGAATTGTTGTGGATGTGATGGGTGGCGATCATGGCCCGGAGACTGTTGTCGAAGGCGCCCGGCTTGCCCTGCAATCCGACCCGGCGATCACACAACTCTTCTTTGTCGGACGCCAGGAGGAAATCGAGTCTGCCTTGACCCGTACCGGGTGCCGCGACCCCCGCGTCCAAATCGTCCATGCCAGCGAAGTTCTCTCCATGGAGGACAAGCCCGTTGAGGGCCTGCGCCGCAAGAAGGACTGCTCCATCCTCCGCGCCGTGGAATTGGTCAAGGACGGCAAAGCCGATGGTTTGGTTTCCCCCGGCAATACGGGCGGGATAGTGGCCGCCAGCACCATTCGCCTGCGGCCCCTGCCGGGCTTGGACCGTCCGGGCATCGCCACGATCATTCCCGCTGCCGCAAATGATTTCGTCCTGCTTGATGCCGGGGCCAGCGTGGAATGCCGCCCGTCCCACCTTCTGCATTTTGCCATCATGGGGAGTATTTACTCGCGCGAAATTCTGGGCTATAAGAACCCGCGCGTCGGCATCCTCTGCAACGGGACCGAGCCGAATAAAGGGACTGAATTGACGATCGAAGCGTGCAAGCTTTGTAAAATGGCGGACTTGAATTTCATCGGAAACGTCGAGGGCCACGACCTGTTCCACAACCGGGTCGATGTGGTTGTGTGCGATGGCTTTATCGGCAACATCGTGTTGAAAACCCTGGAGAGCTTTGCCAAAGACCTGGTGGCCTCCCTCAAGGAGCAACTCTCCAAAAACCCCAAGCGCATCCTCGGCGGCCTGTTGATTAAAAACGCCCTTCGCTCCCTGATGCGCCGCACCGACCCCGACCGCCGCGGTGGCGCGCCCTTGCTGGGCCTCAACGGCACCATTTTCAAAGCTCACGGTTCGGCCCGCGAACGGGCGATCTCCAACGCCATTGGCGAATGCGCCAAGGCCCTCCAGCATCACCTTAACCAAATCATCGAAAGTGAGGTCGCCAATGCCAATGAACGCGTGGCTGAGGCCCAACCCGCATGACATCGCCAAAAAAATTCAAAAACCCCCGCGCCCGGCATAATTTCCAGGGCCAGAGTTGCTCCATCGTCGCCGTCGGCTCCTACGTCCCCGACCGCATCCTGACCAACGCGGACCTGGAGAAACTGGTCGATACGTCCGACGAGTGGATTACCAGCCGAACCGGCATCAAGGAACGCCGCATAGCCCAGAAACACGACAGCACTTCCGACCTGGCCGCCAAGGCGGCGATGCGGGCGTTGGAGCAGGGGAAGATCGCCCCCAGCGAGGTCGATTTGATCGTCCTGGCCACGATCACGCCCGACATGCCGTTTCCCTCCACTGCCTGTGTGGTGCAGCGAAAAATCGGCGCCCACCGCGCCGCCGCGTTCGACGTTCAGGCAGCCTGTTCCGGCTTCATTTACGGGCTGGAGGTCGGCCAGCAATTCATCATGTCCCGCACCTACCAAACCGTCCTGGTCATCGGCGCCGACAAACTTTCTTCCATCATCGATTGGAGCGACCGCAATACCTGTGTGTTGTTCGGCGACGGCGCCGGAGCGGTCGTCTTGCGCAATCGCCCCGGCGCGCACGGTTTATTGACAGCGTGCATGGGGGCTGATGGCAACCTGGCCGGGATGTTGTGCCTGCCCGGCGGCGGCTCCTCCTGCCCGCCCACGCACGAATCGGTGGCCGCGGGGATGCATTACCTGCGCATGGACGGCAAGGAGACGTTCAAGAGCGCGGTGACGGCCATGCACTCGGTGGCCAGCGAGGCCCTGCGCCGTTGCGAACTGGACGTTTCGCAAATCAAGTGCATCATCCCACACCAGGCCAACCGCCGCATCATTGACGCCGTCACCGAGCGCTTGGGGGCCACGCCCGAGCAAGTCTTCGTTAATTTGGAGAAATACGGCAACACCTCCGCCGCCTCCGTCGCCATCGGCCTGGACGAAGCCGTGCAGTGCGGTCGCATCCAGCGCGGGGACCTGATCTTGCTGGTGGTCTTCGGCGCGGGATTGACCTGGGCCGCCGCCGTCATCGAGTGGTAGCCGGGGGCAGGGGACGATTTAATACGGTTGGCCATTGACTGCGGCTGGACGATTGACTAGATTTTGGATTCCGAGCGGGGGGTGTAGCTCAATTGGTTAGAGCGCTGCCCTGTCACGGCAGAGGTTACGGGTTCGAGCCCCGCCACTCCCGCCATTCACAACCCCTTGACTCCAAGCACTTACGGTGATTGGGGTCTGCCTCGCCGCCCTTTCGTCACAGTTTCGTCACAACCGGCCCGGTTCGCGCCAAACATTTTCTGTTCTCAGGCGGTATGAAAGCAAAAGCTCAAGTGCCGCCGGAGCAGAAGGCTGAAAAGCTCAAATCCCGGTTCCGCCTGGAACTGACCCGCCACAACCACCGCGTCGTCATCACCGACTCCATCGACAAGGGCCGCTACGTCAGCTACGTCATCTCCTATTACATTGAGGAAAACCGTAAGCAAGTCCGGCGGGCGACCCTGTCGGATGCGAAAAGAGAGGCCAACCTGATCCTCACCAAACTCGCGCAGGGGGAGCCAGACGTGCTGGCGCTGACCAGCACGGACCGGCTCATCTATCTACGGGCCTGCGAAACATTGTCCAAGACCAACGTTCCGCTCGACGTGGCTGTCAGCCAATACGTACACGCGGAGACGCTCCTGAACGGGACCGGCACGCTGACCGACGCCGCACGATTCTTCGTCAAGCAGCACGCCTTGTTTGAGAGCCGCGTCCTTGTTGACCAAGCCGTGGAGGAACTGCTCAAAGCCCGGCGGAGCGACGGCTCAAGCCCCATTCACATCGACGATCTGGAATGCCGTCTGGGAGTGTTCGCCAGGGCGTTTTCATGCCCGCTTTGCGAAGTGCGCGACACCGACATCCATGATTTTCTCATGAACCTGAAGTTTGCGCCGCGCACAAAAAACAATTACCGGACCGCCATCTCGAACCTCTTCGGGTTCGCCCGGCTTAAAAAATACGTGCCGCAGAACTACGACCCGCTCCAGTTCGTCCCGGAATTCAAGGAACCGGCCAAACCGGTCGACATACTCACGGTCGAAGACCTGCGGCGGTTACTGGAGCACGTCCGCCCTGAATTCCTGTCCTACTTGGCCATCGCCGCCTTCGCGGGACTGCGCCAATCCGAAATCCAACGGCTGCGCTGGGAGCACATTACCAAGGACTACATCCGCGTGCCGCCGGGCCAATACCGGGTCAAGTCCACGAGACTGGTGCCAATACTTCCGAACCTGAGGGCATGGCTCGCCACCTGCCCGAAAGTGGGGACGATGGTTGTCCCGTTTAAGAATCCCACCAACCACCTGGCCGCCCTGTTCGAGAGGGCCGGGGTCCTGCTCAAGCACAACTGCCTGCGGCATAGCTACGGAACATACCGAGGCGCTGCCACCCAAAACATCGCACAGACCTCCCATGAAATGGGCAACAGCCCAGCTATGGTCCGCAAGTACTACATGGAGGTCGTTACGAGAGAATCGGGGGAAGCGTGGTTCTCCATCGTTCCGCCCGCCCCGGAAAAGGTGATTCAGTTGCCCGAACGGGCATCCGAACCGTTGGCGGCTTCCTCCCAAGGTGCATGAGGCGTTACTTGAGCAGGACCGGACCGAGCGTCGTGGCGGTGAATCGGGTTTCCCCGATTGTTGGCATGACGCCGTGGCTGTCCGGCGGGCACCAGATATTTATCGTCCACGTACCGCAAAACGCTGGCCACCCGGAAGCGAACGCTCTGGCCGATTTTTATGTAGGGGATGTAACGGCGGCGCATCCACACCTCGACGGTTCGCTCGGTGATGCTGAAATACTCGGCAATCTCCTTTTTTGTCATGAGCCGGTGCTCAAAAGGAATTTCACCAGCCGATGGTGCAGTGGGGTGACCATCACCGTCACAACCCTGTGCCATCTGGGTGCCGCTGATTCCGCCGAATTCATTTCCGTTAAACATCCCTTAAATAGAACAGCAGAAGTTCAGTCTGTACGGACTCCCGGCAAGCGAAACTGTTCTCGCAACAATTCTGGCTCAACGTGGGAACAACGAACAAACCGTGCCAGAGCGGTGTCGCCGCATCTTTCACAATCACATTCACCCATCAACTCAACCCGCGCAAAAACCGCATCCTGATATGGCCACCAAACCAATTCCCCATTTGTCAGCCGAAGCCATTGACGAAGCCTGCATAACCATAGACCGTGCCGTTGAGGCCGCCACCGACGGTGACAACTATTGGCTTGGCCGTGTCCGTAATGCGTTTGCAAAGGCCGGGCTTGCCGTCCACCGGCTCGAACGAGAACAGCATCATCCAGTTTGGATTGTTTGGCTGAACGTCGGTCCAGGTGATTTGCCAGCGGACAGAAAGCTTGCATCGAAACAACTGCGCAAAGCACTCGGCGAAGCCGGACTCAAAATCCGGCCAGATGAATTGACCGTGCTTGAGCAGCGCCGTGGCAGGGTCAAAGCCGCGTTCCTTTTCGGCACGCAGCTTCCGGCAATCGACTTGATGGGAATCTGACGTTGCGAGCGAGCCTGCGGCGCTGGCATTTCAGACCTTCCCCGGCGCGGCAGCCGGGTCAGCTTCAGCAGCGCCGTTACACGGTGAGATGCGTGTTGCTGGTCGGCTGCAATACTCCGCACTTGCTAATCTGAGCGACGACAAAAATTGTAGACGGCAGCGTGGCGATTTTTCAAAATCGCAGCGCATGAGCACGAAAGCGAAACGCAGCGGGAAAATAGGCCGCCCGCCTTCGGGTAAAAAAGCATACTGTATCCGAATGAAGCCGGATACGTACGACGACCTGTTACGCGCCGCCCAGAAGAACGGGTATCAGAGCTTGGGTCAATCGTTTGACAACCTCCCAGTGGAGCTTCTGTTCAAGGCTTCAAATCCCGCTCGGCCTTATATGCTCAACCCTGTTTTTCGCGAATACTCGAACGAAGTCGCTTCGGCCCTTGGCGAAATGCGCTTGATCGTCGAAAGCAATCCCATGCTCGATGACGACGAAGAGAATCTCAAGGCGTTCAGGAATCTTAAGCGGGAGTACGACAACTTGATTCGACGAATGGCCAGTTTCGGCATTGAAACTTGATGCCTCCCATGACCAGCCAAAATCTTGGCCGGGAATTGCTCGCCTGACGGTCTTTGCCCCAGGATTTAAAAGCTGCTACGTGAAATTTGGTTTTTGGCGAGGCCGTTGCGCTGTACCCAACTGTTAATATCGGAAAGTCTTTTTAGCGTAACATTTTTGCGGGCGAAGCTGGCAGCAACCCGCTCAACGGCAGCAGCGCGAATAAACATTTTTGGACTACACGGAAACCAGCGCGTAAACGCGGCGCACTAAAGCCTGACGCCGCCAGAAACGCGCTTAACCCCAATGCTGGAGACGCCCCAGATCGCGCTGGAACGGTATTACAGGAGCGCGCAAGCCACGGGCCATGAGGCATTGAGCAATTGGCGTTGTTACGATCATCTTGCGCGGCGAGCCGGGCAGCACCGGCAGCGCCGATAAAATTCAGGGTTGACCCCGGAACCTGTCACGTAAACGATTCGCTGATAGCCTGACGCCACTGTTAATCCCCAGCGCCGCGATGGCGCGGCTTGAACCAGCAATTCTGACCACACGCCCGGCATAGCGCCGCCTGATGTTTTAAGCACGTAAATACTGGCGGGTGCGTGCGTAGGGTAGAAAATTCCGAACCCGTACCATCAAATCCATAAAAATGTTGTTCTTCCTTCGTAGTTAAAAACAGCCGCTGGTGCGCTTGGAAGCCGCACCTGTTGGCCGAGTCTGAAATATGTGCGTTGGAAATGACAAATTTGCCGCCGTGTGGGGCCGCCCGGCCCAAGGCTTAGCTTCCTGCATTTCGCACAGCCCCAGACCACATGGCGGCAATCCTTTGGCCCGCCGGGTTGAGCAAAAGGCGACCTTCGAGCTTGGCGTAGTAATCGCCCACGGGGTGGCCGTTTTCAATTCTAGTTATCAACGCTCACCGGCACAGCCGCCGAGTCGCTCAGTCAAAGACGAGGCGCTTTTCTCCAGCCTTACGCTGCGGCTCAACCGGCAGGACCTCGACGGCCTTGGCCCCACCCACGAGCGAGCAGGCGCTTGCAATTTTATGAATTACCACGTTGCTCGATGCCCGCCGAGCGACGCGGCAAAACAAACAACGCGGGCTGACAAATTCAGTCAACAATAGTATTGCAAATTAAACCGAAGAAAGAGACAAAATGAAAACTCAAGAGAACACCGCGCCGCCAATGGCAGGTTCGGCCAAGGGCCGGACCAATCAAAACCCGCAGCAAAATCAACCTCCACAATTACACCGCGACCTGTTGACAGCATCAGCAGGGAGAAAAGGAGAAAAAATGAAACATAAATTGCCGCGCTCCAAAGGGGCGCAAAGGCAAAACTCAACCGTATCGTCGGCACCACGGCCCCGCCTCCCGAACCCTCAAATCCTGGCCAGGGTGCGGATGGACGTGTCCTTGATTATCAGTCGCCGGGACACACGCCGCATCAAATTGGAAAAAGGCCACAATGTAATTGTGATGCTCGCCTGCAACGGCTACATCACCGGCCAGACGATCAGCGTGAATGGCGGCTGGTACATGACCTGAACCTGCCCAGCCGATGAAGCTCATTCTCACCAACGACCTCCACCAGCGGATTGCGAAGTGGAACGACTTGGTCCCCGTCGTGGAAACGGAGCGGCCCCCGTTCGTCTTCATCGCGGACTGTTGTCATTCCTTGCGGGTCAGGCTACATTTTGTCCGGCTATGAAAACAGGCATCATCTCCTTCCTCGGCACCGCCGCCTTGCTGGTTCTGGGTTTTCTCTCTCCGGCAATCGGCTCGGACGCACCCCTCAACGCTTCGCGCCCGGCCATCTACGACGAGAACGCCGATGGCGCGAAGCAAATCGCCGATGCGCTGGTGGTCGCGAAGCAGGAAAACAAGCGGGTGCTGTTGCAGTTCGGGGCGAACTGGTGCCCCTGG
>JBEKSF010000182.1:0-9014 GCA_049517295.1 Verrucomicrobiota bacterium
TTCGCCGCCCCATTGTTGCGGCGGAGAAGTATATGTGGCCCAATAGACTCCTTTCGGGCTGCGTTTGCCCTCTCTCCCCGCTTGCGGGGAGAGAGACGGAGAGAGGGGTTCCTTTTTCGCCACCTGAAGAATTTTGTCTCACACCTGGAGCGAATCACCGGCGCTTGTTTCTCTGCGCTTGTTTCTCTTGTTTCCTTTGCGGATGGATGTAGAATTCCAACATGGCGACATCGACTGTATCCCGCATTGAAGCCGACGCGCCGCTGGCGCAAGGCGACCGCCTGACCCGCGACGAATTCGAGCGCCGCTATGAACAGATGCCGCACGTCAAGAAGGCTGAATTGATCGAAGGAATCGTCTATATGCCATCCCCCGTCCGCGCCCAGAGCCACGGTATTCCACACAGCGACCTTTCACTCGTGCTCATTACGTACGCGGCGGAAACCCCCGGAGTGCAATGCGCGAACAACGCCACCGTCCGGCTCGATTTGGACAACGAACCGCAGCCGGACTTGATCCTGTTCAAGCTGCCCTCCAAGGGCGGGCAGGCGCGCATTTCCGCCGACGATTATATCGAAGGCCCTCCCGAATTGGCGGCGGAAATCGTGGGCAGTTCGCGCGCCTACGATTTGCACCAGAAAAAGGGCGCCTACCGTCGCAATGGCGTTCGCGAATACCTTGCCTGGATCACCAGCGAACAGCGCGTGCTCTGGTGGGAACTGCGCGAGGGCGAGTACCGCGAGATTCCTCCCGACGCCGACGGCTTGTTCAAGAGCCGCGTCTTTCCCGGTCTGTGGCTCGATGCCGGGGCGCTGCTGGCGGGCGACAAGAAGGCGCTGCTGGCCGCCTTGCGGCGCGGATTGGAAAGTCCCGCTCACGGTTGCTGATTTCCCTTTCCTTTCGCGGCTTGTGTGCTATACATCACCTGTGGCCGGTGAGACAAACCAACGTGTCGTTTTCAGTATTTGGGCCGCGGACAACGCTGTCTATGGCCCCGTGGAACTGCCCACTTTGATCAACTGGGTCAAGGACGAGCGCGTCCTGGCCGACACCTGGGTGTTTGACGCTCAAAACGATCGCTGGCGCAGGGCCTCCAAACTGCCGGAATTGCAGCTCTTCTTCCGCAAAAAGAGCGCCACCGCCGCCGGCCCGGCCGATCCCGAACTTTCCCTCGCCAACTCCCCAATTACTCCCGGCATGTTGCGCCGCGTCAAAGCGCTGGCCGAACTGAGCGACGATCAACTCGCCCGCTTCGCCTGTTTCATGGAACCCCAGTCCGTGCGCCAATGGTCGCTCATCGTCAAGCAGGGCGACCCGGATGACGGCATGTACCTGGTGCTGGACGGCGAGTTGCGCGTCCGCCTCATGATCGGCGGAAAGGAAACCATCCTGGCTACGCTCGGCCCGGGCGATTGCTTCGGCGAGATCGCCCTTTTTGACCAAGGCCCCCGCTCGGCCGATGTCATCGCCAACAAGGACAGTATCCTGCTGAAGATCACCACCGAGGCCTTTGACAAACTCCGCCGCGAAGCGCCGGAATTGTCGGCCCCCATCCTCTTTTCCATCAGCAAGACCCTGGCTGCCCGCATTCGCGCTGACAACAAACGCATCAAGGACTCCGTCAGCTTCGCCCGCGCCGCCAGCCAGTGACTTCCGGCCGGCTACCGCGGCAAAGCCCGCCACAGGAAGCGCAGAAAGTTGCCGTGGGCAAAGTTCTCCGCATCCTCTGCCGTCCCGCCCCGGCCCAGCAGCAACTGGGGCAATCGCGCGACATCGGCAATGGTCTCCAAGTCGCATGGGGTTTGCTCCCGCCCGAATCCCCCGTCAAGGTCCGAACCGAGGCCGATATGCAGGCAGTCGCCCGCCAATTGGCAGATGTGATCGATATGCTCGATCACCTTTTCCAGCCGCAGAGCGCACGAATGCGGTGTCGTCTGGTCGCGCACCCATCCGGCAACGAGCATCCAGCCGTCCAAGGCCACGCCGATGACCGCGTCGCGCTCAATGAGGGCGCGAATCTGCTCGTCGGCCAACTGGCGTTGATGGGGGACCAGCGCGCGGCAATTGTGGTGGCTGGCCCAAATCGGCCCGGAATAGGATTTGATGGCCTCCCAAAAACAGTCGTCGCTCAAGTGGGTGACATCGAGGATCATCCCCAGCCGTTCCATTTCCTTGAGCAACTCCCGTCCGCGCGGCGGAAAACCGCCGGTGGATTCGGTGCCGCGGGCATAAATGCCCGGCCCATAATGAGCCGGGCCGACGGCCCGCAAACCATCGGCGTACGCCCGCTCCAAATGCGCCAGCGTGATGAGGGAATCGGCCCCTTCGAGACTTCGCACGCAACCGATGGGCAGGCGCTCTGTGGAACCGGGCGGGGCGTCGCGCCACAGCGCCGCGTGGGCTTCCAATTCCGGGCGCGTGCGGATGGAGGCCAGTTCCCCGGCCTCCTCCATGGCGCGATGCCAGGCGAGTTGGCCTTGCGTCATGGCCCAGGCCTGCGCGGGTGATCGCCAGGCCGCCGCGGGACTGAATCCGTCGTCGCACTTGACACGGCCAATTTGCGTGGCGACCGCCAGGCCGACGCGCCCCAGGCGCATCTCCGGAAAACAAACGGTGCCGTGCCCGCGTCCCGCCTTGTCGGTCAGCCCGGCTTCGGCGGCGCGGATTTCGCCGATGGGCCGGGTGAGATCGCGATTCCATTCCAGCGCGTTGAGCGAGAGGTCCAGGTGGGCGTCGATGAACCACGGGGCGTTCATAGCAGCGCGCTGGCCAGCAGGGTGAGAGCCAGCCCGGCCAGGCCGATGATCGTTTCGCACAAAGTCCAGGTGCGAAGGGTTTGCATCACCGTAAGGTTGAGGTACTCCTTGACTATCCAAAAGCCCCCGTCGTTGAGGTGCGACAGAAAGAGGGAACCGCAGCCGATGGCGATGACGGCCAATTCGGTGTTCGTGCCCGGATGCCGGGCCAGCACGGGCGCCATGAAAGCCGACGCCGCCGTGATGGCCACGGTGGCCGAGCCGGTGGCCACGCGAATAAATGCCGAAACCAGCCAGCCGTAAAGTAAGGGCGAAAGATGGGCGGCATTGGCCACCGCGCCCATCGCGTCCGCCGCGCCAGTCGCCTGCAACACGCGCGCAAATCCGCCGCCGCCGCCGACAATCAAAATCGTCATGCCCACCCCGGCAATGGCTTCTTCGCCGAATTTCAACAATTGACGCAGAGTGAATCCACATTTGCTTCCCATCGACCAATGCGCGAACAAGACCGCCACCAGCAGCGCAATTGTGGGATTGCCCACGAAGTCCGCAGTGTCGCGCAGCCGGCCGTGTCCGGCAACCAGATCGGTCACCGTGGCCACGAGCATCAATCCCACCGGCAACAACATCGAGAAGAGCGTCAGGCCGAACCCCGGCCAGCAAGCGCCGGGATGCAACGGGACGGCGGCTGAAACCGAGGGGTCAATTTTCACCCGTTTGCTGGCCAGCCGGGCGAAGGCGGGACCGGCAATGGCAGCGGTGGGAATGCCGATGACGAATCCCCAAACAAGCACCATGCCCGCGTTGGCGTGCAGGGCGTTGATCGCCATGACCGGTCCCGGATGCGGCGGCATGAAACCATGCATGACCGACAGGCAGGCCAAAAGCGGCAGGGCCAGATGAAGGAATGGCCGTTTCGTCTCCCGCGTCAACGTGTGCAGTATCGGCGCCAGCAAAATCAGCCCCACCGCAAACCACGTTGTCAAGCCGACGACCATGGCAATGGCCATGACGCACCACCCAATGCGGCGCGGGCCAAAAAACACGACAAACCGTTTGGCCAGAACCTCAGCGCCGCGGGACTCGGCCAGCAATTTCCCAATCATCGTGCCCAGACCGATCACCGCGGCCGTCCCGCCGAGCGTCGCACCCATGCCGTCCTGAAAGGCCTTGGCCACCTCCAGCATCGGCCTGGACGAGCCGGCCCCCACGAATAGCGCCGCCACCAGGAGAGCCAGAAAAGCGTTCAGTCGCGCCCATGTAATCAGCGCGACCAGCACCACAATCCCTGCCACCGCCAGAGCGATGGTCAAGCTATCTGAGGCCGTCATACGGTCAGTTTCCGCGCGCGCGCGTCGATGCGGCGCCAGCCCGCAACTTTGCCGTGCTCGATCACCACCGCTTCGGCGTGCAAGGCCACCGTCGGGCACACGTGCCACGGCACGCCCAGCAACTCGTCCCCAACGGCAAATCGCCCGGCGCCGGCGCTCTCCAGCACCAGGTGTTCCTCGTTGTGGGCAACGAACTGCGCGTCGGGCAAGGCCGGAAAGACGACTCGAGGATGAGGCATTTCCGACGCCACCGCCTTGTGGCCCAGGTCCAGGCAGAGCCGGTTGCAACCCGCCTTGCTCACCACTCGTGTCAATAATACCGCCGCGGGATGAAAGTCCAGGTCGGGCAGATTGGTGGCGTAAGAAGCGTCCCACAGCACCGTCGTGCCGGGACTGCACTCCACGCCGGGCAGCGCCGCAAGCAAGGCAAAGGTGGGGCTTCCCCCGGCCACCACGCGCGGGACCGGCAGGCCCTCGGCCAGCAATTGGCCGCGCAACGCCAGCACGGGGGCAAAAGCCTCCGCGCAAGCGGCCGCGCGGGCGACGGGATCGCTTTGATTCAAGTGCCCGTCGTAGGCATGCAATCCCCCGGCCACCAGAGCGGGCGCCGCCGCGATTTCGCGGTAAAGAGCCAGCGCGGCCGGACCGGGCGCGACTCCGGTGCGGTGCTGGCCCACGTCCAGATCGACCAGCACCTCCACGCGCGCGCCGGCCCGCGCGGCGGCGTCGGCCAGGGCGCGCAGGACCGAAGCATCATCGGCGATGGTGGAGAAGCGGGTTTGCGGGAATTTTTTTTGCAGGGCCAGCAGACGCGCCACATTGGGGCCGACCATCTGGTAGGCGATCAGCACATCGACCGCCCCGGCTCCGGCGCTCATCTCCGCTTCGGCAATGGTCGCGCACTTGAACCGCGTGATGCCCAGCGCCAATTGCCGTTCCACCAACCACCCCAACTTGTGGGTTTTGACGTGCGGACGCAGCCGGGCGGGATCCCGCGCTATCCGCACCATCTGCGCCAGGTTCCACTGAACCGGTTCCAGACCCAGGAGCAGAGCCGGAGAAGCGACGCCCGACAGATCGGCGCCTTGGGCCCATGCGATATCCAGCGTCATTGGCGGCGATATTACGGATGGCTGCGCAGGCTTTCAACTCCGCTTTTCCGGGGATTGATTTTTGGCCAACAACCGTATTTGCTTGGTTGCGTATGAGTAACTCTGTCACAACATCGCGCCGGCAATTCCTCAAAACATCCGCGCTGGCCGGCGGCGCGCTGCTGGCGCCCGCAATTCTGCCGGCGCAAAACTCTCCCGCCCAGCAAGGCCCCACGCTGAAAATCGGGCTTATCGGCTGCGGCGGACGCGGCACGGGAGCGGCCAGCCAGGCGCTCAACGCGGACCATAATGTAGTATTGACCTCGCTGGCGGACGTGTTTGAGGATAAGTTGAACGCCAGCCTGGAGGCGATCCGGGCGGCCGCGCCGGACAAGGTCAAGGTCGATCCCGATCATTGTTTTGTCGGCTTGGACGCTTATCAAAAGGTGATCGACAGCGGGGTTGACGTGGTGCTCCTGGCCACACCGCCGGGTTTCCGGCCCGCGCATTTGCGGGCGGCCGTGGCGGCGGGCAAACATATCTTTTGCGAGAAGCCGATGGCCACCGACGCGCCGGGCGTGCGCTCGGTGATGGAATCGGTCCAGCAGGCGCAAGAGAAGAAGCTGTCGTTGGTGGCCGGCTTCTGCTGGCGGTATAATCTGGCCGAGCGCGCCCTGTTTTCACGCATCCATGACGGCGCCATCGGCCAGGTCCGGGTGGTATATGGAACCTATTACACCGGCTCGGTCAGGCCCATGCCGCCGCCCAGCCAGCGCCCCGCCTCAATGGGCGACCTGGAGTGGCAACTGCGCAATTGGTATAACTTTGGCTGGCTCTCCGGCGACGGTTTTGTCGAGCAGGCGGTCCACGCCGTGGACTGGATGTGCTGGGCGATGAACGACGCGCCCCCGGAAAAAGCCGTGGCGGTGGGCGGACGTCAGATTCCCGCCGAGGGCGGCAATATATTTGACCATTTCGAGGTCAATTATGAATTTGCCGATGGCGCGCGGGGATTCCTCGCCAGCCGCCAGCAAAACGGCTGCGCCGACGACAACAGCGCCACCGTCTTTGGAACCAAAGGCGACGCGCGCGAACTGGGTTATGCCGCGATGCCGTTTGTTCGCGGCGAAACCAAATGGCGCTACGCCGGCCCGCGCCCCAATATGTACCAGGTCGAACATGATGAGTTGTTCGCCTCCATCCGCTCCGGCCGGCCCTTCAATGATGGGGTCCGCATGGCCCAGAGCACCCTCGCGGCCATCATGGGCCGCATGGCCGCCTATACCGGCCAGGAGATTACTTGGGAAATGGCGCTCAACTCGACGGAAAACCTGGCGCCGCGGAAAATCGCCTGGGACGCTCCCGCCCCCGTGGCGCCGATGGCCATGCCAGGTCAAACAAAATTTGTCTAATCTATCCCATGAACACGCCCTTGAATCGACGTAACTTCTTGAAACTGACTGGCGGCGCACTGGCTGTCGCCGCCCTCCCGTCCGCCGCGCAATCCAAAAAACGCGACATCAAAAAAGGCATCATGTGGGGCGCCATTCCCGGCGGAATGCCGGTGATGGACCGATTCAAACTCATCCAGCAGGCGGGATTCGACGGCGTCGAAATCGACAGCGGATTGGATCGGACCGAGGTGTTGAAGGGGCGCGACGCCACGGGGTTGACCATCGCCAGCGTCGTGGACTCGGTTCATTGGTCGAAAACGCTCTCAGACCCCAATCCAGAGGTGCGCGCCGCCGGCCTGGAGGGATTGAAAACGGCATTGCACGACGCCAAGGCCTACGGCGCGACGTCCGTGCTGCTGGTGCCGGCCGTTGTCAACAAGGAAATCTCCTACGATCAGGCCTGGGATCGCTCCCGCGCGGAGGTGGCGAAGGTGGCAGGGCTGGCCGGGGATTTGGAGGTGAAGATCGCCATAGAGAACGTCTGGAACCAGTTTTTGCTCAGCCCGCTGGAGGCGGCGCGTTATGTGGATGGATTCGCCAGTCCGGCTGTGCGCTGGCATTTCGACGTGGGCAACGTGATCAACATCGGCTGGCCGGAGCAATGGATTCGGATTCTTGGCCCGCGCGTCTTCAAGCTGCACATCAAGGAATTCAGCCGCAAAAAACGGGACACCCAGGGATTGTGGAAAGGCTTTGAAGTGGAGTATCTGGAAGGGGACAACGACTGGCCGGCGGTCATGAAGGCGCTGGACGAGGTTGGCTACCGTGGTTGGGGCACAGCCGAGCCGGCCTATTGGCCCCAAGGCGTCGATCTCCCCACCCGCCTCGCCCAAGTTTCCAAACAACTGGACGAAATATTCTCATTGTAATGCATAATCCCGACAAGTTCGCTGAAAAGGGCGATGGATGCCGTTTCCGAGGTCGTTGGCTATACGCACCCAAAACGATTGGAAAATTACACACATTTTAATGATGTTAAATCATGCCCCGTTGTCTCGGCGGTTTTTTGTATATCTTCCACCCATACAACAATGCGACAAATAGATAGATTACGAATGGGATTCCAGACGCTATGATGAAGATTTTCATTTTGTCTCTTATTGCATCTATCGGCGGCGCTATGGTCGCAAGAGGGCTTTGGCTGGAGGACCAAGGGGAGAAGAACCAGTTCCAAGACATAAATGATTTCAGGCTTTCAAAAGACAGGGCGCATCGCGGATTAAGATGGGTGTTTTGGGGAGTCGTATTAGAAACCGTACTAGGATTCGGCGTTGCCATGTGGGAAGGCGCACAATTCTTTAAAACGGAAGAACAATCTAAGGTCGTTAGCGAAAAGCTGTCCGGTGTGGAGTCCCGGCTTCAGCAGCGCCAACTTAGCACATTACAGGCTTCCATCATAAAAAAACGGTTGGAACACTTTGCAGGAAATAACGTACAGATCGTCTTCGATGAATCCGTGTGGGAACCGTTCGCATATTCGATGGATTTCTGCAGATTATTTGAAAGCGCAGGGTTGCACCCTCGGTTGCTCCAACTAACTGAAGCAAAGAAGACCATGCCGTTTTTATCACCTCCCCTTACGGCATCCGAGATCGAATTGGTGTTGCCCAATCCGCACCTACATCCCGGATTTACCAAAAAAGACTTTGATAAGGCACCGTTCGTCGAGGCAGTTATAGAGGCGTTCCAAGAAGCCAAAATAAATGCGACGACAAGATTTCTAAACCTGCCAACAAACACGTTCGTGCTCATAATCGGACACAAAAATCTATAATACGCGCAGAAGGCAATTTCGCGCCAAATGACACTTCCGGCAAAAGCATCCAAAATCCAAATTAGGGAACTACCTTTTTGCCGTTTTTTCAGGGTGGCGCTGGCGGCCATCCAGGGCTTGAACCGGAAACTCCATGAAAAGGACGCGGAGATTCAGGAGTTGAAAGAGCGCCTTGACCGCTTGGAAAAAATCATCCAACAGAATCCAAACCTCGCGGCGGGCGCATGGTCGTCCCGTTCGCCGCTGGTCGTGACAACAAACAATGGCGTCATTTCCACGACCGTTCCGGCCACCGACGGTTATCCGTTCCACCGGCTGCAGAATCGCTAATTATTATGGGTAAAGCGTGGCACTTTGTCGCTGCGCGGCCAGGGCTTAAGCGACGCAGGTAACTGTTCACGCAGCGACAGGGCGCCGCGTCCAGCGGCGCAAGGGTGGGGACGCCTCGCCGAGGCGTCCAACGCAGGAGTCGGCCTTCTTGTTCCCTCTCCCCGCGCACGGCGGGGAGAGGGTTAGGGAGAGGGGAGTTGATTTTCCGAACTCCACTGGGTTAACTTCGCCCGATGGATTCCATTGACAATGCGCGCCGTTTGCGCCGCCATCAAACG
>JBEKSF010000183.1:0-9006 GCA_049517295.1 Verrucomicrobiota bacterium
AATCCGCCACGGTGGCGGATTTCTTTGTTGATGTTCAACGATTTACGGCGTGTTTTTGGGCTTCCGCGGCCCATCGTCTCTAATTCTAGGTGTTAAATCCGCCACGGTGGCGGATTTCTTTGTTGATGTTCAACGATTTACGGCGTGTTTTTGGGCTTCCGCGGCCCATCGTCTCTAATTCTAGGTGTTAAATCCGCCACGGTGGCGGATTTGCTCTGGCCCGTCCCCTGCTCCCTGCCGGCCATCGAGCGCGCACTTCGTAAAATGCTCCGCGCCTTGCCGGAAGGCAAGCGCGTGAATGTCATTGACCGCCTTCTGTTGGTCCTTTCAGACGAGATGGAGCGGTTGCGCCACCCTCAGCCTTCACGCTGTCCAGAAATCGGCGCGCATTGTCCTTTTTCGAGGCGGAAGCGCGATAACTGAGCGGCTCCTCATGCATGGCTGCCTCACTCTCAGCGGCGGCCAAATCCCGCTCAATCAAGCCACGGATATAATTTGAGAGACTGCGCCGCTCGGCCCGGGCCCTGCGCATGGCTTCGCCGTAAAGCTCCTCCTGGCCTGAAAAACTCACCGTAGCGGTTTTGTACCGTTTCCCCCTCACAGGCGGACTTTATAATACGTGAAAAAATATTGCAAAATAATTGTTGACGAATCTGAAATATTTTGTTTAAGTCTTAAGAAGTAAGCGAATGAAGCCAAAAACACAGGCCCGGCCGCACGGATTCAGCATCAGCGAAGAGCTGCTCTGTGCCGCCCGGGAACGGGCGCGCCACCAGGGCCGCAACTTCAGCAACTACGTCTGCTACCTCATTCGCCAGGACCTTCAACAGGAAACCAACAATGCCAAACCCACTGGGGAAAGGAACCGTCAACGTCTCCGTCAACCTGCTTAAGCAGGAACGGCTCATTCTGGGACGCCTCGCGCTGGCTGACGACCGCAGCCTGGGCGAGTACGTGCGCAGGCTCATCCTCACCGGCCTGCGCTTCTCCAATCCCTCCGCCGCCGCGGAGATGGAGAGGGCGCGTGCCGTCCACGCAGAGCAAATCCTGCTCAACGTCCGATGAAACCCAGCAAGCAAGCCAACGCCGCCAAGTGGATGCTCGAAGGCATCAAGCAGCACCAGAAATTCCTCCAGGACTTCCAATCCGCCAAGGAAGACGCCTTTAACGCCGGCCTTTTCTTCCTCTCCGCCAAAGCCGAGATGGAGCATGGCGACTGGGAATTGTTCAAACAAAATTACGCGGACAAAATCCCGCCCCGCAGTCTCGAACGCTATTGCGAGTTTGCCACCGAGGTCCTCGCCTGGGCGCGTGAGGAAAACCCCAAACTGGTTTCCGTGGACCAACTGCAAGGACTCGCCCGCTCAATGGTCCTGCAAAGCCCCAAAGGCATGGTCGCCCTCTGCCGCGAACTCAAACTCATGCGCCGATTCGGCGAGTACGACGCGGTGAAGTATGCCAGCCGCAAAATGCTCAGGGCCGGCGGCCAGATCGAGTTCGATTTCACCTCCGCTGAAAAGACCTTGCAGATGCTTTGCGATCCCAAGGTGCAATTGACGTTCCCGGAGGGCACTGACGAGCTGGCCGCGCTCACCGAATTGGACGGCACGCTCAAGAGCGCGCACCTGCGCGTCTCGCGCCGCCTGAATGAACTCAGGAAAACCGTGCAGATATGAAACGCCTCACCGAAACCAGCCAGTGCGCCAAAATCCTGCGCGTGCTCCAGGACGCCGCGGCCACGGGCGATCCCTGGGTGGCCATGCCCGCGCTGGTGCTGGTCTCCGGCAGCTACAATATCCATTCGCGGATAGACGAGCTGCGCCAATGCCACGGCTACGACATCGAAAACCGCACCGACGTGAGCGTGCGCCCGCACCGAAGCGAATACCGCCTCATCTCCGCTCCCCCTCTCCTGGGGGAGAGGGCCGGGGTGAGGGCGGGCGTAACCTCCCCAGACACTTTTGAGCCGACCCAAGCCCTGATCCCCCTCATCGCCAACGACGAATGAACAGCCCCTTCTCCATAGACTTCGCCGAAACGCGCCGCCTTGCGTTGGATCTCCTCCAGCGCGCGGAAAAAATCATTGCGCTGCTGAACATGCACGAGCAGATCGCCAAGCGCACCGCCGGCACCGATTCCATCAAGCGCCTGGCCCTCATTCAAACCTGCGCTGCCGCGTACTTCGGGTACACCCGCGAAGCCATGCTAGCCCAGGACCGCCGCGCCCCGCGCGTCTGGGCGCGGGCCGTGGCCGCCGTCGTGTGCCGCGAGTTCACCAACTGCGCCGGAACCGCCATTGAAGACGCCTTCCGCCGCTCGCACGGTTTTTTGAAAAATTCCCAGAACATTGTCGCCTGGCGCACCACCCAGCCCACCGCCGAGGGCCGCCGCTGCGCTGGCGACCTGGCCAACGTCCGCCAGCAGGTGCGCGGCGTCGAGTGCGACTCCGTTATTCCCCTTTGTCCCAATCCCGAAATTAAAACTCCGCAATCCGCACTCGCATGAACATGCCACCGCTCACAGTTCCCGATTATCTCGAACTCATCAAGGCCGCCCAAACCGCGCACGACCTCCACGAACTCCGCGCCGGCGCCCTCGCCAACGAGAGCCTGCATTCCTCCGAGAAGGATCAAATTTGCAAAGCCATCGCGCGCCAATTCGCGCGTTGGAACAAAGCCGCCGTCGGCGACGCCAAACCCCGATTCGCCTGACCATGAACAAGCTCCTCCAAAAGCCCGAGCGATTGATCATCATCGCGCCCGATCGCGCGCCCATGAAGGCCTGGCTCGACCGGCTGCCGCCGCAGCGGGCCGAGGAAATCCGTTCCGCCTGGGAAGAACTGTGCGTGCGCCTCTGGCGCGATCCCCACCTGAAAATCGAAAATAACTAATAAATAACTAATATGAAACCTTTGACCACTTTGCCCGGTAATGTATTACATCCAGCGGACGGGGTGCCGCAGCCGGTCCGGGCAGCGCGTGTGTCACCGGCAGCGCGTGTGTTACCGGCGGCGGGTCATATTAACTCTCGGCGGCAGGGGTCATCCGCAGCCGCCAATCCCCTCAAAACCTTCTTCTTCGGCCGCCTGGATTTCCTGTACTGTGCCGCCATCGGACTCTCGCTGCTGATCTTCTGTTTCATCGGCGCCATTGCCGCCATCCTTGGCATCGGCCCATTAGATCGCTGGTGCGCCAAGCAATTAACCGACACCGACGGCCAGCCCGAGCAAACCCCAAAGTAACACCCCACCATGAACACTCTCGCCCCAGAGTCAGTTCAAGCATCTGAACCCAACGAATTTTCAGCCCGCGCCGTGGCGCCTTCCGGGATGATGCGCCCCTCCGGCTCCCCGCCGGACGGCCAGGCTGCCCCGGTCGCGGTGGTGGCGACCGGGGAACCTCTATCCTCGGACTTCTTCAGCGCCAGCGACATCGCCCGCGCCCTGGGCATCCACAAAAAGCGCGTGCTCCGCGCCGCCCGCCGCGACGCCTGGCCCACCAAGACCACCGGCTACCGGCTCCTGCTCCAGCCCCCGCCGGAGATCGCTGCGATAATCGTTGCTTCCCCCTCTCCTGGGGGAGAGGGCCGGGGTGAGGGAGGGCGTATAACTGTTAAGTTTGCGGATTTGGCCCACTCCGACCAGCAGCGCGAAAAAACCCTCCGCCGCGAAACCGCCGTAAAAATGCTCCGCGAGAATTTGCATCTCGGCAAAACCATCGCCCTGGAAACCACCGCCGCCATCATGCGCGCCCAATTCCCCGGGTTCAAATGCCAGCCGAATGCATTGCGCCAGTGGGACGCCCGCTACACCGCCGCCGGCTTGGATGGCCTCGTCGAGCAAAAGCGCGGAGTGGTCGGCATCAAACCCTTCGCCGCCGATCTGGACAACGAAGACATCCTCCGCGCCCGCGCCGCGGCGATAGAGCACGGCAGCGCCAGGAAGGGCGATGGCAAACCGCAGCTCAACATCGCCCGCGCCTATCGCAACGCCTTGGTCGGTAATCCCAGCATCACCGGCCCCGCTCGTGCCTGGCTGCACGGAGACTACTCCAGCAAGAGTTACGTTCCTCCCTCCGTGCGCCAGGCATTGACCGCCGCCCCCCTCACCGCCAGCCTCATCCAACGCGGCCCCCGCGCCGCCAAGTTGGATGGCGCCTGGACTGAATGTGACTATTCAAACGTCCGCGCCGGCGACGCCTTCACCGCCGACGACATGACCGCCAACGTCTATGTCTGGTCACCGTGGCCGGGCGATCAGGGCTTCATAGTCATGCGCCCGCAAATCCTCGCCGCCATGGACATCGGCAGCATGTGCTGGCTCGGCCTCCGCGCCGTCATGCGCCCCAAAGGCCAGTACAACCACGACGACGTTTGGGGCCTCATCGGCGACATCTTCGACGACTTCGGCCTCTTCAAGATCGCCGTCCTCGAAGGCGGCACCTGGCAGAGCAAAGAAATCACCGGCCACCTCTGCGACGACGAGACCCGCTTCGGCGGCCTGCGCGCACTGGGCTGCAAAGTCATCCACACCCGCACACCCCGCGGCAAGATCATCGAGACCGCGTTTAACACCTTGCAGCACGCCGCCGACAACTGCCGCGGCTTCTGCGGCCGCCGCGAACGCATAGACCGGCCCGAAATTTTGAAGCAGCAACTTTACGCCGTCGAGAAAGGCCATGCCCACCCGCGCCAGTATTTCATGGACCTCATGGAATACCGTCACCACCTGGAGACAGTGATGCGCAACCTCAACGACGAACGCGGCGACGGAAAAATCCTGCGCGGCCAAAGCCCCGCCGAAAAATGGTCCGACGACGCCCCGCAAAACCGCCAACTCCCCGACAACGCCAAATGGATGTACCGCGCCAGCTACGCCGTGAACACCGTCACGCGCAACGGCGTCCGCATCTCCACCGGCAGCGGCAAGTATGCGATGCACTATTACTACTCCGCGCCCGCGCTCGTCGAGCAACGCGGCCGCCGCGTCGCCACATTTTGGAACGACTACGATCCCGACACCGACGCCGTCGTGTACAGCATCCGCAACGGCCGGCCGCACGAGCTAATTTGCGTGGCTCCGCGTGTTCAGCCTCTATCCCGGTTTGGGGCAAGCCAGGAAGAGATGCACGCGGAGTCCACGCGCAAAGCCGCCCTGGCCAACGTCGCCCGCGTCGAACGCGCCACCCTAGCGCCATATTTACAGCGCACACCCCCTGCTTCCCCCTCTCCTGGGGGAGAGGGCCGGGGTGAGGGCGGGCGTTCACTCCCCGACATTGCAACCCAATTGCACCGCGCCAAAACCGACCGTGCAGAAACCCTGCGCGCCCGCCGCTCAGTGCGCGACTTCACCGGCACCGCCGATGCTTTGCTGGACTCTGAAATCTCAAATCCCGAATCTGAAATGGTGGGCGTAGCTCAGACTGGAAGAGCAACGGACGTCCCGGCAGGAATGCCGCTGGAAGGAAGGTCGCGGGTTCAAATCCCGCCGCCCACCGATCCCGAAACCACCACCCTGAGCGCCGACGCACTCCTAGACTGAAAGTAGAATATGGAAACAACCAACAAAACCCCCACTCAACCGTTCCCAGGACGAACGGCTGTATTCGACAGCCTGGCCCGAAAGGGCCACGACGATAAATTGACTCGCGACCAACTGGCCTGTGCGTTGTACGAAGGGCTTCCCCACCTTCAAAACCTTGCCGAGAAATTAGCCCGCCAGCATGGCAAGGCCAGCGCTCTCACGTTCTTCGACTTGATGGACGAGCACGAACAGAATTTCTGGAAGCTGATCGCAGACCAACTCATCGAGCACGCCTCGAAGTGGCAACCCAACAAAGGATCGGCGTGCAGTCTTGATCCGGCTGAGTACGAGTGGCTTAAAAATCTGCCCCGCGCGAAAGCAACTGCCTAACCATCATTCGTCATCCGTCATTTCGCTATATGGAAATAAAACTGGAAACATGAAACACCGAACCAAACGCATCCTCGCCTGGGCCGGCGTCATTCCGCTGGCGTCTTTAATTGTCTATGTCGTTGGCGACAACCTCATCAAAAGGATCCCGGCGATGGACAGCACCGATTGGTTCACGTGCGGCATTTCCAGCATCATCTGCCTTGCAGCCTGGGCCGGTTGCCTATGGTTATCATTTGAAGGCCACAAAAAAGACTAATCCGCGAATTCGTCATTCGTCATTCCCAAAGTTTTATGGAAACAAAACTCGAAACCCGCTCCGACCCTGTTGATCTCCCCCAAGTCGCCCTGGGCAACACCGCCCGCGCCTCTTGGCCCTTCAGCCTCGACCACATCCGCGCCGCCACCGCCGCCTACTCCACCGAAGCCCAGGAACTCCTCGCCCGCGCCTTCCTCTGGTGCACCGACGAAGCCCACCCCATCACCAAGCCCGACTTCGCCGCCCGAGTAGATTCAAGCGACAACACCATCTACAAAATCTACACCGGCCGTTACACCCACCCGGAAACCAAAGCCACGTTGCAGCCCAGCCCAAAACTGCTGGCCGCCATCGCCACCTTCCTGGACATCGAACGCAAGCGGCACGCCTTCGGCAAAACCCCGCTCGTCGAAACCCCCACCCTGCGCCAGATCGAAACCGCCTGCCAGCTCGCCCGCACCTCACAGACCATTTGTTTCATAGTCGGCCCCTCGCACATCGGCAAAACCTGGGCGCTCGAAGACTACTACACACCCAAATACAACCACGGCACCACCATCTACACCCGCATGGAAGCCGCCAGTGGCCTCCTCGGCATGGTCCGCGCCATGGCCCGCTCGCTCCGCCTCCCGGAGGAAGGCAGCATCACCGACATCATCCACCGCATCAAAGCCGCCCTCACCAAAGACATGGTGTGGATCCTCGACGAGGTACACCTCCTCGCCCACACCTACCGCAAGGGGGCCTTCCACAACTGCATGGAAGTCATCCGCGACCTCCACGACACCAAAAAAATCGGCATGGTATTGTGCTTCACCCTGCTGGACGAAGTCCGCGCCGCCAGCCAAAAGGAACTGCAACAACTCTGGCGCCGCGGCGTGCACAAAATCATTTTACCAAACATGCCCACCATCGGCGATCTCACCGCCATCCTCGCCAGCAACGGCCTGGCCTTCCCCGCCGCCGACCTCAAAGTAAAAATCCGGTTCCGCACCGACGCCGGCGACACCAAGACCATCGAAGAAGAGCCGCGTAAAATCCTGCGCCAAGTCGCCAAAGACGAAGCCCTGCTCGCGGTCACCGAACGCCTCCGCTACGCCAAAGTCCTCGCCAAAAAAGCCGGCAAGCCGTTGGACTGGTCCCACTTCGTTGAAGCGCACCTGCGCATCGCCAAGCAAGCCCAACCCCCCGAAGACTGGATATAACACCTGCCGCCATCCCCACCCTCTCCACCCCTGGGGGAGAGGGCCGGGGTGAGGTGGCCGAAACTATGAATACCATCCTCAAAATCGGCTACTGCCATTTTCTGGTAAAAAATCCCCAGCAAGCCGCCACCGCGATCAAGGCCCTGGCCGGCATGTTGCAAATGGACCACAAATATGTCGGCGGCGATCTGCGCGAGGTATTTTGGCCCAAAGATCGGCAAGACGAAATCGGCTTTCGCACCGCGACCCCCGACCAGATATTGCCATGAGAACCAGGCACCGAGCCTATTGAAACCGCGTCCCCCCGAACGCTCCCCCGGCGGACCATCCTCCGGCTAACCGCCGGCGCCAACAATGAGTGATTGCGAAGCATGAAAGACTACGATCCCATCCGGCCCGACTTCGCCGTCGTGCGCGTCGGAGACCAACTCATCCCGATCCTCGGCACCGCCAACTGTACCAGCCATCCCTTGCCCACCGACGCCGAAACCGCGCGCAATATCGAACGTTTCATAGATCGGGCGAAGGTCCCCGAGAGCCGCTCACATTCGTCCCATGGGTCCCATCCGTCCCATCCCAAATTTCCGGCGGCCGCAAGAAAACATGTGAACCGCAACGATAGTCAAACGTTAGAACGGGCGCCGACCGTTTCGTCGCCCGCGCGGCCGCTGGAATCTTAAATATCAAATCTCCAATCTGAAATTATTATGCCCACCACCAAAGAAGAACTCCAAGAGCGTGCGCAGCTCATACGCATCCACGAAGCCAACTGCCACATCGAATACCCCACCCCCGACGAAGCCAACTTCCGCATCGCCGTGATGAAAAAGATCGGCCTCACCTTCGGCCTCCGCGAACTCCGCGCCGCCGCCATCTCCGGCCCCGTCACCACCACCCAACAACGCCCGCCCAAAGCCCGGTAGGGCGGCGTTGCCGCGCCGCCCCATAATAAAATGACCCGATCCGCCATCATTGAAAAAATCAAAAACATCAACGAGGACGATTCCGACGCGCTGGCCGCGCGCTATGCCGGAATACTGGAGGGCCAGAAAACCCAAATCCACTCCGCCGTAAATCGAGCACCCAAGCCTCAGCCTGCTCTCACAGCGCCGCGCCCGGCCCTCCAACCGCCCGCCGGCCAATTCCAGCTCTTATGACAGTTCAAGAACTAGTCGCCACCGTCCTGGAAAACATCCGCATCCACTGGTACACGGACGCCGCCGGCCACCTGCGCGCGCACGAATACAAGCGCGACGAACGCCAGCTCATCCGCGCCATAGCCACCTACGGCCACGAATGCAACCAACGCGGCTGGCCCTTCCAAGCCGACTTCATCTACCGCGATTTGATGAAACTTTTGCTCACCATCCGCACCAGCGGTGCCGAAGTCCACTACCTGCCGGTTTACCTCACCGGCGCCATCCGTCGTCACCTCGGCCAGCGCGCCGAAGAACTCAGCGTCGCCGCCAAATCCCTGCCCACGCACGCAAACAACGTCCTGGCCGCCCTCTCAAATCTGAAATCTCCAATCTCAAATTCCAGTGGGGCGAGCGTCCCCGCGAGCCGTTTGCCCAGCGACGTGGAGGTCTTCACCCAACTCTACCGCGGGATCGGTCAAATCCAGCGCGCCC
>JBEKSF010000184.1:0-8910 GCA_049517295.1 Verrucomicrobiota bacterium
ATTGGTAAAATGAAAACGAACTTATCTCACTTCCGTCCAATGGCCGCGGCTATTGCTGCCGTCTTCGTCCTGGCCGGCGCCGCGTTCGCAGCGCCACCCGCCGTGACGACACAACTCGAGCCAGGCGAAATCGCGCTCGGCCAATCAGCACAGCTCACGATCACGGTTTCCGGCGATGGCAATGACGCCGTTTCGCCGCCCGCTGTGCCGGGACTGGAGTTCGCATCCGTCGGCCAATCCAGCCAGATGGTGTCCATCAATGGGGTCACCAGTTCGACCACCTCGGAAACCTATGAAGTCATTCCCCAACGCGCGGGCAAATTCACGATCCCGGCCCTAAGCCGCGGTTCGCAGGCGCTGGTGCTATACGTCCAACCCTCTGGCGCCACGCCGGGCAACAATTCCGGCGCCTCCAGCCTGCCACCGCCGGCCGCAAGCGGCTTGACCGCCGGGCCAACGAGCTTGACGAAAGACGGGACCGCGTTCGTGCGGCTTCGTTTGCCCAAGCGTGAATTATACGTGGGAGAGATCGTGCCCGTGGACATACAGGTCGGCATGCGCGCCGGTTTGGTCGCGTCCATCAACGGTTTGCCCACGCTCAACGGCGATGCCTTTATGTTGAACAAACTATCCTCCAAACCGGAGCAGGCGCAGGAAATTATTGACGGAGAGCCCTACAGCGTAGTGACCTGGCATAGCGCGCTGGCGGTGGTGAAATCAGGCGAATTCTCGCTCAGCGTCGAAACTCCGCTCACCGTGCGGATGCGCACGGCGCCGCAAAGGCGGGCACGACTGCCGCAGGGGATGTTCGGTGATTCGATGATGGACGACGCTTTCAATGACCCGTTCTTCCAGAATTTCTTCGGCGGCACGACTGAGAAAGAAATCACGGTGGCGAGCGAGGCTGAGTCGCTCAAGGTGCTCCCTTTGCCCACGGAAGGCCGGCCCGCCGCATTTGACGGCGCGGTCGGAGAATTCGAGGTCGCCAGCGAACTCTCCGCCGTCCAGAGCGCCGCCGGCGACCCGCTCATGCTGCGGCTGAAAGTAACCGGCGCCGGCAGTTTTGACCGTGTCAACAGCGCGATGCTCGGCCAGGTGGACGGCTGGAAAACCTACAAACCGACTGCTAAGTTCGAGCCGGCCGACAATGCCGGTTACAGCGGGGAAAAGGATTTCGAGCAAGCCGTGATCCCAATGCAGCCGGGCCGGCAGATCGTGCCCGCTCTGACATTCAGCTTTTTCAATCCCGACACACGCCGATACGAAACCAAACTAACCTCGCCATTGAGCGTGGAAGTGTCCAACTCTAGCGGTGGAAGCGTTGCCACGGCCACTGCCGCAGCCTCGAACGCAAGCTCGACTCCGGCCAATGAGCCATCGCGTGATGGGCTGCGCCCGGATCACGTCGAAGCAGGTGGTGCGGTGGCGAATTTGCGGCCGCTTTATTTTCAGGCGTGGTTTGTGGGCAGCCAGAGCGCGCTGGTTCTTTGTTTCGCCGGAGGTTTGTTCTTCCTGCGCCGCCATGAACGGCGCGCGAATGACGCGGACGGCGCGCGCCGGCGTGAGGCATCGAACGAGATCGCAAGTTGCCTGGCCGAGATGGACGCCGCATCCACCGCCGGCGATGCCGCCCGCTTTTTCCAATCCGCGCGCGTCGCGCTGCAGCAGAAGCTGGCCGCGCCGTGGCACATTGCGCCCGCCTCGATCACCATTGCGGAACTTGACGCGCGTCTGAACGGCCAAGGCGGGGAAATTCGCCGCGTCTTCGCCCTCGCGGACCAAGCCGCCTATTCCGGACAACACCTGAGCACGGCCGATTTCCAGAAATGGAAAGAAATCGTTCGCGAACAAATACAACACACGGAGGCCTTATGACATTATTCCAGATTCTGACGCGAAAGTTGGCCACAGGCAAAATAAAGGCCACGCGAAAACTGCTCAACCGCCTCCGCCGCGAAACCGGGGGGAAACGCTCCTCCAAGCCTTCGAAGGCTCGCCGAAGGATACCTCAAGGCTTCGCCCGGTTCTGCAGCGCCGAGTTGGTGGCGGCATGGATGCTGCCGATCTGCCTCGTCACCGGACAGGCAGCAACAGCCGCGCAACCGAGTGAAAGCAACACTGCGACGAGAGGCTACTCCGCTGCCGCGCTCTTCAATCAGGCCAACGCCTGCGCCCGTGACGGCAAACCCGGCATGGCTGTGCTGAACTACGAACGCGCCCAACTGCTCGCGCCCAACGACGCCGACATCGCCGCAAATCTTCACTTCGTCCGCGCGAAGGCCGGCCTGCCAGACGCCTCGGAGAGCTGGCTCACCCGCAGCTTGACCTGCGCCAGCCCGAACAAGCTGGCTTGGCTTGGAAGCTTTGGCCTGATGCTCGCCGGCCTGAGCATGCTCCTCGTTCGCCTTTATCCGCAGCGACGATTGGCACTCATCTCGTTGACCTGCGTGGCCACGTTGCTCGTCGCCACGGCAATCGGCAGCGCGGTTATGACGTGGCCGAGGGTGAACCAAGCTGTTGTCATCTCCCGCGAGGCGCCCGCCTGGAACTCACCGGTGCCGCTCGCAGACCCGGCATTCAAGTTGCATGAAGGCGAGACTGTGGAAGTCCGCGCGGAGCATCAGGACTTTGCGCTCGTGCAAACCTCGACCGGCCGTTCCGGCTGGGTGGCGCGCGCAGATCTCTCTCGCGTCGTGCCGCCATCCCGCGACCGCTCTCAATCCACTAACCGGTCCTGAATCAACCCCAAAACCTTGGATTCCATGAAAACAAAAGCTCGCATCTTATACCTGACCGTTGCAATCGGTCTGGCAGCCTCTGGCTTATACACCATGTTGACTGGTTCTCGCGCTGACGCGAGCGGGCCAACCTCGAAACCGGCCGCTACCGCCGCCGCGTCCGCCCAACCAGAATCAGGCGCACGCATCAACATGAAGTCGCTCGCCGGAAATCTCGAATTTCTTGGAGACAAACCCGTGCTCGCAGGCCGCCCGCTGTTGATTGAGTTCTGGGCGACGTGGTGTCCGCCCTGCCGGGCGAGCATCGCCCACCTGAACGACTTGGACAAAAAATATCACGACCGCGGACTGGAAATCGTCGGTGTCACCAGCGAGGACAAAACTGTGGTCGAACGCTTCCGGGCACGCACCCCGATGCATTATGCCGTGGCGTTGGACGCGGACCAGGCGCTGGCCACTGAGTTTCAGGTGCAGGCCATCCCGCAGGCCTGGCTCCTGGACAAAGAAGGCCGGGTCGTTTGGTCAGGCCATCCGATGGAACTGGATGAGCAATCCATCGCTCGCGTGCTGCCAACCCACTCCGCAACCTGAACCATGCTCAATTCGCCCTTGCAGGTTTCCAGGCTCCGTCAGCGGGGCTGTGGAAGCGCTACGATACAAGAAAAACGAGAAAAGCAATGACGGCCATAATGAGAATATCACGGTTGGTGATGGCCGCAATCCTGCTCGCAGGCGCTGGCGGCGTCCAGGCCCAAACGAATACCACCACCTCGACCAACCAAACCAACAGTAATGCCGCCGCGGCTCAACCCAATGGCGCCACGCCCACCAACGAATGGAAGAGCAGCGTGTCCTTCGGTTTGACCATCGCCCGAGGCAACACCGATACGATCCTGGACTCGGCCACGGCCTTTACGGAGAAAAAATGGCTCCAAAATGATCTGATGTTCGGGGCCGACGGCCTTTACGGAGAGACCAAGCTGCCGAACAAATCGACAGAAACAGAAACTGCCGAAATCATCCACGGCTTTTCCCAGTACAATCGCTCCTTCGGGATCGATTGTTACGGGTACGGGCGGATAGACGGATTTCATGACGGCATCGCGGACATCAAGTACCGCCTGACGCTCGCCCCCGGTCTTGGCTACTACTTCGTCACGAATAAAACCATGAACTTTCGTGTGGAAACCGGCCCCGGTTACATCAAAGAGCAATTGGATGGCGCTACCGAGAGCTTCGCCACCCTGCGCCTCGCGGAAAAATTCAATTACGCCTTCAGCCCGCATGCAAAGGCGTGGGAGAGCGTTGAGATTCTGCCGCAGGTAAATGAGTTTGACAATTATATCGTCAACGCTGAAACAGGCGTCGAAGCAGGCCTGACCAAGGGCAACAGGCTGAGTTTGCGCACGGTCATGCAAGACAGTTACAACAACGTTCCCGCTGCCGGCAGGCTCAAGAACGATCTCAAGCTCATCGCTTCGCTGGCCTACAAGTTCTGAAAAATGAAAATGCGTCATGAATGAATTTCGGGAGCGCAGATTGCCTTGGTATTGTGCATCGCGGCCCTTGTGTAGTGATACATCGTGGTGATGGCTGACCATGTCAGCCGCCGCAGTCTGCGACTCCCGAATTTGTTTCTCATCGCGCGCCATCCCGGTCGTTTCATCGCATATACGGGGTTCACCCCATTGCGTGCCCGTGGCCGGTTCCCTAGGTTGTGGCGGGATGAAGGAAAGTTCCGCCTTCCCGGAAGAAACTTGTACGATAAAGAATTCTATGAAATCGAAGATTGCCCAAACCGCAGCCATTCTGGCAGGCGCTGGCTTGCTGTTCAGCGCCGCCGCCTTGTTCGCGACCGACGGCACGGGCCCAAATCAGCCGCCATCCTCCCAGCCGGCCGCCATTAACGACCTGGAAAACACCGACCCCGCAGTATTCCTTACGAGCGTCAATAATATCAACAAGACTAAAATTGAAATGGGCCGGCTGGCCAATGAACGTGGCCAAAGCAGCTCCGTCCGCAAACTCGGCGCGCGCATGGTCCACGACCTTACCATACTCGAAAACAAGACAAAGATTCTGGCCAGCACCGAAGGTATTCTGCTGCCCAATGGTTTGGATGACCGGCATCAAGCAATGATTGACGAACTGGCGACCTACTCGGGAGCGGCCTTTGACCGGCACTACGTGGAAGATCAGATCAAAGGCCATCGGAAGGCGATTTCCTGGTTCCAGCAGGTGGCCGCTGAAAACCACGATCGTTCCGTGCGCGATTTTGCCGCCAATACCATTCCTGTATTGCAGCAACATCTGGAATTGGCCGAGAAGGCCTCCAAGAACATTAAGCAACCGCCTGGCGCGTCCCCAGGACAGTAACACACACTCCATTTTTCAGTTCAAGACCTTATTGGGAAACTTGTATGTTATACAAAATTGCGGTAGCCTTGGTCATTCTATGGATGCTCGGCCTATTGTTCGGTTACGCGATGGGCGGATTTATTAACATCCTCCTGGGGCTTGCAGTCATCATGGCGATCATCGACGTCAGACGCAAACGATCGGCTCGGAAGCATGTTAACCCAACCGCAAGAATTGAAGATTCGCCATGAACCTCATGTTCTTTCATCGCGGCGCGCAAATTATTTGAACCTGAACTGAGTCACGCCATCAAAGAGGTTCCCTTCTAAACGAATACGGCTGGGGGCGGGATGTTCACGATGAACTCCGAACCTTCGCCCGGCTGGCTCTGGACCGACACTTCCCCGTGGTGGGCTTCGACAATGGCTTTCACCAGGCTCAATCCAAGGCCGAGGCCGCGCTGGGAACGGCTCTTGTCGCCGCGGTAAAGACGCTCCCAGATGCGCGGTTGCTCGTGTGGTGGTATGCCCATGCCGGTGTCGCGCACTTTCACGATTACGCGATCGGATTCAACGGCACAGGAGAGGCGGACGTTGCCGCCCTCGGGTGTGTATTTGAGCGCATTGTCGAGGAGATTTGCGAAAGCCTGGCGCATACGGGTCGCGTCCACGACCGCTTCGCAGGGCTCGACGAAGTCGGGGGTAATCGTAATGCGCTTTTCTTCGGCGACGAGATCGTAGAGTTCGATCACATTTCTTAGCAGCAAGGCAATGGAGGTCTTTTCCAGTTTCAACCTCATGACGCCCGCCTCGGCCTCCGTGATGTCCATGAGTGCGGTGAGCATGGTCAGGACGCGGTCAGATTCCTCGACGCAATCAGACAAGGCTTCGCGCGCGGCGGGATCGGGCGTGGCCTGCACGGCGACTTCGGCCGTGGCGCGCAGCCGGGTGAGCGGAGTGCGGAGGTCGTGGGCGACATTGTCGAGGGCTTCGCGCATGCCTTTGATCAGCGCCTGATTTTTGTCGAGCACACGATTGAATTGGCGAGCCAGATCCTCCAATTCGGTCTGACGAAGGCTGGCCGGGACGCGCGCGGATAAGTTGCCGGTGTCGATGATGGCGCGAGCCGTGGCCACGACTTCGCGCACAGGTTTGGTCGCACGATGGGCAAAGAACGCACCGCCAAGCATACCGAGCAACAAGGTGGGCGTCATAACAATCAGGAAGTTGCGGCGAAAGGCCCGGAGCGGGGCATCGGGGTTGTTTGTGCAGCGACCGACTTGCAAGACCGTCCCGTCGGACAACCGCATCGCGGCCACTGTAAAGTCGCGTTCGTCGTCTTTAGGGATGCGCAACCAAACCAATCGAGACAGGTCGCCACCAGGCGCAAGGGCTGTGGTGTCCAACTGAACCCAATCGTCCGGCACAACGAGCAGCAATACACTGCCGCGTTGTCCCGCCAGCCGCACGAAGAAGGACTTTACCTTAGCCGAATCGCCGTTGCGCTGGACGAAATCCTGCAGTGCGGGCAGGCCGCCGTTGTCATAGACCGCCGCGCATTCCCTGAGCCGCGCTTCAATGATTTCCTGGTTGTTGCTGCGCAGCGTTGAGGCTAGCAGCAGATAAAGCAGGCCGAAGAGAATCACCGCACTAAGCATGAACAACCCCGCGTAGCCGACGCTCAGTCGAAAAGTGAAACTGCGGGCGAGCCGTTCAAGCGGGTTTGAGGACATAGCCGACTCCGCGGATGGTCTGGATCAGTTTCGAGGGAAAATCCTTGTCCATTTTCGCGCGCAACCTGTGAACCAGCACGTCCACAACGTTGGTTTGCGGGTCGAAGCTGTAATCCCAAATCTGCTCCAAGATCATAGTCTTGGTAACCGCACGACCGGGATGGCGGAGAAGCAGTTCGAGCAGCGCGAACTCGCGGGATTGAAGTTCGATCTTTTGGCCGCCGCGCGTGACCTCGCGCGTGAGCAAATCCATCGTGAGGTCGCTGGCCGAGAGCGTTGTTGGCGCGGCGGTGTGGGTGGCGCGGCGGATGAGCGCCTGGAGGCGGGCCAGCAACTCGGAAAACGCAAATGGCTTGGTGAGATAATCGTCGCCGCCGGCCTGCAAGCCTTTCACCCGGTCGTCCACCCTGGCCTTCGCGCTAAGGATGAGCACCGGCGTGAGGATTTTGTCCTGCCGCAACTGGCGCAGCAACGAAAGCCCATCGAGCTTCGGCAGCATGATGTCAAGCACCGCAACGTCGTAGGTGACGGCGTGCGCCAGCGCGAGACCGTTTTCACCATCGGACGCATGGTCCGCGGCGAAGCCATTTTGCTTCAGCCCGTTGACCAGGAACGAGGCGATCTTGCTGTCATCTTCAACTACAAGCACGCGCATAAATCAAGTGGTGCGAGAGTATCCGAGACTGTGGCGCAAAGACATCTTTAAAAGAATTCACCCTCCTGTCTCGTGCGGCAGGAGGGCGAAGCGATCGTCAACCATCAATGCCCTGCCACGGCCAATGTGGAGGGGTGGCGCAACATCGACACGTAATCAGCCAGGATGCGCTCAGACTCGCGCAGGACGGGGTCACTTTGCGGAACGCCAGCCCCCGCCTCCTCAGGTTCGTCAGCGGGGGACTCCGCCAATTTCGCCACAGGCGGGCCTATCGCGGTTTCGGGCGCGGGCAGGCCCGGAGCGCCCGCATTTTTGAGCGTGATATCGTAGGTGGTCGGCGGGCTTTCCTTGCGGGCGGCGCGTTCCTGCTTCCGGACTTCTTCGCGCGCCTTGGCTTCTTCCTTTTCCTGGCGGCGATCCGCTTCGTTTAAGTCAACCGTTTTGGCGGCGATGCTCTTCTTGAATTGCGCGATGTCCTCGCCAAGATAGGCGAAGTCCTTGTCTCCAGCCACGCGTGCGGCGGATTGGGCCTGGAGTTCCGGCCGGAAGGCACTGACATGGTCCTCACGGGCGAAGTCAGACGGCGGCACGCGGTCCCACGGTAACGGGTCTTTCAACTCGGCTTCGCCCACGTCGGCAGCGTCACTCAGGGACGGCAGCGCGATGTCAGCCGCCACTCCCCTGAATTGGGTGGAAGCTCCGCTCGGACGGTAGAACTTCCGAATGGTGACTTTGAGCGCGCCCGGGTCCACGGAGTGCGCGAGATGATGCTCATCCATCAACGCCGCCAGCGGAATGACGGTTTGCACGGTGCCTTTGCCAAAAGTTGACTTGTCTCCGACGATTAAAGCCCGGCCATAATCCTGCAATGCCCCGGCCAGAATCTCTGACGCCGACGCGCTGAACCGGCTCGTGAGCACGATCAGCGGTCCATCGTAAAGTTCCGCCGCATCGGCGTCCCCATCCACTTCCGTCCTTCCGTCCGGTTCGCGGGTTTGCACGACTGGTCCTTTGCCGATGAACAAACCGGTGAGGGTGATCGCTTCTTCCAGGGAACCACCGCCGTTCTGTCGCAAGTCCAGGATGAGGCCGTGGATGTGTTCGGCCTCCAGTTTGCGGATGAGCTTCGCCACGTCGGCCGTGGCGCTACTCGGCTTGGCGCCCGCCTGCCTGTCGTCGCCGCCGTAGAAGGAAGGCAGGTCAATGAGGCCCAGGCGCAGAGTGGGACCGTTCTTTTGTGGCCAGTCCACGATGCGCGCCTTGGCTTGCTGATCCTCCAATTTAACCTCGTCCCGCACGAGGGTGATGGTCTTGCGCACGGAGTCATCAGCGGCCCCCGCGGGAATGAGCGTCAGGCGGACGCGCGTGCCTTTCGGGCCGCGAATCAACTTCACCGCATCAGACAGCGGCATCTCCACGATGTCCAC
>JBEKSF010000185.1:0-8867 GCA_049517295.1 Verrucomicrobiota bacterium
TGGCCGACCGGGCGTCGAAAGCATGGGTATAGGTCTGCGGAGATTATCGGATTTAACTTGGGGTTGGAAACTGTGTGAAAACAACCAGTAAAGTCGATGAAGATCCGTGTAAAGAGCAGCTCTTGCCGCCGCACTCCAAATCAAATTGCCCCTCGCGGCGGGAGGTCGGAAAGAAATGAAATGCGGTGCAAGTGACGCCGATTACTCTTTCGCTCTCGCAGTTCTTCTCGTATAATAAAAACATTCTCCAGTCCGATTGTGGCGATGAGGGGCTGGCGAACCGATTTTGAAGCGTCGAATCTTCAGACTTTTGGCGGCGGTCGCCCTTTTGACTCCGGCACTGTCGGCGTCGGCGGTCATTTTGTGGAGCGATCTGGGCGCGACGCTTGCGCATGACACCGGGCCGGGACGCGACATCCTGGGCGGAGCGGTCAAGGAGGACGACAACTCGACCAATACGCTCTATTTCAAGTTCCACGTGGACCCGCAATCCGACGCTGGAACCGAAGACTATTTCGCCGCCTTCGAACTCTACGAAGGAGACGCCGAGCGCCTGGCGGTGGGCAACTCGCTCAGGGGCTGGGCCTACGGCGCCTTTAACGTCAGTGACACCGGCAAAACCAATTTCAATGTCTTCGAGACCGGCACCACCAACAGCAACCCCGCCACCTGGGGCAAGACCAACAATGTCGATGCCAATTGGGGGATCGACCTCTTTTCCTCCAGGCCCAGCCCCGATGGGCACGGAGGGTTCTTTGATTACGAGTTGGTGCGCAAGGGCATCGCTAGAACCATTGTCTTCGAGGTTCAATATCTCCACTCCACCAATGCTCAAGTCACCGTCTGGCTGGAACCGGACCTCGGCCCCGGCGCGACGGAGGACGGCCAGATGACCAACCTGACCACCCGGTTCAAGGCCGACGCTTTGTTTAACCAGATCCGTTTGCGGCACGGCGGCCGCGGCGACGGCTGGACCTTCAGCGAGATGGCCATCGCCACCTCCTTCAGCGACTTCGTGATGGACAACAGCGGCATTCTCGGCCGCGGCCAACTCCCCTTCACCTTCCGTCTCTGGCAGCGCGAGCAAGGCCTGCCCCAGAACCTGGTGCGCGCGCTGGCCCAAACTCGCGACGGCTATATTTGGGTCGGGAGCGATGACGGAGTGAGCCGCTTTGACGGCGTGCGATTTGTCTCCTTCGGCTTGCCGGAGGGGTTCCAGGCCGGCCCGGTGCAGGCTCTGCTGGGCGACAGCAGCGGCACCCTTTGGATCGGAAGCGTGGGCCGCGGTTTGGGCCGCTGGCAGAACGGCCAGTTCACGTCCTTTACCATCAAAAACGGCCTTCCGGCCGACTCGGTGGAGGCGCTTGCCGAGGACTCCCAGGGACGGCTTTGGATTGGCACGGAGGGCGGCCTGGCGGTGTGGAGCAATGGACGCCTCACCGAGGCCGGCGCCGCACGGGATTTGTCCGGCAAGCCAATCACCGCGCTGTTCAACGACGCCAGGGGGACGATGTGGATCGGGGCGAGGGGGGCTGGCGTTTTCGTGTTGCGGGACGGCCAGTTGGCGGCGTTGCGCGATACCGGCTATGACCAGTTGTTGCAGGATCCCCGCTGCCTGCTGGTCGATCACGATGGGCGCCTGTGGATCGGCGCGGGAGACGGCTCGGTGCTCTGCCGCCAAGGCGATCAGTGGCGCCTTTACCGCCTGCCGCGCCATTTGGTCCGTCATTATATTAGCGCCCTGGCGGAGGACCCCGAAGGGACGGTCTGGGCCGGCTCGGTCAGCGAGGGCTTGTTTCAATTCAGACATGGCAAGCTGGTGGCCATCAACGCCAGCAGCGGTATGTCCGACAATCTGGTCGAGGCCCTGTTGGTGGATCGGGAAGGCAAACTCTGGGTCGGCACTCATGGCGGCCTCAACCGCCTGAGGCCAAAAAATGTATCCGTCCTCAGTTACAACGACGGCCTGGAATCCGGCGTTGCGCAAGGGTTGGCCGAAGTGGCGCCGGGGTTGATTTGGGCCGGCAAATCCAGCGAAGGCCTTTATCTTTGGGATGGCAGATACTTCAAATCGTTGTCGGTCGCGGGCTTGACCAACAGTGACGATCATGTCGGCGCCCTGCTCATGGCCAAGGATGGAAGTTGTTGGATGGCCGAGGCGCGCGGGCTGCTGCAAGTCAAAAACCCGGCCTCCGTCGAGACGGATCGGGGGCTGATGGCATTGAGCAACGTGACGGTCAACTCGCTGGCCCAAGACACCGATGGCGCCATCTGGGCCGGAACCCAGCAAGGGGCTCTGTGGCGGCTTCGCAACGGCCAGTGGCTCCAGTGCCTCAACGGCCCGCCCCTTCATGCTCTGACCGCCATCGTGCCCGACGCCAACAACTCGGTATGGGTGGGCACCGACGGCGACGGCTTGTACCGCCTTGCAGCCAATGGGCGCGGGCATTGGGAAAAGTGGAACGGGCTTTTAAGCGACTGGGTTCGCACGCTCCACCTCGATTCGGAGGGCGTCCTGTGGATTGGCACCCGAGGCGGCGGGTTAACCCGTATGGCCGCCGGCAAAATGACCACCTTCACCACGCGCGAGGGGTTGCCCGACAACACCGTGTCGCAAATCCTTGAGGACGATATCGGGCGGCTCTGGCTGGGCGGCAACCGCGGCATCGTCTGCGTGCGAAAACGCGACTTGATGGACTTGGCCGAACATAAGATTTCGGAGGTCTATCCGCAGGTCTATGGCCGCGAAGAGGGGATGCTCTCGGAGGAATGCATCAGCGGCTTCTTCCCCATTGGCCTCAAAACCAAATCGGGCTTCCTCTGGTTTCCCACTCAGCAAGGGATCGTTGTGGCCGACTCCCACCACCGCACCGTCAATGCGCCCGCTCCCGCAGTCGTGCTGGAAGAGACCTTGGTGGACGGCGTGCCGGCCGCACAGCCGTTGCGTCTGGCCCCGGGCAGCCACCGCCTGGAATTCCGCTACACAGGCCTGAGCTTTGATGACCCCGAGCGGGTCCGCTTCCGCTATCGCCTGGAGAATCTCGATTCCGAATGGGTCCAAGCCGGTTCCAGCCGCTCGGCTTCCTACGCCTACGTCCCGCATGGGCAATACCTCTTCGAAGTCACCGCCTGCAACGGCGACGGCGTCTGGAACACCGCCGGGGCCAGCCTCTCGCTGACTGTGCGCCCCCATTTGTGGCAAACCTGGTGGTTCCTGGGGGTGTTGGTCATCGGCACGACAATTTCGATTGCCGGAACCGCCCGGCTGGCTGTCAAACGCAAACTCCAGCGCCGCCTCGAACTCCTGGAGCGCGAACGCGCCATTCAGGGTGAGCGCGCCCGCATCGCCCAGGACTTGCACGACGACCTCGGTTCGTCCTTGACCCGGATTTCCCTCCTCAGCGGGCTGGCGCGGGCGGATAACGGCGTTCCCGAACAGGTCGAGATTCATGTCAACAAAATCTCCCAGTCCGCCGCCCAGACCCTGCGCGCGTTGGAGGAGATCGTTTGGGCGCTGCGTCCGGGCAGCGACACTCTCCAGAGCCTGGTCGAGTACATCGCCCACTTCGCCGACGAACTGTTTGAGGAAAACCGCCTGCGTTGCCGGCTGGACCTCCCGGCCGACCTGCCTCCCTTGCCGTTGCCGCCGGAAATGCGCCACAACATTTTCCTCATTGTCAAGGAAGCCCTCACCAACGCCCTTAAGCACTCCTGCGCCCGCGAGGCCTTTGTCCAGGCCAACGTGTCCCGCGGATCCCTGGCAATCGTGGTGCATGACGACGGCAAGGGTTTCGATTCCTCTTCCCCCTCGCGCGCCAAAGGCAACGGTTTGGGCAACATGCGCCGCCGCGCCGAGGCCATGGGCGGCGCCCTTGTCATTGAGAGCGCCGCGGGAAAGGGCGTGACGGTCCGGCTGACCGTTCCGCTGCCCGTCGCCGCGGTGAGCGGCAATGGACGGGCGGACTGAAACGCGCCAAAAGGAGCTGCTGATTTTGAAACTCGATGACATTAAACTCAGAGCGTGTGATAAAAATCGCCCGGTCGGGGGACCGGGCCTACAGGACTGCCGATTTGTGGCCATTTCTGTAGGCCGCGTGCCCTCACGCGGCGTCTTGAACTCAGAGTGCCTGCCCCCGCCTGTGCCGGCCTGTTGCCGCACGTACATGCGATTATCCAAGACCCTTGCGGCGCGCCTATTATTCACGCATGCAAGTTGTCGCCGCCGAAAAAATGCCGATTAAAGTAGCCATCGTGGATGATGATGAGGGTATCCGCAGCAGCCTGGCCGCCTTGCTTCGCCGGGCCCCGACCATGCGCCTGGCCGGCGATTATCCCGACGCCGAAACCGCCCTGCGCGAAATTCCCCGCAATCCGCCCGACGTGGTCCTGATGGACATCAATCTACCCGGAATGAACGGCGTCGAATGCGTCCGCCAGCTCAAAACCGCCGCCCCCAAAACGCAGGTACTAATGTTGACAGTCTATGAAGACAGCGACTCCCTCTTCAATTCCCTCAAGGCCGGCGCCAGCGGATACCTCCTCAAACGCACCGCGTCGGCCCGCCTGGTCGAGGCCATCCGCGACGTCCATTCCGGCGGCTCCCCCATGACCCCGCAACTGGCCCGCCGGGTGGTCCAATTCTTCTCCCGGCCCGGCGAGGGCGAGGCCTCCGTCGCCCGCTTGACGGCGGGTGAAAAGGAATTCCTGGACCAGCTCGCCAAGGGCTATGCCTACAAAGAAATCGCCGACCGCATGAATATCAGCATTGATACCGTCCGCAGCTACGTGCGCACCGTCTATGAAAAACTGCATGTCCATTCCCGCACGGAGGCGGTTGTCAAATACTTGCGCGGTTGAAAAAACCACCGAACAACTCCAAATCCCGCCGCGCCGCGGTCCCGTCTCCAACCCCGCCGCCAGCCTCGCGTCGCTGGCTCTTTCGATTGTTCGCGCTCTTCGCCATACCGGCGCTGGCCCTGGCGCTGGCCGAGGCCGTTCTGCGTCTGGCCGGTTACGGCTATGACACCCATCTCTTTCAAATTCAGCGCGTCGATGGCCAGGATTTTTTAATGAACAACGAGCGTTTCAGCGGGCGCTTTTTCCCGCCGGAATTGGCCCGCTGGCCCAGCCCCATCATGATGGAGGCGCGCAAACCGGCGGGCACATATCGCATTTTCATCATGGGCGAATCCGCCGCGGAAGGCGATCCCCAGCCGGCCTTCGGCGCCGGACGGTTCCTGGAGGTCTTGCTTCGCGAACGCTATCCCGGCGCGACTTTTGAGGTCGTCAATGTCGCCATCACCGCCATCAATTCCCACGTCATCCTGCCCATCGCCCGTGAGTGTGCCCGTCACGACGGGGACCTCTGGATCATTTACATGGGCAACAACGAAATGGTCGGCCCCTTCGGCGCGGCCACCGTCTTTGGTTCGCAGGCGCCCCCGCTGGCATTGGTGCGCCTGAATCTGGCCCTTCAGCAGAGCCGGCTCGGCCAGGCCTTGACGGAGCTGGGCCGAAAATTGCGCGGCAACTCTTCCGCGCCCGTTCAGTGGGGCGGAATGCAAATGTTCCTCGGCAACCAACTGCGCCCCGACGATCCGCGCAAGCAAACCGTCTATCATAACTTCTCGGCCAACCTCCGTGACATCGTGCGGGCTGGAGTTGCCTCCGGCGCCAATGTTGTCCTCTGCACCGTCGCCGTGAATTTGCGCGATTGCCCGCCCTTTGCCTCACCCGTTGCGACGAATCTTCCGCCCGAAGACGCCGCGGCCTTTGACCGTTTCTACACCGAAGGATGCGCGGCGCAGGAGCGGGCAAACTATCCGCAGGCGGCGCATTTATTTGAACAGGCGGCCAGGATCGATCCGCAAATGGCCGATGCCCAATTCCGCCGCGGCCAGTGCCAGTTGCTCATGACCAATCTTGCCGCCGCGCGCGAGCACCTTCAAAACGCCTGCGACGACGACGCCCTGCCGTTCCGCGCGGATTCGCGCATAAACGCCGCCATCCGCCAGGCGGCGGAAAAATGGGCCGGACCAAATCTGGCGCTGTGCGACGCCGCCCGCCTGCTGGAGGCCGCCAACCCCGACGGCCTCTGCGGCCAGGAAACTTTTTACGAGCACGTCCATTTTAATTTTGAGGGAGGTTACCGGCTCGGCTTGCTTTGGGCCGGACAGGTGGAGCGGTTTCTGCCCCCCGAAATCAAGGCCCGCGCCACCGATGGATGGGCTTCTGCGGAGATTTGCGCGCAGCGGCTCGGTTTGTCAGATTGGAACCGGGCCGACACCATTCATGCGGTCATCGATCGGATGCAGCGTCCTCCTCTGAGCGCGCAGTCCAATAATCTCTGGCGGCTCGGTCTGCTCCAGTCCCAGCTCGCGCAAGCCAACCGCATGAGGGCCTTACCCCAAGCCGCCAATCGCGCGCGCGCGGTTTATGCCGATGCGATCCAACGGGCGCCGCGGGACTATTATTTGCATGAGAATTTCGGCGAGTTTTTGGAATTGGCCGGCGATCTCACGAACGCTGCCGTGGAATGGCGCCGCGCTTATGAACTGATGCCGCGCAATCCCTTTGCCTTCCTGACCGAGGGGCAATTGCAGGAGGAACTGGGGCAGGTCAAGCCGGCGCGCGCGGCCTTCCTGCAGGCGGTCGCCCTGCACCCGCGCTACGCCGAGGCCTGGCTCGAACTGGGCAAACTCGACGCCTCCGAGAACCAATTTGAGGGGGCGGTGCAAAACTACCAACGCTCGGCAGGTTTGCAGCCGGCGGACCCGGAACCATATTTATGCATGGGCAAGGCGCTGTCCCTCCTGAAGCGTTCGCCCGAGTCCATTCAGAGTTTTCGCCGCGCTCTGGAGCTCAATCCCAACTACTGGGAGGCGCATTACTCCCTGGGAGGCGAGCTGGGCATGCACGGTCAATTCGCCGCGGCGAAAAACGAGTTTGAGCAAGTCGTCCAGCTCAATCCCGACTTTGCCATGGGCCACCTCAATCTGGGCGTGGCCCTCCTTAAGCTGAACCAGCCAAACCCCGCCCGCGAGCAGTTCAGGGAAACCCTCCGCCTCGACCCGGCCAACAAGAGTGCCAAGGAGTATCTCGCTGCCGCCGAGGCCCGGCAAAAGAGATAATGGGCCTGGGGCGGAAGTTGCGGGGCAAGGTGATGGCGGGTGTTTTAGCTGGCAAGATGCGCCCAGGTTGGTACTCTGTCCCCATGCCGAATCGGGAAAAACTGGTGGAATTATGACCGAAGGCGATTTGCTGCACGAAGAACCACCCGGATACGCATGCGGGGGCAGACCCGCGCCGTTGACTGAATATCTGCGCAAACTCGAACGCGCTCTCAAACGCGGCGACGCCACCGAACATACTCACCGCCCCGCGCTCAAGGAACTGATCGAAGCCCTCGACGAAAAGGTCATCGCCACTAACGAACCCAAGCGTTCCGATTGTGGGGCGCCAGATTACGTCGTTTCCCGCAAGCGCGACCAGCTTTCCCTCGGTTACATCGAAGCCAAGGACGTGGGTTTGGACTTGAACGAAATCGAGCGCAGCGAACAACTCAAGCGTTTCCTCGCATCCCTTCCCAATCTTTTGCTGACGGATTACGTGGAGTTCCGCTGGTTTGTGGATGGCAAAAAACGCGAAACCTTCCGCCTCGCCAACGTCACCTCCGGTGTTCAACTCGCGCCCGTCACCCCCGACGAAATGGAACGCGCTGAACGCCTGCTTCACGGTTTCCTCACGCAACGCCCGGTGGATATCGCGTCCGCTGGGGAACTGGCCCGGCGGCTGGCAAAGCTCACGCACGTCATCCGCGACATCATCATCGGCGCCTTCCGCGCCGGGCAGGCTTCGCAGCAGTTGCGCGACTGGCGGGAGGCCTTTGCGGCCACGCTGCTGCCGGAACTTGCGCCGCAAGGCGATGCGAAGAAGGAGACCGAGGCCGCGAGCGAGTTTGCCGACATGTTCGCGCAAACCCTCGCCTACGGTTTGTTCAGCGCCCGCGCCTCCAGCGGCGGCGCGACATTCACCCGTCAGAAAGCGCAGAAGCTGATTCCGCGCACCAATCCCTTTCTGCGCACCTTCTTCGAGCAGATTACCGGGGCGGCGCTGGACGAGGAGCCATTCGCCGGATTTGTGGAGGATTTGATCCAGACGCTGGATCACGCGGACATGGGACGGGTCATGGAGGACTTTGGCAAACAGGGCCGCCGCCGTGACCCGGTGGTTCACTTTTACGAAACGTTCCTGCAGGCCTACGATCCCAAGCTGCGCGAACTGCGCGGCGTTTATTACACGCCCGAACCGGTGGTCAACTACATCGTCCAGAGCGTTGACCGCCTGCTCAAGGCCCGGTTCGGCATCAAAGCCGGGCTGGCCGACCACTCCAAAATCACCGTCAAGGGCGAGGAAGGCGATGGTGAGAACAGGGAGGAGACGCATCGGGTGCTCATTCTGGATCCGGCCACGGGCACGGCGACTTTTCTTTACACGGTGCTCGAGTTCATCCGCTCGCAATTCAAGGCCGGTAAAAACGCGGGCCAGTGGGGCAGCTATGTTCACGAGCATTTGTTGCCGCGCCTCTTTGGTTTTGAGCTCCTGATGGCGCCCTACGCGGTGGCCCATTTCAAACTCGGCCTTGCGCTGGCGGCGATGGATGAAGAACCGTTGTTCCGCCAGCAATGGAGCTACGAACCGCAGGCCAAGGAGCGCCTGAACGTTTTCCTCACCAACACGCTGGAAGACTTGGAGCACACCGCCGCGCAACTCGGCCCGCTACGGGCGTTGAGCGAAGAAGCCAACTCGGCCTCCGAGGTAAAAAAGCACAAGCCCGTGCTTGCGGTTATTGGCAATCCGCCTTACTC
>JBEKSF010000186.1:0-8848 GCA_049517295.1 Verrucomicrobiota bacterium
ATGGGTTAATAACTCGGGAGTGAAGTCCCGACCGCAGACCGTAATGGTATCGAGCATCCCTATCAGATAAAGAAGCAGGACGCACGAGTCTAGCGGAAAAAAATGCGTGTAAGGAGCAGCGCAAGCCGCCGCACTCCATAAAAGAGGCGCTGAAGCAGAAAACCACCGGAGGCGGTTGAAGATTGGACTTTGAAGTTTGGCGTCCGGCCCTATCATGGCGGGGTCCAGGAAACGCGCGGCGCGCCATGTATCGAGACAAAAAAGTGGTCATAGTCATGCCGGCCTACAATGCGGCCAAAACGCTGGTCCAGACCTATGAGGAGGTGATGGAGCAGGGGATTGTTGACCGCGTGATCGTGGTCGATGACGCCAGCCGGGATGAAACGACGGCCATCGCCAAGAAACTCCCCAACACGGTGGTGTTGACTCACGAGAAAAACCTGGGCTACGGGGGCAACCAGAAGAGTTGCTACCGGCTGGCGCTGCAGGAAGGGGCCGACATCATCATCATGGTGCATCCGGATTCGCAGTACACGCCGAGGTTGATTCCGGCGATGGCGTCGATGATTGGCAACGGTCTTTATCCGTGCGTGCTGGGCAGCCGGATTCTGGGCAATTACGCGCTGCGAGGTGGGATGCCGCCCTGGAAGTACGTGGCCAACCGCATCCTGACCTTTGTGGAGAACGTTCTGCTGGGGGCCAAGCTCTCGGAATACCACACCGGCTACCGGGCCTTTTCGCGGGAAATCCTGGAGCGACTTCCGCTGGGGCAGAACTCCAATGACTTCGTTTTCGACAACCAGATGCTGGCGCAGATACTTTGGCACGGCTACACGATTGCGGAGGTGAGTTGTCCGACGAAGTATTTCGACGAGGCGTCGTCCATCAACTTTCGGCGCAGTGTGACGTATGGCTTCGGCTGTCTGGGGACGGCGCTTTCGTACCGGCTGGCGCGGATGAAGGTGCGATCGTCGAAGTTGTTCCCGCCGGCGCAGTGAGTTCCCCCGCAAAAGAGAGAGGGCTGGCGTGGCTGGTTTGCCTGGCGCTGGCCGCGGCGGTGCTGGGCGTGTTTTGGGGGGCAATGGGCTGTGATTTCGTCAATTACGACGACCCCACTTACGTGACATCCAACGGGGCCATTCAGCATGGGTTAACCAGGCAAAGCGTTGTCTGGGCGTTTGAGACGGGAGCGGCCAGCAACTGGCATCCGCTGACATGGCTGTCGCATATCGCGGACGTCGAACTCTACGGGCTGAGGGCCGCCGGGCATCATTTGACCAGTGTGCTGTTGCACGCCGCCAACGCGGTGCTGTTGTTTGTCGTCCTGCGCGCCATGACGGGGGCGCTGTGGCGTTCGGCGGTGGTGGCGCTGCTCTTTGCGCTGCATCCGTTGCGGGTGGAGTCGGTGGTCTGGATATCGGAGCGGAAGGACGTTCTGAGCACTTTTTTTTGGATGCTGACGGTGTGGGCCTACGTCCGGGCCGTGGGCGAAAGCAAGGGAGGAAAGCGAAAGGTCTATTATGTCGGCGCGATTGTCCTGTTTGCGTGCGGGCTGATGGCCAAACCGATGTTGGTGACGCTGCCGCTGGTGCTGTTGCTGCTGGATTACTGGCCGCTGGGGCGGGTGCCGGGCGATTTCAATCGGCCGGCGGTGCTGCGGTTGGTGGCGGAGAAGATACCGTTTTTCGTGTTGGCCATTGCGTCGAGTGTCGTCACGTTTGTGGCGCAGCGCCGGGGCGGGGCGGTCTCGCCGTTGACGGGCCTGCCGCTGTCGGCGCGACTTTGCAATGCCTTTGTTTCATACGCACGTTACCTGGCGAAGATTTTTTGGCCGGTCCGCCTGTCGGTATTGTATCCGCATCCGGGGCATTGGCCGGTTTGGAAAATCGCCGGGGCGGTGGTATTGCTGGGCGCGATCACGGTGTGGGTGGTGTGGCGCGGCCGGGCGCAGCCGTATCTGGCCGTGGGATGGTTTTGGTTTGTTGTGACGCTGGCGCCGACGATCGGATTGGTGCAGGTGGGGATACAATCGATGGCGGACCGTTACAGCTACGTGCCGTCTGTGGGGATATTGATCATGGCGGTTTGGGCGGCGCACGAGTGGGCGCCACGGCCGTGGATTCTGGCGGCGGCGGCCGGACTGGCGGCCGCGGCGTGCGTAGTATTGACGCCGATACAGACCGGCTATTGGCGGGACAGCGACACGCTCTTTGAACACGCGGTGGCGGTGACGGAGAGCAATTATCTGGCCTACAATAATCTGGGTTATTTCCTGTCCAACCGCGGGGAAACGGAGAAGGCGATGAAGTATTACCAGAGCGCCTTGAAGATTAATCCGAACTACGACGAGGCGCACAACAATCTGGGTTTTGCATGGGCGGCTTTGGGCCGTTACCCGGAGGCGACCAATGAGTACATCAAAGCTCTGAGCCTGAATCCCCGCCTGACGGAGGCCCACAACAATCTGGGAAACGCGCTGGCCAGCGTCGGTTTCACCGACGCCGCCATCCATGAGTACCAAGTCGCCCTGGAGGAGGACCCGCGCCACGCCGACGCGCATAATAATTACGGCATCGCGCTGGCGACGCATGGCAAGCTCGACGAAGCCATCGCCCAGTTCCGGCTGGCGGTGCTCTACAGGGAGAACTACCTGGGGGCGCACAGCGACTTGGGCAACGCGCTGGCGATGAAGGGGGACCTTGCGGGCGCGATCAAGGAGTATGAGATTTGCCTGGGAATTGATCCGCGCGATCCGCAGACGCACAACAACCTGGCCAACGCGCTGGTCCAGCAGGGAAGGCTGGAGGAAGCGGCGGCGCATTATCGCACCGCGCTGCGGCTCAAGCCGGAAAACCCGGAGGCCCATTTCAACCTCGGCTATTGCCTGGCGCGGCAGGGGCGCAAGGAGGAGGCGGCCGAACAGTATCGGCTGGCATTGCGCCAGCGGCCGGATTACCCCCAGGCGCGAGAACAGCTCCAGGCCCTGGGAATGACACCGTGATTATTTAGGCGTGGTCTTTATCTCCACTAACTTTTTAATCGTTGAAACGTCGCTGAGTGAACTCACCGAAAAACGAATGCCCCGGCCTTCGGCATACGGCTTGGCTTCTGAAAACATCTTCTTGATCGCAGCGGGAAGCGAACTGGCCATTGCAAGATCGTAGGCCCGCTCACCAAGAACGATCGCTATCCGAACCGTCTCCTTCTCGGGCGTCAGATAAAGCAGCGTTCTCTTCTTGTGCTGAAGCAGGCATATTCGACCAAACTCGGTTTTGGACGGCCTCCACTCCATGTCGAGTGGTGAAATCGTGTCTTCGACAGCGCGGACGATGTCGGACCACAAAACGCCAGCGGAACCCAGAATGGCCTTCAATTCCGAGTCAGTTGGGGGCTTTACCTTGGCGGGCATCTGCAATTTCATTCCTCGCCGTCGTAATAATTCAAGGCATCGGAGCGGACGAGTCTGGGGTCGGGTATCAGGACGAACCACTTCTTGCTGTCAGGATAATAACATGACTCGCCAATCGGATTGTCCGCAACGACATACAGGACCAGGTCTTGCGCGCCGTCATTGCTGATCTGGTGAGGCTCGCCCGGCTGAAAGATGAAGGCGTCCCCAGCTTCGATTACGGTCGTTCCATCCTTGTGCCGCACAACGCCACTGCCCGAGATTACGTGGTAAAATTCCCACTGCGCGCTATGAGCGTGGTACGGGTAAGGCGTCTTGCCCGGCGGGACGCGGCAAATCTCCAAGTCGAAAGGATGCCGCTCATTCAGGTCCGTAGATCGCGGCTTGCGCCCCAATTCCTCTGAATTTTTCTTGCGCGCGCCAGCGAACTTTCCTTTGGGCGAAGACCAGGCGACTTCGGCTAGATTGTTTGTATTGATCTTGCGCATAACAATTATTCAACCAATCGTCCTTTCGGACATTGCATCACGCAAATTCACGATGCAATTCCTTTTACCGCTAAACCTTGCGTGTCCTACCGTGGCGCCTCTGAATCGTTCCGCAACCGCCTCTTCAGGTCGTCGGGGAACTGAAAGTCGCCGCGGACGGCCAGCCAGCGGAGGGCCTCGGGCAGGTTGTTGAAGGCGCCCTCCAATTGGGCGTCGTAGGCCTGGTCCAGAATCACGCCGAACTGGCTTCCCGGCGTCAGGCCCAGTTCGATCAAATGCCGGCCCATGAGGATCGGCTGGGGCGGTTTTTGCTTGACTTCCAATTCATGCGCCCGTTGCAGGAGCGCCTTGACGTTTTCCGGTTCGACCGCGGGGCGCGGCGGGCGACCCTGGCTGTCGGCCGTCATCACCAGGCAAAGGCCCTGGATGGTTTCCGGCTCCAGCCGTTTGGCCAGCCGGCGCACGGCCCGGTCGGTGATTGTTTCCAAATGAAAGAGGTGGTGGCGCACCAGGGAAATCACCCGTTCCTGAATGGAAATGGGCGCGCGCAGCCGGTCGAGGAACGTTTTGGCCAGTTCCGCGCCGGCTTCTTCGTGTCCCGGCGAGACGATGCGCAGCCGGCCCTCTTTGGGCGCCTGATGAGTGGTGGAGGGTTTGCCGAAATCGTGGGCCAAAACCGCCAGCGTATAGACCAGGCGGGAGACGGCATCGGCCTCCCGCCATCCGGGCAGGCGCGCCAGGGCGTCGCAACAATGGCAGGTGTGGATGAAGACGTCGCCCTCCGGGTGCCATTCCGGTTCCTGGGGCGTGCCGATCAAGGCCTTGATTTCGGGAAAATGATCGACCCATTCCGTGTCAACCAAAAAGCGCAGGCCAGCCGAGGGACGCGCGGCGAATTGGGCCCATTTGAACCATTCCTCGCGCACGCGCTCGACGGCCAGTTCGCCATAACTGTGTTTGATTTGCCGGGACAGCGCGACTGTTTCGGGCGCGGCCCGCAGATCAAAGCGCGCCGCAAACTGCATTCCGCGCAAGACCCGCAAGGGGTCCTCCGCAAAGGCCGCGCCGGTGTGGCGCAGGACGCGGTTTTTCAAGTCGGCCGCGCCGCCAAAAAAATCAAGCACCCGGCGCGCGCGGGGATCGTACATGATGGCGTTGATGGTGAAATCCCGGCGCGCGGCCGCCTCCCGCGGCGTGATGTCCGGATCGAACTCGACAGCGAAGCCCTTGTGTCCGGGCGCGACTTTGGAGTCGGTGCGAGGGATGGTGAAGTCGTAGTCGAAGCCGCTGGGGGTGGAGAGTTTGACGACGCCAAAAGAGCGACCGACCAGATCGGTGCGGCCCCAGCGGGCGAGGGCGGCGCTCAACTGTTCGTAACCGAGGCCGAAGACTTCGACGTCAAAATCCTTGCCGGGCGGCCGGCCCGCGAGGACGTCGCGGACGCAACCGCCGACCAGGTAGGCCCGTTGCAGCTCGGGCGTGTCCCGGAGAATCGTTTCCAATTCCGGCGGCAGGAAATCCACAGGCGATCACAGTAAGCCGCGGCGGCGCTTTTGCCAACCTCCGGCGGGTTTTCATTTACTTTGGCCGGCCAGAGCGGCAAACATCGCGAGCACAGCAATTTAACCCAATCCGCTTATGGAAAGAATTGGATTTGTCGGAGTCGGCCGCATGGGAGCGAACATGGCGCGCCGCTTGAAAGACCAGGGGTTCGCTGTCGTGGCCGTCCATGACGTGAACCCGGCCGCCGCCACCGCGCTTGCGGCGGAACTGGGAGCTGAGGCCTGCGCGGACTTGAAGCGAGTGACCCAACTTTCCGACGTGATCATCACCGTCGTGACGGACGACAAGGCGATGAAAAGCATTTACCTTGGCGGATTGCTGGCGCGGGCGCGCGGCAAGCTCTTTATCAATTGCGCGACTGTCTCGCCCGCCGTCCATGTCTGGGTCGCGGGCAAGGCGGCGAAAGCCGGCGCGCAACCGCTGGAGGCCTGCATGGCTTCGAGCATCACACAGGCGCGGGAAGGCACGCTCTACCTGATGTGCGCCGGCGCTGAGGAGACATTCCAGCGCGCCAAACCGATTCTGGAGAAACTGGCCGCCTCAATGCGTTACATCGGCCCCGCCGGCAAGGCGGCGGAAGTCAAGGCCCTGGTCAACATGGTAATGAACATCAACACCGCGGGGTTGGCCGAAGGGCTGGGCTTGGGCGCGGCGCTGGGCCTGGACCTGGGCATGTTGCGGGAGGTTTTCTCGCAGACGGGCGCCAACTCGCGCGTGCTCCAGACCGATGGCGAGGACATGCAGAACCGCGAGCACAGTTGCTTCTTTTCCGCCGCGCACGCCGCCAAGGATTCCGGCATCGCCCTGCGCCTGGCCAAAGAACAGGGGCTGATCCTGCCACTGGCGGCTGCAACCAAAAAGCAATATGACAAGATGGTAAGCGAAGGATTGGGCGAACTGGACAAATCGGCCATCGCCGAGTTGACGTTCAAAGGGCGGCACGCGCCGGCGGCGAAGCCGTGACCAGACATGAGGTCTTGTTGACTGTCAAGGACGCGGTGTCTTTGCGTTGAGGCCGGCAAAAACGCGGCCGGCCTCTTCCAGGCTGTCTTTGGAGCCGATGTCAAACCAAATTCCAGGCACGCGCCAGGTATAGACCGGCGCGCGGCGGTAGAGCCATTGCACCAGGCGGCCGGGCTGGTCGGGGTTGTTTTTCTCCGCGATGTATTGATGAATCAGCGGCAGGGTCGATTTCGGATAATAGTAAAGGGCGATGCCGGTCAGCGTGCTGGTGGGCGCCTTGGGTTTCTCCTCGAAGAACGTGATCCGGCCCGCGGCGTCGAGGGAGATGGAATTGTATTTCTTGATTTCCTCCAGGCTGCCGACGTCATAGACGGCCAGGACGGGCGCGTTGTTGCGGCGGCAGACGGCGCCGAAACCATCGAGTTTTTCGCTGAACAGATTGTCCCCCGCCACCACGATCAAATCGTCGTCGATTTTTTCCTTCGTGATCACCAGGTGAATGTCGCCGATGGCGCCGAGCTTGTTGCTGTCGTCGGTCGAGCCGTCGTTGACGATGGTGAAGTCCAGTTTGGATTTTGTGGCGCGATAGTGGTCGGACCATGTCTGGAACTGGGCGGCGAACTTGGCGTTGGTCACGACATAGACGCGGTCGATGCCGCCAATGGGAGCGATGTTGTCCAGAACGTAATCAATCATCGGCTTCCCGGCGACGGGCAGCAAGGGCTTGGGCTGGGTGAGGGTCAGCGGGTAAAGGCGCGTGGCATAGCCGGCGGCCAGGATTAAAACTTTCATAGATTTTTAATTGCAACATCTCGTCAACTTATCTCTCGGATTCCGGCGCGGCGCGGCGGCGCCGTCCGTCCAAAAAACTTCAGGTCTGACTTTCGAACAAGCTGGGGGCGATCCGCTTCGCCAGGGCCTGCGAATGGTCCATGATTTCCTGGGCCGATTCGCAATTCAAGGCGAAGTTGGCCAATTCGCGGGCGTCGTCCATTTTGAGGCGGCGGATGAGGTATTTGACGTGGGGCAACAACGGGGGCGCCAGGCTCAGTTCGGTCACTCCCAGGCCCAGCAACAGCGGGGTTAAGAAGGGGTCGCCGGCCATTTCGCCGCAGACGCCGCACCAGATGCCATTGCGAGCGGCGGCGTCGGCGGTCCATTTGATGAGGCGCAAGACGGCCGGATGGGTTGGCTCGTAGAGGTGGGCGATGCGCTCGTTCAACCGGTCCACCGCCAGGGAATACTGGATGAGATCGTTGGTGCCGAGGCTGAAGAATTTGACGCGCTTGGCCAGCATGTCGGCGGCGACAGCCGCGGAGGGGATCTCGATCATGGCGCCGATTTCGATGTTCGGGTCGTAGGGAAGATTCTCGGCGCTCAACTCTTTTTTGTACTCCTCGACAAAGGCGCCGGCCTTCTCCACCTCTGTGTGGCCGGAGATCATCGGGTACATGATCTTGACGTTGCCCTCGGCGCTGGCGCGGAGAATGGCCCGCAACTGGGTGCGGAAAATCTCGCGCTCCTCCAGGCAAAAGCGGATGGCGCGCCAACCCAAAAAGGGATTCATCTCCGTCGGAATCCGCAAGTGGGTAAGGAATTTGTCGCCACCCAGGTCCAGGGTGCGGATAATGACATGGCCGGGCTTGACAGCGGCGGCGACCTGGCGGTAGGCCTGGTACTGCTCCTCCTCCGTCGGCAGCGTCTCGCGGTTGATGAACAGATATTCGGTGCGAAACAACCCCACCCCGTCGGCCCCGTAGGCCCGGACCGCTTCGAGGTCGCTGGTCTGTTCGATGTTGGCCGAGAGCGTGATTTTGAGGCCGTCAAGCGTGATGGCCTCCAGATGTTGCAAGGCGCGCAACTTTTCCTCGATGGAGGCCTGGCGTCGGACCAACTGGCCGTATTCGAAGAGGATCTGATCGCTAGGGTTGACAATGAGCGAGCCGTTGTAACCGTCCAGCAACGCGTGGGTGCCGGACTTGACTTTGGAGGTGATGTCTTTGAGTCCGACGATGGCGGGGATCTGGAGGGAGCGGGCCATGATGGCGGTATGCGAGGTCTTGCTGCCGGCCTCGGTGGCGAAACCGAGAACCGTTTTGCGGGAAATGGTGGCCATTTCCGATGGAGACAAGTCCTCACTGATGAGAATGCACGGTTCGCGCAAAGTCTGAAGATCCGCGTGGCTGTGGTGCCCCAGCAGGTTGTTCATGATGCGCGAGGTCACATCGCGCATGTCCGCCGCCCGCTCGCGCAAGTAGGCGTCGTCTATGGCGTTCAAGGTGGCGGCGTACTTATCCGCGAATTCCTGGAAGGCGGCTTCGACGTTGATTTTTTTGGACTGGATCAGGCCGGTGACCGAGTCGATCAGCGTGGGGTCTTCGAGCACGAGGAGGTGGGCGTCGAAGATGCTGGCGTGCTCGGCGTT
>JBEKSF010000187.1:0-10764 GCA_049517295.1 Verrucomicrobiota bacterium
ACCCGGTGTAGTTGGTGAGAAAATCAAGTTTCTCCGCCGGCAACACCGTGTTGCCGTCAACATGATAACCGTTCACGTTGAATGCCGTCTCCACCGCCGGCGCGGAGTTTGTGGCGGAAGGGGGATTCGTTGGCTGCGCCGTAAGGTGGCAGGTCTTCGCGAACACCAGAGTGGCGGATATCAGCATTTTGATTTTCATTTGTTGTGGTTGTCCTCTCGACAAATGGAACGGACAACGGCAGCCCCCCAGGAGAAAGGGGCTGCCGTGCTCTGAGTCCCGGCTACGGCGAATACACCACCTCGAAGTAGCCCGCACTATCCGCAGTCGTGTTCGTGTAAGTAAGCGATTGGTTGCCGCCGTTGCCGGCAACAGGTCCGCTGACCACTGTCCATGCCGATACCGGGCTGCCCAGCGTGGTGGTGTAGGCCAGCGAATAGGTGCCGACTGGCAATGTTGTGAATGTTACCGAGGCCACATTCCCAGCCTGTGTGATCCCCACAATCGTCGGTTCCGGCGGCCCAACGATAAAGGTGAGATTGCCGCTGGCGTCAATGTAGAAGCTGCCCAGTTGGGTGGCAGCCGGTTCTGGAGTCGCGTGAGGCTGGATGGCCCAAAACCCGAATAATCCAGGGATGACCTGTTCCACCGTGAAGTTCACGTTGCCTCCCAGTTGCGGGAGGTCGAATTCATTCTGTCCGCCGCCGGAAGCAATGTAGTCGTAGGACGCCACGCCGCCCGGATCGAGCGAGTAAGGAAACGTCTCCTTCGGAAGGTACGTCTTCGGCCTGTTGCCGATGGCGTTGATAACACTCCACAGGTTGCCCTGCCAGATGGTGGGAGTCACGTCGCTGATGGTTGCCGTCGGATTGCCGCTGCTCAACCAGGATGTCCGATTGGCATTAGTCAGGCTCGTGGTCGAGGCGATGATGACGCTCACGCCGGTCAGGTCCGATCCGAACACGCCCGTCGCCACATTGGGGTCCCATCCCGTAACCGCCGCCGCATAGCCGTTGGGATGGTTGGTGAACTGGCTGATGTTTCCGATGTCGTATTCCACATCGTTCTGTCCCGTCTGCCGGAAGATGAGCAGGACATCGCCGTCCTGATACGTCGTGCCGCCTCGCAACGGAGACGCTCCCAGCAGCGCCAGCCCGACGAGTGTTAATTGAAAAATATTTTTCATGGATTTCCGCAAGGGTTGAAGGTCGGAACGATCAGTAGTTGTTGGACAATATTTTTCCTCCGTCCGAAGTCTGTTCGCGGTACCACTGCATGCCGCTTAACGGCGCGTAGTTGTTAATAAAGAGCGAACTGGTGGACTGATAAGTCGAGTTGGTGATCGCTCCGATGAGCAGGTTGATAATCACCAGTTGGTTCGCGCTCGGCGTGGTCGCCCCGCTGCTTTGATAATAGTAATTCTCGTAAAACCAAAGCGGATAACTGCCGTTCTCCACGTTCGCTATCGAATACGGCACGCCCTCGTAGGCCAGCGGCGTGAATGAGCCGATGTCCGATGCCGCCAGTGTGGCGATGGTGTTGGTGAGCACATTCAACAACGCCTTGACAGCCGTCCCGCTGTTTTGGCCTGGATCGGACTGGTTGGGGTCCTGTGTGGCCTGGCCGGAGGAGTTGGTTACAAAGCTGGAAATAGTGCCGCTGAAGTTGATATTGGCGTCAATTTCGGTGCGAACGGCCGATTCGAGGTTTCGTCCGACGAAATATACGGTATCACTCGTGCTGGCGCCTCCCAAGGCGGCCGAGGGGAAAAGGCCGGCGTTGGCTTCCAGGAACTGCGCCTGCCGCGCCGTCAGGTTCGTCACGTTGGCCAGATTGGCCGAGGCGGAGGACTTTTTGACGTAGGCGTAGGGCGCCACCAGGGTTGGGCCGACTCGGGTCAGTACGCCGCCATTCACGGCGACCGCGCCGGGTGAAGTGGAGGAAACGGCCACCGTCGGAACCGCCGAAGCGCCCGTGGCCAGAGTTTCGGTGTTGACTCCCACGTCCTGCAATCCCTGCACGGCCCCCAGCAGTGAGGTGTCAATCGTGATCGCTCCCAAACCGGAGCCAGGTCCGGATGAGATGGATCCAACGAATCGTCGGACAGTGGAATTGGTTGCCGATATCGTGTAATTGGTGACTCCGCCGGAGAGGATGTTGGTGATGCGGTCATAAATGATATTTTGGCTGGCGTTTCCGCCCGCCAGAAAGATCTCCACATCGGCGCGAACGCCCGTGGCCAAGCCCAGTCCCGCCAGCACAAGTCCGGCAGCCGCAATTCTATTCAGTTTCAGCTTTTTCATATGTCCAAATTTCCAATGGTTGATTCAGTTTTGTTTCTTCATCGCGGAACTTCCGGGAAACCGGTCAGTTCCAATGTTGTTTTGTTTAGGCCACTCTCTCGTGAGGAAGGCAAATTTCATGTTGGATTTAGAGGTTTTGAGCGTAAGCAATGAACTTGCGGTAGCCGGCCAATATGGATTGCAAGGCGGCCACAAACGCACTCTCCGTCAAGAACGCCGGTTGCCCCTTGGGCGCCTCAAGGACGATTTCAAACGGGCGCGACCGGACAACCGGCGGGGCGCTGAGCACTCCGGGGAAAGTCTCACGAACAACGGATTGGCGCGCGGGGAATCCATCAATCAGCGCCCGGCGATCCAGCGGCAGAAACGCATCCGCCGCCTTCAGCGCCGGCTCGATCAGATGCTTGGTCAGAGTTGCCCCGCCCACAATGCCGTAGAACCCGTCACTGGTGTCATCCACATGCAGCGAAATGATTCCATGAAAGGAGCGCGAGACCAGATCCGCCTGCAACAACCCCACTTCCGGCTCCCGGGATTTGCTCCAAAATTCGCGGTTCAAATCCTTCCCCCGGCGCGAGTGGCGCGTGTTGTCCTCAAAACCGGTCGGATTGCAGACCGGATAAACCGACAGGCAATAACCCGCGGCCAAATCAGCATAATTCTCCAAGAATTGGAGGAACCGAACCGCCGCGTAGGCTCCTTCCGGCTCATCCCCGTGGATCGCGGCAAAAATCCCAATCCGAATGGGCGCGTCGCCGCTCTTGGGGCCGATGAAAAGATAACGCGGCAGGACGTAAGATTCGCCGTCCGCCTCAAATCGGGCGTCACGATTGACGACAATGTTCGGCGACTTCGCGGCAGCCTGCTCCAACGGCGCCAGCAAATCGGCGATGGATCGCCGTGTCGCCGCCCTAAGATTTCCAGCCTCCGAAATGGCGCCGGGCCGGACCACACTCAAAGTATTCTTCATAAACTACTCGTTTTGCTCTCACGGGAGGCTTCGGTGGACCGTTCAGCCTCCGCTAATTTTCATCATGATAATTATTAGCCGCCGCCTGGTTCTGGTTTCTCAAAGCGCAGCTTTTCGACTCGTTCAACTTGGACAACACGCGAGTCATGGACCGTGACCTGCACCGTCCCGAACTTCAGAGACCCGACGTGCTCGCGCACCAATTGCAACCAAGCCGGGAGTTTTTCCGGGGTCTGGCCTCCGGCCTTATCCGATTCAATTTTCACGATATTGTTCATTTGAACGTGGTGATAATACAACAAATCTCTACTATGTCAATAGACTTTATTATGTATTTTTCGAAATAGTTGGAATATTTTGGAAAGCGACACCTTGCAGGTATATGTTCAATGTCAATTGTCGCAATACGAGGCGCAGCGCGGAGCTCCAGGGCAGTGGTGCGGCAGATTCCGCCCGTTGGGGATGACGCGCGGCCCCGTCACGCGCTCAATGAGGCGTCCCAGTCCTTCCAGACGGGTTCATACCCAAGGCGGCGCAACATGGCGGCCACTTGGGCGGAAGACCGGGTATCGGCGATTTCGAACTGCCCCGTTGCGGACGTTCCCCCGTCCTGTGCTTGCTTTTCGCGTGCCGGGGTGGCCAGGGCCACAACGCGACCGCGCTCGGTGTGATGAAGGTGTTCCCGGCCTGCGCCCGTGTAGCCGCCCGGTTCAGTGTGGCTGCCAGCGCTGATCATCGTGATGCCCAGAGGGAACAGCCCGTCCCGGAATTCGGCGCGTTCCCGCGTGGAAAGCACAATGCCCACGTCCGGCAGGAACAGCCGCAAGGCGCACACCAGTTGCGCGATGTCGCGCTCGCTTATATGTGTGACGGGCTGGAATTCGCCCGCGCAGGGCCGCAGACGGGGCAACGAGATGGTCAACTGCGCCTTCCAGCAATGGCGCAACAGGTATTCCGCGTGGGCCGCCAAACAAATGGCTTCCGAGCGCCAGTCGGACAACCCATACAACGCGCCAATACCCAGACGTCGAAAGCCCGCCGCATAAGCTCGTTCCGGCGTTTCCAGGCGCCATTCGAAATTGCGCTTGGGCCCTGACGTGTGCATTTCGCCATAAATGGCGCGGTTATATGTTTCCTGAAAAACGACCAGACAGTCGGCACCCGCCTCCACCAATGACCGATAATCCTCCGTTTCCATCGGTCCAATCTCTAGCGAGACCGACGGAAATTCCCCGTGCAGCGCCGTGATGCAATCCACCAGATATCGGCGGCTGACAAATTTTGGATGTTCCCCCGCGACCAGCAAAATGTTGCGGAATCCTTCCGCTTGCAGGGCCTTGGCCTCGCGCCTGGTCTCCTCCACGCTCAACGTCACGCGCAGGATTGGGTTGTTGCGAGAAAACCCGCAATACTTGCAGTTGTTGACACACTCGTTGGAAAGGTAGAGCGGGGCAAAAAGCCGCATGACATTGCCAAACCGGCGGCGCGTCACCGCTTGCGAACGCCGGGCCATCGGTTCCAGCAATTCACACGCCGCGGGCGAAAGCAAGCTGGCGAAATCGTCCAGAGCCAGCTTCGATTTTCCAAGGCTTCGCCGTGCCTCATCCGTGGATGTCTGGCTGCATCGCTTCGCCAAGGCCTCTTGCGGCAGGCGGTTCAATTCTGCTACAAAACTCGTTGTTCCTCCCGGTGTCTAAATGGCAAAATCCATCGCTCCCGCTGCAGGGTTCCCCAAACGCCTCGCCCGGTCGCGCAAATCCGCCAGCGTCAAGCTTTCCATGACCTTGACCACCGCCTCGCGGGCCTGCTTCATCACATCACGGATGGGGCATAGTGCTTCGTCGGGGCATGTGCAGCGTTTGTAGAAGTGTTCGCTCACGCAGCTTACCGGGGCCATCGCCCCCTCCACATGCCGCACAATGGAGGCCAGCGTGATTCTCTCCGGTGGGCGTGCCAGACGATAGCCGCCCCGTGCGCCGCGCCTGCTTTCCACAGCCCCCAGAGTTTTCAGATCGTTGAGGATCTGCGACAGGAATTTCTTCGGAATCCTCTGCTCCGCAGAAATCGTCTGGATATGCACGACGTTTTCACCGTAGTGCAAGGTCAAGACCAACAGGGCGCGCAAGGCATATTCTCCGCGAACAGAGAGTTTCATGGCCTGTACATTATCATCTCTATTGATTTAATCAACATCCGTGACCGGCAATCCAAAAGCCGTCATTTTGACTTGCAGCGGTTTAGGGGTATATTTTCAATGATACTAATACGATATATGATTAAGTCTAAATCTTATTTATTGTGTCTTCTCCTGGCTGGTGGTTGCTGTTCTACTTCGACCATGAAAAATCAACCCGGTGGCAATCCATCTGCATCGGCTCAAGAGCCGAAGCAGGCGTCAAAGGAAGCATCTCTCCCACGGTACTCACACGAGACAGTGACCGAGGCTACGGATGGCGGCACCAAATTCCTTGAGTTGGTTTCAAGCCCTGCGGAATGAGCGTTGGTGATCAAGCTCGATCCGCGGCACATAAAATTCGGATCGGCTGACCAAAGCCATATTGACCGTCCATGCCAGTCCGCATCAATGGCCGCGTCCCCTGGCTCTCTCGCGCAGCTTGAGCAGCCGTTCGCCGGCGGCTTGCAACGTCGGGGTCTGTTTGGCGAAATGGAACCGGATCAGGTGTTTCACCGGCTCGCGAAAGAAGCTTGATCCGGGCACCGCCGCCACCCCAGCCTCGCGCGCCAGCCATTCGCAGAACGCCGTGTCGTCGTTCCAGCCGAACTCCGTGATGTCCACCATCACGTAATAAGCGCCCTGCGGCTTGGTGTAGGTCAGGCCGGCTTGGTCGAGATATTTCAGAAACACGTCGCGCTTTTCGGCATAGACGGCTTGCAGTTCGTGGTAGTAGCTTTCGGGCAACTCCAATCCTGCCACGGCCGCTTCCTGCAACGGAGCCGCCGCGCCCACGGTGAGAAAGTCATGAACCTTTCGGGCGGAGTGGATCACCTCCGGCGGCGCAATGACATAGCCAAGCCGCCAGCCTGTGATGGAGTAGGTCTTGGACAGCGAGCTGCACGAAATCGTCCGCTCGAACATTCCGGGCAGCGCCGCAAAATAGACGTGCTCGTGCGGCGCGTAAATAATGTGCTCATAGACTTCGTCCGTGATGACAAAGGTGTCGTGTTCGGCCGCCAGCTTTGCGATGAAGAGCAACTCCTCCCGCGTGAAAACCTTGCCCGACGGGTTTGACGGGTTGCATAGGATCAGCGCCTTTGGCTTCTGTTCGAAGGCCCGGCGCAATTCGTCCGTATCGAACGCAAAATCAGGCGGGCGGAGTGCGACATAGACCGGTTCAGCGCCGGACAGAATCATATCCGCGACGTAATTCTCATAGAACGGCGAGAACACGATGACTTTGTCGCCCGGATTGCAGGCGGTCATCATCGCCGCCATCATGGCCTCAGTGCTGCCGCAGGTGACGACGAAATGCGCGTCGGGATCGAGCGGCAACCCCATGAATCGCGATTGCTTTCGCGCCAGGGCCTGCCGGAAGTTCGGCGCGCCCCATGTGACGGCGTATTGGTGCGGGCCGTGGCGGGCGGCCCGTTCGGCAGCCTTCAACAAAGCCTCCGGCGGATCAAAATCGGGAAACCCCTGGGACAGATTGATCGCGCCGTGCGCATTGGCAACGCGGGTCATCCGCCGGATGACGGACTCACCGAAGACGCTTGTTCTCTTGCTGGCTTGGGGCAATGGAATTACTCCTTCAATGCGTTGACCAGATCGGCTTCCAAATCCGAGGCGTTTTCCAGGCCGACAGAAAGCCGGACTAAATTGTCATGAATACCACGCCGCGCGCGCTCCTCAGGCGACAGCGCGGCATGGGTCATGCGCGGCGGATAGCAGAGCAGCGATTCCACGCCGCCGAGGCTCTCCGCGAGCACAAATAATTTCAGGCGCGACACCAGCCGTTCGACGGCTGGAAATCCGCCCTTGAGTTCAAAACTGATCATGCCGCCGAAACCGCGCATCTGGCGTTTTGCCAACTCGTGTTGCGGATGGCTTGGCAGGCCGGGATAATAAACGCGATTCACCGACGGATGTTTTTCCAGAACCTGTGCCAGATGCATGGCGCTGGCGGTTTGTTCGCACATTCGCACCTTCAACGTTTTCAGCCCGCGCAACACCAGCCATGAATCCCATGGTCCGGGGACGGCGCCAGCGGCGTTCTGATAATACTTTACGGTTTCATAGACCGCCTGGTCGGAGGTGATGAACGCGCCGCCCACGACATCGCTGTGGCCGCCGAGATACTTCGTTGTGCTGTGAACCACGGCGTGCGCGCCGAGGTTGAGCGGCTGCTGGAGGTACGGACTGGCGAATGTGTTGTCCACGACGAGCAGAAGATGGTGCTGATTGGCCAGCTTGGCCAGCGCGGCGATGTCCGCCAGCTTGAGCAGCGGATTGGTCGGCGTTTCGATCCAAATCAGCCGCGTCGCCGGCGTGATGCCTTCGGCAAACCGGCCGGTGTCGGAGGCGTCCCCATAGCGGGTGTCCACGCCCCACGGACGGAGAATGCGCTCAAAGACGCGATACGTGCCGCCGTAGGAGTCATTGCCGGCGAGAATCTGGTCGCCCGGTTTCAGCACTTGGAGCGCCCCCACCGTCGCCGCGACGCCGGAAGCAAAGGCGAGACCGTGTTTCCCGTTTTCCACCAGCGCCAGCGCCGATTCCAACGCCTGGCGCGTGGGATTGATGCTGCGCGAGTAATCATATCCGAGCCGCGGGCGGCCGATGCCGTCCTGTTCGTAGGTTGAAGTCTGGTAAATGGGCACACTGACCGCGCCGGTACGGGGTTCGGGCGCCTGGCCGTCGTGAATAGCGAGAGTTTCAAATTCCATAAGTGTCCTGATTTATGAGTGCGTTGATAAAGTCAAACCGGCTGATCAGGCCGAAGGGCGTTTCGCCGCGCAAAACAACGATAGCCGGTGAGCCGCCCAGCAGCAAGCGGTAGGCTTCCGCGATGTCGGTGTTCTCATCGAGCACCGGCAGCGGCTTGCCCATGACCGCGCGGATTTCCTGGTTGTTCAAATCCACGCCATCATGGAGGGTTTTCATGATGGAAGCCTCATTCAGGCTGCCGACGACCCGGTTGTTCTCAATGACCGGCAGTTGCGAAATGTTGTGCTGCTGGAAGAGTTGGATGGCGGCCTTCAACTTGTCCTGTGGCTGCACGGAAATCAGCGGCGGCAGGACTTTTTTCTGGCCGAGCACCTGGGCGATTTTGACCGGGCGCGCGACGCGGTCCTGCCAGAAACCGTTTTCCCGCATCCATTCGTCCGAGAAGATTTTGCTGATGTAATTGCGGCCCGTGTCGGGAAGCAGGACCACGATCTCGCGCGGTTGGGTCAGGCGTTGGGCATATTTGAGCGCCGCCGCCAATGCGGTGCCTGACGAACCGCCGACCAGAATGCCCTCCTCGCGCGCCAGACGCCGCGCGGTGTTGAACGAATCCTTGTCGCTCACGCGCACCATTTCGTCCACGACCTGGCGGTTGAATTTGGGGATGAAATCCTCGCCAATTCCCTCCACTTTGTAGGAATGCGGGGCGTCTCCTGAAAGAATGGAGCCTTCGGGGTCAGCGCCGACAATGGTAATGGCCGGGTTGCGTTCCTTCAAGTATCGCGCTGTTCCCGAAATGGTGCCGCCAGTGCCCATGCTGGCGACAAACACCTCAACATGCCCCTCGCTGTCCGTCCAGATTTCCTGTCCGGTGGTCAAATAATGCGCCAGCGGATTGTTCGGGTTGCTGAACTGATCCGGCCGGTACGCGCCTGGGATTTCCCGCGCGAGCCGGTCAGCGACTCCGTTGTAGCTTTCCGGGGAATCCGGCGGCACGTTGGTGGCGGTGATGACCACTTCCGCGCCATAAGCCCGCAAGAGGGAAATTTTTTCGGCGCTCATTTTGTCGGGCAGCACCACGATCAAGCGGTAGCCCTTGACCGCCGCCACGAGCGCCAATCCCATGCCGGTATTTCCGGCGGTCGCCTCAACGATGGTGCCGTCGGGTTTGAGCAACCCGGCTTTTTCCGCCGCCTCAACCATCGCAAACCCAACGCGGTCTTTCACGCTGCCACCGGGATTCAACGATTCGACTTTGGCGTAAATGGGCGATGCGATGTCCGTGCCGATCCGGCGCAGGCGGATGAGCGGCGTGCGTCCGATCGCCTGTAAAATATTTTCGTATCTGGCCATAAGGATGATGGGTTAGATTGCGTTGTCCGTCACAGTTTTTGCCCCGGCTGCAAGAGCCGCTGATAATAGAAATTGCTCGTGTAAAGCGCGGCGGCGGGATTATGGCCAAGCACTCGGTCCTTTGTAATCAGGGTCGTCACCGGCGCATCGGAGTGCTTGATGAACAGGGAATCGTGCCCGACACACAAACCGACAATGACGTTGAGATCGGTTTTCTGTTCATTGAGCAGCCGCGCTTGGAGGATTGGGTTGCAAATCGCCTCGTAGGAACCTCTCTTGACCTTGAGTTCATCAGGAATGCCGATCTCCGTTTTGTCCACAGAGCCGACTTTGCAAAGCACGGTATAAGGCAGGAGACCGTGCGCCTTGAGGACTTTGACAAAAACCCGTGTTTCCTGAATCAGCCCGATGCACGTCGCGATCCCGATCCGTTTCGCGCCGATGCGATTGGCGAAGGCGATGATTTCCTCGACGCGCGTCAGCTTGCCGTAATAGACGCCTTCGACTTCCGCCGCCGCGCGGGCGATGACCGCGTCCGATTTCCGTCCGCGATAACGCTTGGAAACATTGCGGACCATTTCGCGGTTCGCCCCCTTAGTCAGGCAGAAATCCGGGAACCGCTTGTCCTTGCGATGGCAGTTGAGCAGTCCGCAATCCGAACAGGAGATGGATGGCTTTTTGGGCATAATCAGAAGGAAAGGGCCTGAACGAAGGTTTTCTGGAACGCCGGATCATTGGCCAATTCGAGCACGCGCACCCGTTGCGCGAGTTGTTTCAATTTGTCCCGCAAACGGCGGTTGAGCAGAAAGGCCCGCGCCCCGGACTTGGAGGTGTTGCCGACAAACTCCACACGGTCCCCGAACTCGCGCGGCAAAAGACCCAGATGAATCAAGCTGGCCGTGCGCAAATGAAAGCCAAACGAGCCGGCGATCAGGACACGATCCACTTGGGCGGCGGCCAGACCGTTGGCGCGGAGCATAAGATCAATCCCGGCGCGAACAGCGGCCTTGGCCAATTGCACCTGCCGCACGTCTTTCTGCGACAAATAAACCGGATCGGCGATGCAGAAGAAGAGCTTGCCGTTGAGCGACCCAAACTGGTTTTTCCAGGGGCGCTCCGGCAAGGTGCCGTTGCTTTGAAAGCGGCCGTTTTTGTCCACCCCGCCGTGCGCCGCCAGTTCCCCGACCACGTCCAGCAGCCCGCTGCCGCATAACCCGACCGGAGGCGCGTTGCCGAT
>JBEKSF010000188.1:0-8677 GCA_049517295.1 Verrucomicrobiota bacterium
AAGAATTCTTTTGCCACGCGATATGGGAGGGCAATGAAAGCCGTTAGGAAAGAATTGGGACAAGATTAGCTTTCCAATCCTGTTTTTTGCGCCCGAACATTTTCTCAAAATCCAACGCCCGGATATGTCCCGTATGTTCGGGCGCATTTCTAGCCGTACCACGCGGCTCGTGTAAGCATCATCACGCAGTTGAAACCAACTGGCGAAAGTGCGAACAAAATGAACAGAATTGAAATATCCGGCGGAACGCCGCTCATAACGAATACGCGGGAATTACCAGTGGTTAAGCGCGAACGAAACTTTAAAATGGAATCTCTTCTCAACAGGAAATTGCGGCTCGCGAGACCTTGTCAGCGCCTTGATCACCGGGATACAGGCCCCCCCTTCATAACACTTCCCGACCTCCGCTTTCCCGAAGTGCCCCGTTAGCTCCTCACTCCGTCGGCGCGCAAAGGACGAAAGACCCTGGTATCTGCACCACCGCATCGGCGGTGACAACGGCGGCAGCCTGCTCGAAAGTAGTGATCGAGGAGGAACGCAGTCAGCGATTCGCAGTGAGGACGAACGTCTGCTTCGCCACGATACTGACGAGGCAAAAATCTATTGCCAAAGACTCCTCATAGTGATAAAGCAGTCCAATGAAAAGAATTGCCAGCCTCACCTTCGCCTTGTTGGCCATTGCCACTTTTAGCCAACCTTCTAGCGAACCACAAAGCGAAAGGCACCGGGCGGCCGCTTTTGAGCCTCCCGCCCCGGATGGCTTAACCCCAGGCCGATTTCAGCTTTTCGCCGCGACCGTGGAGGAGGGCAATGTGCGCACCAAAACGCCTGTTGTATTTCGTATTGACAGCGCCACAGGCCGCGTCTGGGAGTTCAGCAGTGACACTTTTGACGGCGGCATCAATGGACCCCTCTCAATTGCGCACTGGAGCCCTGTCGCGGAAGATGCGCTTGGCCTTTATCAATCCATGGGTTTCACATGGCCCCCTGCCACGCAATCCAACAGACCGCCCGGAGCTCCACTTGACTTCTCCAGCAACGCGGTCTCCACCAACACCATATCCAAGTGACACTGCGCGAAATCCAATACATCAAAGGGGTCAAAGGGGTCAGACGAGAGCGTTGTCCAATAAAATGCGTAACAGCCTGTAAAGCATTGAGTTATGGACTGATCTCTGCATGAATGCCGGGCCGTCAAAGGCCGGGAGGTCAGTTTAAAAGCCTTCGTTCGCCCTGCCCGTATCCGCGCCATCCGTGAAATCAGTGGTTTATGATTTCTTGTCCGCCGTTGGCCAGGCGAAGGCGGATGCCCTGCATGGTCTTGCCTTCCGCCGCTCCTCTCAAAGGGTCAAAGGGTTCAGACCAGGGCTTTGTCCAATAAAATGCGTAACAGCCTGTAAATCATTGAGTTTTAGATTGATCTATCCAGGCCAAACATACCCTCTCACCATGACGCCCGTGGGATGCCAGCGCCCTGAGAAACCGCGCCCCAACGCCCTTCCGCCGCACTTCTCGCCATCTATCGTTTAGCATTTATAATTTCCTCTGCCGCCCCTCTGCTCTGTGTCCTCCGTTTGCTCCCTGTTCAACAGCCTTGGTTTGTCCTGTCCGTATCTGCGTCAATCTGCGTCATCTGCGGGCAATTCCGCAGTCTTAACCCAAAGCCGCTGACACGCAAAGAGGCTGGGATGCTTCCTCCTTTTTGCGGCTTCGCGCCTTGGCGCCTTTGCGTCGAAATCCTCACTCGCATTTTCTTTTGACTTGGCCCTTGACAAAAATTAGAACCTATGGTTGAATCCTCAGCGTGAGAGACGTAGGCACAGTCCAGCGCCGCCTCCGGAACGATGCGCCCGGCGCGGAGGGCGGGGAGAAATCCCCGGCGCCTTGTCATGCGTGCCAACACCGAAATGGATGCCGGCCCATTCAACCTGTTTTCACCTGTTTTCACCTATTTTCACCTAGTTTCACCTGTTTTCACCTAATTTCACTTCCCGGCCTAGGGGGGGGCCATGCCGCCAACCCCATTTCTCCTCAGCGCGATCACAATTCCCCCAAGGTTTTTTACCGCAGATTTCCGATTACACGGATTCGGAATTCTGCATTCTGCATTTTGCATTCTGCATTTTCTTATCCGTGCTATCGGTGCAATCCGTGGTTCAATTCCTTTCGTTGCGGCTCTGCGGTGCTGTGTCTTTTGCGATCTCTCGCGTTCCTTTGCGGCCATCAAAGACCTTGTTTTGCGATTTTTGCGCATTTTCGCGGCAATTCAATCCAAGCGCCTTTCCATGAACCATTTACACGCCAAGCCGGGCCATTCCCAACCAAGGTCAATCAAGCCTAATCAAGCCTAATCAAGGTGTTTTTTATTATGGAGCCACGTAACCCAAGCCCGGATTTCGCGAAGAAGATTCTCTCCGCCGCCGACCTGCCCGCCTGGCGCGAAGATCTCCGCCGCCGCGGACGCAAATTGGTGGCGACCAATGGCTGTTTTGACCTGCTGCACCTTGGCCATGTCACTTATTTGCAACAGGCCCGCCGCCTGGGCGATGCCCTCCTCGTCGGCCTGACCAGCGACGCCCACGTCCGCCAGATCAAAGGCCCCGGCCGCCCGCTCAACCGCGAGGCCGACCGCGCTGCCGTGGTGGCGGCGCTGGAATCAGTGGACGCCGTCTTCGTCTTTCCCGAGCGGGACGCGCGCCATTTCCTGGAAGCCGTCCGGCCCGACATTTATGCCAAAGGCGGCGATTACACGCTGGACACCATCAACCAGGACGAGCGGCGGCTGCTGGAGAAGTTGGGCGTCCCAATCGTCATTCTCCCGGCCGTCCCCGGCCAATCCACCAGCGCGACACTGCGCCAGTTGAAAGGTTGACGTTTCTCTCCCCACCATTACACTCACCCCATGCCATCCGACATTTTCCACGCCAGCCGTTGGACCAGCGGCAATTTTTTGTTCCCCACCGTCATCGAGGTCACCGACAAATCGGTCATGCGCCGCAAGCGCTCCTGGTTTAATGTGGATGAAATGAGCATCACCATTTCCAAAGTCGCCTCCATTCACATCAAAACGGGTATTATCTGGTCCAAAATCCTCATCGAATCCAGCGGCGGGAGCGATCCGATGGAAAGCCACGGCCACACCAAGGCCGACGCCCGCCGCATCAAGGACTTGATCGAAAGCTACCAACATCGCGCCCCCGCCGGGCCGGCAGGCGATTCTTCCTCCTCCTCTTAATCCTAATCTTAATCCTAATCCCACGAACCAGCCCCTGCTCGACACACCTCCGTGGAACAATTCGTCTCCCTCTGCTGTCCCCTCTCCGCTCCCATCCGATGGGAGGGGAGAGGGTTAGGGTGAGGTGAGGGCTCCTGGAAAGGAGGCTCGCGGTTGCAGATTGCGCAAGGTGGGGCATGATGTTGGCCATGGCGGCCAATTATTTGACAACGAATGCGGCGGGCATTTGCCTGGCGGTGAAACTTCAGCCGCGCGCCGCCAGGAATGAGATCGGGCCTCCTTTGGGCAACGAGATCAAGATCAAGATCACGGCCCCGCCCGTGGAAGGAGCCGCCAACGAGGCCCTGATCCGTTTTCTGGCGGAGACCCTGGGCTGCCCGCGGTCGGCGGTGCAAATTGTTCGCGGCCAGACTTCACGGCACAAGACGGTGGCAATTGCCGGGTTGGGCGCGGCCGAAGCGCTGGCCAGGCTGAAGGTTTAAAGTTTATGAAAAAACCGGCCGGCGGTGGCGGCGGTGGCCGCGCTCAGTTCTTCGAGGGAACATTTTTTTGCCTCGGCGGCGACGCGGGAGATCTCGCTGACGTAGGCCGGCTCGCAACGCCTGCCCCGATACGGCACGGGGGCCAGGAACGGGCAATCGGTTTCCAACATGAATTGATCCAGCGGCGTGGCCGCCAGGCTTTCCCGGACGTTGGCGGCGTTTTTAAAGGTGAGGATTCCCGTGTAACTGACCAGGGAGCCGAGCGCAAGCACCTGGCGCAATCTCTCCACGCTTTCCGAAAAACAATGAAAGACGCCCCGCAGTTTTCCGGCGAAGGGCTGCAATTGCGCCAGCGTCTCGGCAAAGCAATCCCGCTGATGGATGATGCAGTTCAATCCCAATTCCACCGCCACTTCCATTTGCTGTTGGAAAAGTTCGGCTTGTCTGCTTTTGTAATGCGCCAGGTCGCCGCCATCCCGGGGCGGGCGATGATAATCCAGCCCGGTCTCCCCGATGGCCACGACCCTGGGATGGACCGCCAGTTGGCGCAAGGCGGGCCGGATGTCCGGCGGGGCGCTGCTGACATGCGCGGGATGCCAGCCGACGGCGGCGAAAACGGCCGGAAAACGCTCGGCGATGGCCACGGCGCGCCGGCTGCTCTCCAGGTCGGTGCCGATGGAAATGATTTTGGTGATGCCGGCAGCCTGGGCGCGGGCCACCACCTCGGGCAGGTCGGCGGCGAAATCCGGGAAATCGAGGTGCGCGTGCGTGTCGTAAAAAATGGCCGTCATTTGTCCCTCCCAAAATAATTTGCTTTCGCCGGAAAAACAAGGGCTTGCATTGCAACTCAAAATGAGGGAAAAGGAGAACATGCCTGAAACCTGTTTTCATCCCAGCCTGGAGGGCGCCCAGCACGGCGCGAAATCTTTGACCGAGTTTTTGGATTATGCGCGGGCCAGCGGGGCCGCGGGCGCCCAGCCTTCCAACTTCATGCTCGAAAAGGGAAAGCGATTCAAAAGCCCGGAGGAGATCAAGGAGGCCTTTGCCTCCCGCGGCCTGGCCCTGGACGGCATTTCCGCCCACTGCCCTTTTTGGGTTCATACCACCGCCTGGACCAACAGCCCGACGGTGCGCCCCTTCCTGCCGCCGGACGTGGCCCAAAAATCGCCCACCGCCATCGAGCAATGGAGCGAAGATTATCTGATGCGCCTGATGAATCTGGCGGCGGCCCTGGGCGTCAAAATCCTGCCGATGTTCTGGGGCGTGGCCTTTGGATGGGAACTGGCCACGGGCTATCCCTGGGGTTTCTGGAAGGGGGGCGATTACGATCTGCTGGCGCGCGGCCGGGAAAGGTTTGTCAAGAAAACCGAGCGGCTGCGCGCCCGCGCCAACAAACTGGGCATTTTCCTGGCCCACGAAATCCATCCCGGCACCGCCGCCATGTGCGCGGACGATTTCAACATGCTGGCGCAAATTTGCGACGGCGACAAATGCCTCACCGTCAACGCCGACCCGTCCCATTGCTGGGAGGGGGAGGACTGGGAGACGCGGTTCCTGAAGGTGGCGCCGCGCATTTACGCCTGCCACGTCAAGAATATTGTCATCCGGCCCGGCCTGCCCTTGCGCATGATGGAGCCGGCCTGGCCCAAGCGCGCCATGCAGTTTGTGGACATCTCCACCGGCGAGTTGAACATGACCCGCTACGTCGAATTGCTGGTACACGCCGGTTATCCGCAGCGCTACCGGGCGGTGATGGGCACAAAAACCGCGCCGCTGGTGGTGGAGGCGGAGAGCGCCTACCGCGACCTGGACGCGGCCAGCGCGGACGGCGTGGCCTACGTGCGCGACCGGCTTTGCTTCCCGCTGGCCCAAGGCTCCTTTGAAGAGGGCATGGGCACGGCCAAGGGCTGAACCTCCTACTGCTCGAGCAGCCGGTAGAATTTTGCGGCCACGGCCGGCGAAGGATCGGTCACCTGCAGCGTGCCGCTGGCGTTGGTCACCGTCGTCAGCCCGGTCCAATGGATCAGATCGGTCGAGCTTTGCACTTGGTAAACCTGCGCGGGAAGGCTGTTGATCGTGAACTGGAATTGGTTCACACCCAATTGCAACGGCGCGCTCAGGGAAGGCCGGGTCAGCGTCTGTTGCGGGAGGTAGTCCACAGAAACCCCCTCGCTCCGGAGTTGCAGGACGACCGCCGACGCTGCCGACGCGGAATTCGTATCGAGGAAATTGTGCCTGAGGTCCACGTCATAGAGGTCGGGCGCGGACGGAGCCGTGAGGGGACCAATCGTGGTGAGGAGGTTTTCCGCCAGGTACAACCAGCGCAGCGAGGGAACGGTCGTGATATTGGACAGGTCCGTAATCCGGTTGGTGGAAAGATCCAGCGTCTGCAAATTGGCGAGGCCGCTCAGCACGGGAAAGGCGGCCAGTTCGTTTCCAGATAGCACCAGGAAGCCAAGGCCGGGCAATCCGCTGAGCGCGGGAAGGGTCTTCATCTGGTTCAGGCTCAAATTCAGATAGTACAACTGGCCCAGGCCCGAAAGCCCGGAGAGGTTGGTCAGTTGGTTGCCAGTCAAGATGAGATTTTGCAGGCTGCCCAGCCCGGACAGCGTCTGGATGGCCGCCAGCCGGTTGCCGCTCAAGTCCAGCCAGAGCAACGAACTCAAGCCCGAAAGGCCGGAGACGTTGGTAATTTGGTTTTGCGCGAGAAACAAGTTTTGCAGGTTGGTCCACACCGTCGCCGGCGGCAGGGCCGCCAGGTCATTGTCGTCCAGGTTCAGCCATTGCAAGGCCGGCAGTCCCGCCAGGCTGCTGATGTTGGTGAGGCTGTTGTAGGAAAGATCCAGCGTTTGCAGGTTGGTCATCGCGCCCAGTCCGGCGGTGCTTCGCACGTCGTTGGTGGGCAGGACCAGCCACGTCATCCGCGTCAAGCCGGCCAGCGGCGTCAAGTCGGACAGGCCGTTTTTAGAGAGGCTCATGCTGTTCAAGTTGGTGTCGTCGGCAAGAGGGCTCAGATCGTGGACCTGGTTCGAGGCCAGATAAAGGTCCGCCAGATTGGTTTTCGCCGCCAGGGGCCTGACGTCGCTCACCCGGTTGCTTTCCAGGTTCAGCCAGATGAGGTTGGTCGCCCCGCCCAAGGGCGAAATGTCGGCGATGTCATTCACGGCGAAGCTGGTGGATACCAGATTGGTCATCACCGTCGCGAAGCTCATGTTGCTCAGGCCCAGGCCGGGCACGTAGAAATTTTGGAGGTTCCACGAGTTGGGCAGGTTGTAAATCGGCGTCACCGACGCGGCGGGGATGTAGCTCAGGTCGAGCGTGAAGAGGTTGGTCATGCTCTCCAGAAAAACAAGGTTGGTTACCTGCGTGTTGTCCAGCGCCAGCCAGGAAATTTGCGGCATGTCCGCGAGAAAGTCCACTTGCCGCAGCGGATTGCCGCTGAGGTAGAGCACGTAAAGGAAGGGCATTCCATCAAGGACATCCGCGCTGGCGATCTGGTTTCCCCCGGCGTAGAGCCAGTTGAGGTGCGTGATGGCCGCCGCGGGACTGAGGTCCGTGACCAGGTTCTGGGAGACATCCAGTTGGAACAGCGCCTGCAACCCGGACACGAAGGAAATATCGGTGAGGTTGTTTCCGTGGACGTCCAGGTCCGTCAGGTTGGTCAGGCCCGCCAGAACGGCGATGTTCGTGCTCTGGTTGTTCTCCATGAGCAGGGTGGTGAGGGTGGCCAGCAGGTTGGTCACCGGCGAAACATCGGTGAACTCATTGCCGTCAATTTGCAGGTTCCAAATGTTCGTCAGCCCGGCCAGGAAAACCAGGTTGCTGATCCCGCAGTTGTTCAGGCGCAATTCTTGCAGCGCAGTCAGGCCGCCGAACAGGTTGGCGTTGGTGATCGGATTGTCGCTCAGGTCCAGGTAATTCAGGTTGGTGGCCAGATCAAGCCCTTCCACGTTGGCGATGCCTTGATTCTCCAGCGTCAGCGTGGTCAGTCCCGCCAGATCCGACTGCAAAATCCGGCCCGACGGAATTCCAATGGCGGCGCGAACCGCCGCCTCCAGCGCCGGGTTGGCGAAAATCACCGCCAGGTCAGCACCCAATTGCGCAGGGTCGCTGTAGATTATCTCGCCGGGGTTGTCATCGGAAACGACGACATAGTAAGCGCCGATGTCCGCGGCGCCCACGTTGGTGATCGTGACCGTGGCTGTGAGCGTGCCGCTGATGCGCCCATCGGACGTGTCCGTCATGGGATTGTCGTTGAAATACCATTGGTAGTAAAGGTCGGGCGAATTGGTGGCTAGGGCCACCACGGTGAACACCGCCGTGTCGCCCGAAGTCAGGCTCAAGTCCGAGGGCTGGCTGCGGATGATGGGCGAGGGATTTTGCGGAAGATAAGTCAGGTTCACGCTGCGGCTGAGCAGAGTGTTGACAACGTTCGAGGCCGGCGCGCCCGCCTCCAGGTAAAGGGTGTTGTAGCTCACGTCCACCGTTTGCAGATTGACCAGGTTGGTGAGGGGATTGATGTTGGCGATCAGGTTGTTAGCCAACTCCAGGCTGGTGAGATTGGTCAGGCCGTCCAACGCAGCCAGGCGGTATATATCGTTGCCGATGAGGTTGAGCGCGCCCAATTGAAACAGGCCGGCCAGCGGGGCGAGGTTCGTCACCCCATCGCCCTGCGCGGAAAAATTGTTGAGGTTGGTCAAGCCGGCCAGCGGAGTCAGGTCGAGCGGGACCGTGTTGAACGGGAGAAAGAGTGTTTGCAGGTTGAACAGTCCGGCCAGCGGCGCGAGATTGGTGATGGCATTGGCTCCGAATGGCAAGTAGGTAAGGTTGGTCAATCCCGCCAACGGCGAGAGGTCGGAAATTTGGCAGCTATACAAAGACAGCGTTTGCAAATTGAACAGACCCGCCAACGGCGACAGGTTGGTGATGACATTCTCGCTCAAAACCAGGGAGTTGAGAT
>JBEKSF010000189.1:0-8644 GCA_049517295.1 Verrucomicrobiota bacterium
CCCCAATAGGCTCACCGAGACAAAGCCGAGTCATTTCCCCTGTCATCTCACGCCCTCCATGGCCGCCTCGCGTTGAAACTTGGTCCCAGCACATAGTCTGCCAAACACAACTGGCTATTATCAGCAATTGCTGGGGTTTTTGAGGATTTTTGGGGTCTGAGCGAGTCCCAAAAGGCAGACTCGCGCAGAGGAGCAGAGGGCGCGGAGAAGGCCATCATTTTTCCTTTTTTCTCCGCGAACTGGGCGTCTCTGCGCGGGAGAATCCATTGAGAATTGGCAATTGAAAATTTGTCAATTGTAATTGGGCCTTTGGGTCCCGTAAGCGGCTTGGGGCGCGGAGGGGGGTAGGAAACGGGGTCTGTCGTTCATAAAATGAGGGAAAAGAAAAAAATAGTGTTAATAGTTTAGCAGTTGTCCTAATGCTGGCGCAGATTGATAAGATTCTCTTATTTTTCGGGATGCGGGACTGGAGGTCTGCCGCGACGGGCACGATGAACGCAAGGCGTTGAAGGAGAGGTTGATGGAACTTATGCAGCGCGGGGTACGGCGCACTGTGATGAGCGCAAAGCGGGGAGTTGAGGAGAGGGAGGAGCCGTTGGGCGGCGGGCCGGCGGGTTGAATATCTTCAACTCTATACGTGGAGATTGCCAAGAGCAGCGCGCCGGGAGGAAGGGGACGGAAAAGAGCGGCGCGGGCGGTTTGGGCGCCTGCTTGATCGACCCGCGAATTTCCCAATAAGGGCATCATCCATGCCTTCACGCGCAGGAGTTGATCACATTTCCACGAGGGGGAAAAACCGACTGGGGGAAAAAGCGCGGAATTTTTGGAGATTTGTTTTGGCCAGGGAATGGCCGCAAAAGAGCGCAAAGATCTCAAAGGAATGACACGGATGGTCAGGGGCCGATGACTTGGGCGGGGTTCCAGTTGAGGTGCCAGTAGAAGGTCCAGAGTTGGGGGAGTTTGACCAGTTGGGCGTGGCCATCGGCGAAACTCACGTTGATTGCGCCGGGCAAGGGTTGGCCGCTGGCGTAGGGAACGGAGTTGTTGGCCGTCGGCCCGCCGTGGCGCAGAATCGTGCAACAGCCAATCGCGCAGAGCCGTTGAGGGAGCAGAGAAGGCAATCATTTTTCCTTTTTTCTCCGCGAACTCGGCGTCTGTGCGCGGGAGAATCCATTGAGAATTGGGATTTGTCATTTGTAATTTTAACGGCGTCTTTGGGGCATTGCGGCTTTGCATTGAGATGCGAGGCAGGTTCTTGGGATGGCGGGGTGAAGATTCTGGAATCTGCGTGGCGGCGCAAGGGTAATCGAATGTCTCGAGGTATTGCATTTGGCCGGCACTGGGCCAGCAGGGGATGGGGACGGCATTGGTGGCGAGCTGGCCTTCGAGGTTCAAGCAACAGGATTGGAAGAACATGCGAGGTCGAAGTGGCTTGAGAGCCGAGTGTTATTTGATTCCCCGTTTCCCGCCTCATGGACGGACACGGACGGACACGGACGGACATGGACGGACACGGACGGACATGGACGGACATGGACAAAGCCCAGGCTGACTCCTTTGAATATTCGACATGCCGCCAGAGTAAAAAGTCTCCGTGCGGGAGTTCAGTCACAACTCAATCCTTGTTGCAACTCAAAGGGTTAGCGACTGTTACGAATGGGCCCTGGTCCGCCCTAATTCTCCGGTTCGGCGGGGTCAGGGTCGGTATCGTCGCTCTTGGATTTGAGGCCGTACTCGTTGAGTTTGTTGCGCAGGGTGCGGATGCTGATGCCGAGGATCTTGGCCGCCTGGGTACGGTTGCTGGCTTTTTGCATGACAGACAGAATGTGGTTTTTTTCCAAGTCGGCCAGGGAGAGTGGCTGGCCCTCCGGCGCAACGGCGGGAGGCGGCGGGACGGGCGCGAGGGCGGATGGAGCCGGCGCCGGAGGAGGGGCAGCCGGGGAGGCGGTGAAGCCCAAGTGTTCGGCTTCCAACAGGCCGGCGTCGCCGCAGAGAATGACGGCGCGCTCGATGGCGTTTTGCAATTCGCGCACGTTGCCGGGCCAGGAATGGGCCTGGAGCGCGGCCAGGCAGTGGTCGGAAATGCCGCGCACGCGCACGCCGTGTTTGCGGGCGAAGCGAGGCATGAATTGGCGCGTCAGAAGGGCGATGTCCTCCTTGTGGTCGCGCAAAGGGGCGACATGAATGGGGACGACGTTGAGGCGGAAGAAGAGGTCCTGGCGGAATTCGTTGCGTTCAACGCTCTCCTCCAGGCGGCGGTTGGTGGTGGCTATAACGCGGACATCGACTTTGATGGTGCGGTTGCCGCCCACCCGCTCCAGTTCCCGCTCCTGCAAGACGCGCAGGAGCTTGACCTGGACCTGGGGGGAGATTTCGCTGATTTCATCCAGCAGGATGGTGCCGCTGTGGGCCAGTTCGAATCGGCCCTCCCGCTTGGTCAGCGCGCCGGTGAAGGCGCCTTTTTCGTGTCCGAAAAACTCGCTTTCGATGAGGTTTTCGGGAATGGCGGCGCAATTGACTTTGATAAAGGGGGCGTTGTTGCGGGGGCTTTGGCGGTAAAGGGCGCGGGCGACCAGTTCCTTGCCGGTGCCGCTCTCGCCGGTGATGAGGACGGTGGCCTGGGTGCGGGCGACTTTGCGGATCAATTGGCGGAGGTTTTCCATGGCGGGGCTGGCGCCCTGGAGTTCGTTGCCCGATTCGTCCTCCTCGGCATTGCTGAAGTAGGCGTTGACCTTGAGCAGTTGGTTGAAGTTCTCGGCTTTGCGCAAGGTGACCAGCAATTGGTCGGAGGAGAAGGGCTTGAGCATGTAATCGAAGGCGCCGTTGCGCATGCAATCGACGGCAGATTCGACGGAGCCGAAGCCGGTGACCATGACGACGAGAGGTTTTTCCGGGTCGGCCTGGAGTTCGCGCAGCAGATCGGTCCCCTCGCCGTCGGGGAGTCGGAGATCCAGGAATAACAGGTCGAAGGTGTCCTTGGCCAGGAGTTCGCGCGCGGCGGCGATGGTGTCGGCGGTGGACACATCGTAGTGTTGCTGGCGCAACATCTGTTCGAGGTTTCTGCGGACGATCAGATCGTCTTCGAGAACGATGATTTTTTCAATGGGCATGAATGCGCAAGCATCACGCGGCGCCCTGGCGGCGATAGAGATCAGCGACGAAATGAGGACGCTGGCGGTTGACCGAGGGCAGATGGCGTGGCGGCACCAGGCCGCGGCGCAGGAGGGCCTGCTCGTTCTCGCGGTCCAGGACAATGATCTTCATGGTCAGGTTCTGATTGCGGCGCAACAATGCGCCCACTTGCGGGTGGCGCGCGCGTTCTTCCAAGCTGAGTGTTTGCCAGTCCACACGATGCTTGCGCAGGGTATCTATCGACTGAATGAGGCGCGGAAGCAAGGTTTTTTTAATCTGATAGAACTCAAAAAGGGAGGGGTGATCGGTGCGGCGCAGGGCCTGGCCCTCGTGTTCGACGACGGCCAGCAGTTCCTGGCAGAGGTCGGCGTGCAGGCGCAAAGTGTCGATGATTTCCTGGTGAGCATTCATTGAGTGGTGGTAGCTGGTTTATAGAGGGGGCTGCGCTGAAACTCGCGGTTGGCGGCGCGGGCCGTTTCCGACCAGACGATGTAGTCTTTGCGCCATTGAGCCATGTCGCAGATGGAGGCGAGGCTGGGGGGGCTGTTGGTGCTCTTGAACTCGTTTTGGCGCGCGGTGATCAGGCTGTAAGAGTCGGTGGCCTTCTGCCATTGTTGCAACTGTTCATAGACCAGGCCGGTCTGATACCAGACCGGGGCCTGCCAGGAGGGGGAGGGGTCGAGATTGGCCAGGTTCTGATAGATCTGGAGGGCATCCAGGTAGTCGGCTTCCTTGTAGAGCTGGTTGGCGATTTCGTTGCCGGCGCGGCGCTGCCAATAGACCCAAAGATCCGGGTCTTTGTGGACATTGTCCTGCTGCGATTGCAGGAGCAAGAGGACTTGTTTCATGGCGTCCTGGTTGCGGCCGACGCCTTTATAGGCGGAAGCCAGGAGGAAACGCACCTCGGGCACATCAGAGACGGAGGGGAATTGCTCGAGAAAGGATTGGGCGCGGACGATGGTTTCAACATGGTTGGTGATGTAGGCCAGGGAGCGGATGAGTTTGTATTGGACTTGCTCCTGGTTGAGGCTGGGGCTGGCGGTCATGAGGATGCGCGTGTAAAAATCGGCCGACTCGGCGAATCTGCCTTCCAGATAGTAGGTGTCGGCGATTTCGGTTTGGGCCTGGAGAACGAGGCGCTTGTAGTAATCGATGTTGTCAAGTTTGAGTTTAAGGGCGGTGGACATGACGGCGTAGAACTTGGAAATGGCCAGGGTGTTGACGCCCATCTGGCGATAGAGCAGCCCCTGGCGGAGCAGGATTTCGGGCGTGCTGGGGTCGTCGGGATAGAGGTGGAGGTATTGGGCAAAGACCTGCTGGGACTTGACGAAATCACCTTGGTCCTGCATGGCCAAGGCCAATTCAAAGAGCGCCTTGCGGCTGAATTCGGGCGGGGCGTTGGTTTCAATAAGGGAGATGAGGGTGCGGGCGGCCAAGGCCGGATACTTATCGTGGCGCTGGCGACTGGCCAGGTCCAACTGCTCTTGAAAATAATGATCCGGAATGACTTGATTGGTGGCTGGCGCCGCGGGCTGGGTCACATTAGTGCTGGTCATCGTCCCGAAATCCGGCGCGGATTGGGGAGTTGTTTCCGCGGTCACGGCCAGAGCGGCGGCCAGGAGGATGGACGGAATCGATAAGAGCGTTCTCATTTAGCGGCCTTGGGGGGCGCGGTCGGCGGCGCGGGTTGGGGTAAACCGGATGGGAGCGAAAAGCCCACGGGGAGAGCCGGGCCGGGAATGGGGGCGTTAGTGGCGGCGCTGGCGGCGGCGTTGGCGGCGGGGAGAAGGTATTTGAGCAGCATGGCAGGGGTAACCGTCTCGGCCGGAGGCGAGGGCGGCTCCGGCGATTGGGCTTCCGCTGTGTAGGGTTCGGCCGAGTTGGTGGTGAGCGGGAAGACCGGCGTCAGGGCCTCGATCGCGCTGGCAGTCCCGTCCTGGTCTCCGGGCAGGGAGGAGGAGGGCGCGACATTCGCGCTGGGCGGCGGCAGGCAACCCCAGTTGGTGGCCGGCGCGGACAGCGGGCTAAAGCGCAATGGGACCGGCCCAACAGCCGGCAAATATGCCGACCCAGCCCAAACCACTCCGGCGACACCAATGAAGCCGTATGTAGCTGGAATCAAATGGCGGATACGTCCAAGCATGAGTATTTTACTCTGCTACGATTATCGGCGGTTTGGAGCGGGACTTGAGCGGGAGTTTTTGGTGAGGGAGCACGCTTGAGGTTTCCGCACAGGCGTTTCAGATCGACGTTGTTGGGGAGGCGGCCCGCGCGCGCGGAAATTGGCGGGTGAAGAGTATTTCGGCGGAGGCCTCGCAGAAGTCGCCGGGGATGTTGTGGCCGCTGCTTAAAAGACGGATCGGACAGCCGGACCCAAGGGTCAGATTCCAGAGTTTTCCCCAGTGCTGTTCCTCGTCCAGATGGGTGATGATGAGGTCATCCACGGGCAACGAGGCGAAGGCGCGGACTTGCGCCAAGAGCACGGAAATATCGTAGGCGCCGTTGAGAACCAGATGCAGGTGCGGAGAGCCGTATTGCTGAAATTGGCCGGCCAATTCCTGGATGGCCAGAGGATTCTTCCAGTCCACGCCGGGCAAATCAATGAAACCAATGTCTTCGGAAATGGAGCGGCATTGGGCGTTCCACGAGCGTTCGGCAGGCACGCCGAGGATTTCGCAATACACGCTCAAGGGTTCGGCGGTGTTGGAGGTGATGCCGTCCAAACGCCAGACGCGAGCCAGACGCCCCTCGACCAGCGTCAATTGGGTCAGCCACTTGCACAGCGCCGTCGTTTTCCCGGAACCGGCGGGGCCGGCGAGCACGTGAAGGGAATTGGGAAGGCACGGACGCGGCGCGCGCCAGGAGCGGGCCAATTGGGCGCGAACCAGGGCGATTTCCCCCGCCAGAGTGGAGGGCGGCAATTCGCCATGCCCGGCCTGGACGGAGTCAAGAATCTGTTTGGCGTGTCGCGGGAGCAAGCCGGTCTTTTCCAGCAACGGGGCGACGCGCCAGCCGCTGTCGTGCAGTTCCACTTGCTGTTTGATTTCGTCCAGTTCCTCGCGCAAGCCGGCCAGGGCTTCGGAGACGTCCGGCGAGGGTGCGGGCGGCGGCGGCGGCGGAGCGGGGCGGCAAGCCACCACTTCGATCATGGGCTTCTGCCACAAGCGCGCCAAGCCGGGGGCCTTGAGCGGGCGGACGTTGAGCACGACGGCATCGGGACCGAGGCGGGCGCGGATTTGAGCGACGGCTTCCTCGGCGGAGGCGGCGATGAAGGGAATGGGTTCGCTCATGTCATTCCGGGCAAGGAATCATGGCGGCGCTCTGGATTTCAACCCGCGGAGGGACTTCCGCGTAGGAGAGCACGGTCAATTCAGCGAAGGTGGTCTCAAAGAAGCGGCGGAAGGCCAGGCGGATTTGCGGCGCGCACAGCACGACTGGGGGTTGGCCGGCGCTGAGGAGTTGCTGCAGGCGCTGGGACAAGGTATCGACGATGTGGCGGGCCAGCTTGGGTTCCATCGTCAAGGTGATTTCCGAGGGCGTCTGGCGCATGCCTTGGGCGATTTGCTGCTCCAGGCGCGGATCCAGTGTGATGGCCTGCAAACCGCCTTTTTCGCCTTGAAACGGCTTGACGATTTGGGCGCCCAGAGCGCGGCGGGCGTGTTCGGATAATTCATCGGGGTTTTTGGTGACGGTGGTGTAATCGCTGACCTTTTCCAGGATGCTGGCGAGGTTGCGGATGGAGATGCCTTCGGCCAGAAGATTTTGGAGGATGCGCTGGACCTGGCCGACGTTCAACTGGGCGGGGATCAATTCGGTCACGACGGTCGGATTGGTCTGTTTGAGATTGTCCAGAAGGTTCTGCACGTCCTGCCGGCTGAGGATTTCGTGGCAATTGCGTTTGACCGTTTCAGAAAGGTGTGTGACCAGGACTGAGGGGGCATCGACGACGGTGTAGCCGCAGACCTCGGCGTTTTTGCGTTCGGCCTCCGCGATCCAGGTGGCCGGGAGCTTGAAGACGGGTTCGACGGTGGGCATGCCTTTGAGGACCACCTTGCTGTTGGAGGCATTCATGGCCAGCCAGTGGCCGGGCATCAATTCGCCCTGAACTACCGGATTGCCCTTGAGGAGGAAGCGATATTGGTTGGCTTCCAACTGCAAATTGTCGCGCAAGCGGATGGGGGGGATGATGACGCCCATTTCCTGGGCGAAGGTCTTGCGCACGCCGGTGACGCGCTCGAGCAGATCGCCGCCTTTGCGGCTGTCGGCCATGTTAATGAGACCATAGCCCAGTTCAATCTGGAGGGCGTCCAGATTGAGCAGCGACTCCAGTTTGTCGGATGTGGCGGCGGGGGCGCCTTTGGCCGGCGGCGCACCGGGGGCGGCGTCGGCGATGGCGCGACCGGGGCCGTGTTGTTCTCGCTTCAAATTGTAAGCCATGAAGGCAGTCAGGGAGGCGAGAACAGCAAACGGCAGCATCGGCAACCCCGGCAGAAGGGCAAAGACGCCAAGCATCCCGGTGAGAATGGTCATTACCTTTGGATAGGAAAGCAACTGCTTGGTCAACTCGTTGCCCAGTTCCTCCTTGGCGGCGGCGCGGGTGACGAGGATGCCGGCGGCGGTGGAAGTGATGAGGGCGGGGATTTGCGAGACCAAGCCGTCGCCAATGGAAAGAAGGGTGAACCGTTGCAATGCTTCATTGACCGTCATCCCTTTTTGGAAAATGCCGATGGCAAAGCCGCCCAGCACGTTGATCAAGGTGATCAGGATAGCAGCGATGGCGTCGCCTCGCACGAATTTGCTGGCGCCGTCCATCGCGCCGTAAAAGTCGGCCTCCTGTTCGACTTTGCGGCGGCGCTGGCGGGCTTCGCCCTCATTGATGATGCCGGCGTTGAGTTCGGCATCGATGGCCATTTGCTTGCCGGGCATGGCGTCCAAGGTGAAGCGGGCCGCCACTTCGGCGATGCGCCCGGCGCCCTTGGTGATGACGATGAAATTGATCAGGACCAGAATCAAGAAGATGACCAGACCGACGACGTAATTGCCATGCACGACGTAATTGCCGAACGTTTCGATGATATGCCCGGCATAACCATTGAGCAGGATCAATCGGGTCGAGGCAATGTTGAGCGAAAGCCGGTAGAGCGTGACAAAGAGCAGCAAGGTCGGGAAGCCGGTGAATTCGGCCGGTTCCTTGACGTAAATAATGGAGAGCAAAATGAGCAACGAAAGCGCGATGCTGATGGCCAGAAAGCCGTCCAGCAGCATCGGATTCACGGGCAGGATCATCAGCAGGACCGTCCCGAAGAGTCCGCCAATGAGAAGGACATCGCCGTTCTTGAAGAGGCGCGCCAGGTTCGATTTGCCTGATTTAATCTGTGCCATTGCGTTTTAAGACTCGGACATGCTCTGCTCGCGGTAATACCGATAGGCGTTGACGCGGTAAACCCAGGCCAGTATCTCGGCCACGGCGGCATATAACTGAGCAGGAATCTCGCCACCTACCCTGCCATAT
>JBEKSF010000190.1:0-14472 GCA_049517295.1 Verrucomicrobiota bacterium
CAGATTGCACCAAAGTGCTCTTGCCGGCTTGGCGGGCGCCGTTGACCAACACGACCGGTGTGTCCGCCAGAGCTTCCAAAAGATGGTCGGTAATGTGGCGACGAATCATGATCGTATAATCAACCATAACACGGATGATAATCAACCACAATTTTACTGGTGTTGACACATCTGACGTCACAGTCTGAATTCGGCCGTTCGTCTGAATTTTGTCTTACTTTGTCTTACTTTTGCAGGTTGAGGGCCGGACCGAGGAGAAAACATGAGACAAACATGAAAAACAGAGTCTTCCCTCGTAAAAAATCGCAATCAATCCGACAAATGGCACGCTTTGAAACGCTTTGGAATGGGAACTGGAGGGCTTTTCAGTCCTCTGCTCTACCAACTGAGCTATCCTGCCAAACTAAAATCATGCGCTGGAAGTGCTTTATTTGCAGGCACTTGCAATGCGACTAAATCCGCGCCCGAAAATATCTCACTTTTTTGCTTTTCCAGCATGTAGTGTTTTGACCAAAGAGATCGAACATGAACGCAACCGATAATGACACCAAGCCGGGACTGCGAACACCAAAATTGGAGTGGGAGGATGTTTTCGACGAGCATTCCCCATCCCGCCGAGTTCGCGGACTTTGACGCCATCGGGCATCGGTCCAGCTTTACGCATACATGAATGCGTCCAACGGCCTGCAACATTTTTTTCCACTTCACGCGGACACGGTAGCCAAGGCTGTGACGGCAAGGCAAGCACTAAAAGAGATCTAAAGACAAGGCGAGCGGTTGCCGCCTGGAAAGCTGGACCTCCCGGGCGATGTCCCGGACAGTGTTGACAAGGGTTCTTCGGGCAGGACGCTTGAGGAAGCCATGAACGGGTATCAGACGGAACCGGACGCGCTGCACCTGAAAGACGAAAAACCTGTGACATGGAGGACTGCGGCCTGGCCTTTTGAGTGCAGAAGTTTGGCAAGCTGCCGTTTGTGGATGTTGACGACTCGACATTAACTGCGTTTGCGACATGGCGGAAAACGTTGGTCAATAATACGAATGCTGGGTTGAAAAGGCGTGTATGGTACGGAAATTCATCTGGAGAGAGAAAGTAGCGGTTAGCGCCTGGGCGGTCGCCAGTAAACGACTCCGCGGATTGTGGCGGCAATCTGTCCGATTGTTTCCCAACGCAGCTCCGCGCGGTTTAGACAACGTGTCGAAAGGATCGGCCCTTGGCGGCAATGTCCCAGGCCGCCAATGCATCCAACTCGGAGCCATCAGGCCGCTTGTTCGCTTGAGTAATGATTCAAGAGGCCACCCAGGGCCGCCTCGCATTGAATCTCGGCTTGGAGCGCCGGTTCTGCGGGGAAGTCAAAGGCCAGCGGAATAACATTACCGATTCCTTGGTGCGGGCGGCGCGCGTTGTGATGTTCCTCGATGACGGCGAGCGTGCGGCGCGGGTGCGACTCACCCAGCAGAATCAGATCATCAAGCGTAGCACGTATTTCCCGTACGTGACGCTCAGCAAAAGCATTGCACCGCGGCGAATGAGGGGGCGTTTTGAGAATGTGGAGCGTGTTGGTTTTCAGCACCCCGTCCAAGGCGATGAAGCTGGTGTCCCGGTCATGGACCCGATACCGACACGGTAGTTTCCAATCCGCGACCACCGTGGAGAAGTTCCGGGCCTGTTGCGCCATCCAGGCGATGCGCGGTTGCGCCGTGCAGCCTGCCATCCACACCCGACGAGTGCCCAGATGCAGAATGAACAAAGCGTAAATCGTCACCAATCCGCCCCTCGTCCAAACCTCTTCGGTAAGAAAGTCCGTCGCCCAGGTGACCTCCAAGTGCGCCTGGATAAACTGCTTCCACGACAGCCCTTTGCGATCGGGAGCAGACGGCAGGCCATGGCGCCGGAGCACGTCGCGCACGTACCTGGGACAGGCGCGGTGTCCCAGTTTCTTCAGCTCCCCAAAGATCCGCTTGTAACCCCAGCCGTTATTCTCTTCGGCCAGGCGGACAATCAGCGCTTCGGTGTCGCCGGCTTTGCGCGGACGTCCGACCTTGGCCGAGGTGTTCTTGAAGGCCCATTTCTTCTGTTTCTGTCGACGATTCCAGGCCAACAGCGTCTCAGGCTGGGCGATGGAAATGACTTCGGCCAGTCGAGCCTTAATCCGCAGTCCGTGCTTCACCAGAACGCGTCGGTCCGCTTCGGTCAGAGACACCCGGGTGCCCAGTTTGCTCCGCAGAATTCTGTTCTCCTGCCGCAAGTAATCGTTTTCCAAGGCCAGATCGCGGCTGAAAAGTCGCTGAACCTTTGCGATCAACGGGTTGGCCGAATTCTGGGAACTGCTGTTCATCGGCGAGAGCATACCGGCGCCGGCGAACGGCACGAATTCAAAACGCGTTCTGCGATTCGTGTTGGGGACGGATGAATTTCCGCACCCAACAGGAGCGAATGTTCATGGCACGGCGATAATGCGATAGAATCTGGCGGCGTTGGTGGGACGGGTCAGGTCGGAGACGGAAAGCGCACCGACGCCGGCGACGTTGGTCGAGAGAGTGGTCCAGGCGAGGTCCGCCAGACTGTTCTTGTACTGAAGTTGGCAAGCCAGCCCTGGCACGGCATACAAATTGAGCGCGACACCGTTGGTGCTTAGAATCAGGCTTATGCCGCCGATTTGCGGGGGCGGCTCGGCTGGAACGGAGAGTGGGTCGGCGGGGTTGGAGCCGGCGTCCAATTCGTCCTGGTCAAAGTAACCGTCGGCATCGCGGTCGATGCCGATGCGTTCGCCTGATCCCGCGAGCACGAGCGTGTAGGTTTGTTCGCTGCCGGGCGCCGCCAAGCCGAGCAATTGGGCGGGTGTCTCTGTTTCCGCCAGCCGATCCGACTGGAAAAACCCGCTCATCCACTCGAAGAACCACCCGCGCGGCTGGCCGTTTTCCCGTCCTTTAACCACGAGATCCAGCCGACTAACAGGATTGGATGCCAGGGAAAGCATGGTGTCGAGCAACGGCACGACCGTGGAGTTGCTGACAGTGATCTGGAGACCCGTGGCGGCCGGGGTGTCCTGGCTGGACACGCCAGGCGCGTTGTCCGGATCGGTCAACGAGCCGGTCGGGAGGTCGGAGCCGGTCAAAGAAAACAGAAAGGCCAGCAAGTCCGCCGTTTGCTGATCATTTGTCAATTGGAACGAATCCTGAACAAAGCTGACCAACGAATCGACGCTGCCATCGTGAGAAAAGCCAAAACCACACCGGCTGTTAGTGTGAGCCAGGTCCATGCCGGTCTTGTCGAATAAGTTTCGCAATTGCGGAATCTTGAATGGCAAGTTGTCCGAACGCGGGATCGCCACCAGGGCCAAATGATGGTCGGAGTTAGTGCCGGGGGCAATCTGCTCCCAATGATTGCCTCTAAAGTGCATGTCCGGCCCCAGGCCCGTGGGCAGCGTATGGCAGAGAACGCAGCCGTTGGGGCTTTGCTCATCGCCGAAGATAGCCAAGCCGTTGCTGGCGTTGCCGTTGGGCAGAGCCGCGCCGGCAGGCAGGACGCCGCGGCCCAGGGCAAACTGCCCGGGCAGGGCCAGATTCGTGGACAGGGAATTATCGATTGGGCGGAACGGATTGGGGCCGAAGCCGATTGTGCCCAGAAAACTCTTCAGTTCCTGCATTTCGTTTGTGTCCAACCCATCGGGCATGGCCAGCAAGTTGGTGAAGCCGATGTTGAATTGCTCGATGCCCGGGCGATCCCCTCGCCAGTGAAATGGCTCATGGCCAATGATGTCTTGCAATGTCGGCGTTGTCATCGGCCCCTTCATGGGATGAAAGTTATTGGTCACTGTTGGCAGCGGATCAGCAAAGTTGTAGGTGGAATCAATGACCTGGACCGTCGAAGTTGGGTCGCCCAGATCCCACGCCTGGCCGTCGGGCCGGGCATCCACGTGGCAGGAAGCGCACGAGGCCTGTCCCAGCCCGGAGGTCATTTGGGTGTCATACAGGAACGGCCTTCCTGTCTTGATGACCGCCGGTGTTGGATCAAACAACGGCAACGTGGCGCTGACGGCTTGATTCGTGATATCGACCGTCGAGATGCTGCCATCAAACCGATTGTACACATAAAGCCGATTGCGCCCCTCGTCCAACGCCATGCCCGTCGGGCCTTCGCCCAAGTCGATGGGCGCATTGGTCCCGATGCGACGGCCCTGGGCATCGATGATGATCAGGTTGCCCGAGCCCATCCCGGTGATGTATCCCCGCGTGCCGTCGGAATTCCACTCCACTGCGCGCGGATCGCCAAGGGAAAGTTCGCGCAGCGATTCCGATACCACCGTGGTTTGATAATTCAAATGCGGATTCAGGTCCATGACCTGATTGGTCAATGCCTCCGGATCAACCAGGGCCGCCTCCACTCGCACAAAAACCCCGTTCAGCACGGGTTGAAATCGGATTTGGTTGATGGCATCGGTGCCGACGACGGCGATTTGGCCTGTGGCGGGATTAACGCCCAGTGTCATGCAGAGGTTCATTAGGCCAGTGGCGTAATTGACGGAGAATGTGGCCGCGTTGATGGCCGCCAGGTCGTGATCGGGCATGTCCCAACCCGGCAGGCGCCCGGTCAAGGCGGCGTCCTCCCCGCTGATCAAGTCGGTCCAATCCCCCTGGTTGTCATCCATCCAGCGGCCGGTGCTGTTCTTCTTGACAATCATGCCGGTCACGGGGGCGGGCGTGTTGGATAACGCCGGGTTGAGCGCCGGAACAAAACTAGTTCCGCTATTGGGCGGCGGGTCCACGCCGCCGTACGGCGTGTCCGGAAACGTCACCGGGTTGACCCTGGGGAGCGATTCCAGCGGCCCGATGCCCGTGCTGATGATCGTCGAAGCGTTGCCGGACTGGAAGAAGGCTGCATAGACAGTCGTCCCGTCCGGGCTGACAGCCATCGCCCTGGGGCGTTTGCCGTCGAGCGCGATATTTGTCACCGTCAGATAGTTGGAGGGATTGATCACCTGCACCAGGCTGAATCGTTCGCAGGAAATGAAGGCCAGCGGCGGGGACCCGGCAAAAACCACGTCCGCTGGTTCATTGGAAACATCTAAAGTGGCTGTCACCCGCATAGTTGGCAGATCAACTATGCTGATGGTACTGGAGACATAATTGGCCACCCACATTTCCGTCGCCGTTCGGAAACGGACCGTCACTGGATCCAGGCCCACTGTGACACTGCCCAGAGAAACGGGCGCGCCGGAAGTAACGTCGAAGATTTCCAATCGGTCGTCGGGTAGGTTACAAACGGCGAGCCGGGTTCCATCGGGGCTTAGGGCGACGGGATGGACGGGGTTGTTTTCAAAATTGAAGAAGTTGGTCATGGAGAAGGCGCCACGACAAAAGGTTGCCGCCCAGAAGAAGGCGCCGGCCATCGCCAGTGATATGACACTTCTTTTCAAGGATACCTTACCATCCCAACACCAGCGCCAGGCGCGATTAAATATTCCATCGTGACAACGACCACATCACAACCGCGCGCATTGCCGCGGTTGCGGAACGATGGCACGAAAGATGTGCTTGTTAAAGTTACATTCATGTTGCAGGCATGTAACAGTCAGGTTCCAAAGCTATCCGGCCGATTGTTAACGCATCGACATTGCGGGTTGTTGATTCGACTTGCCGTTAGGCGTACAAGAACGATAAAACCCATGCATGAGTCAGGTCTTAGGTTCAGCATATTCGGCTGAAATCGCGTCGAGCGGACCACGGCAACCTATCGCGGTTTCGTCGAGGTTGATTTCGATGGATGCCTACCGGGGCTTTGTCATGCTCCTAATGGCTTCAGATGGTCTTAATTTTTCGCGCATCGCGGCAAAAATGCCGGAGAGCCACTTCTGGCGATTTCTAAGTTATCAAACCGAACATACGGAATGGCGCGGGTGCAGTTTGTGGGACTTGATTCAACCCTCGTTTACATTCCTGGTGGGCGTCGCGTTGCCGTTTTCACTGGCCAAGCGTCGAGCCGGCGGACAGGCGTTTGGAACGATGGTGAAACATGCAGTCTGGCGGGCCTTAGCTTTGACGTTCCTGGGTGTGTTTCTTCGCTCTCTTCATCATCCTCAAACTTATTACACTTTTGAGGATACGCTCAGCCAGATCGGGATGGGTTATGTCTTTCTTTTCCTGCTTGCATGGACAACGCCCAAAGTCCAGATAGCGACTTTGGCGGCGATTCTCTTTGGTTATTGGGCTGCTTTCGCTCTGTATCCTGTGCCGCCGGCAGGTTTTGCCTATCAAACCGTCGGCGTTCCCGCCAACTGGCCGCATCTCTCTGGCTTTGCGGCGCATTGGGACAAGAACACTAACTCGGCGGCGGCTTTCGACCAGTGGTTCCTGAATCTCTTTCCACGGGAGGAGCCATTTCGTTTTAATGACGGTGGCTACTTGACGCTTAGTTTTGTGCCGACTTTGGCCACCATGATCCTGGGACTATTGACTGGCCAATTCCTTCGTCAGCCGAAGTCCCAATTCAACAAAATCGCGATGATGGCCGGGGTCGGGATCGGCTGCCTTGCCTTGGGAGCACTGTTGGATGCCGCCGGCATCTGCCCTTCAGTGAAGAGGATTTGGACGCCATCATGGGTGATTTTCAGCGGGGGCTGGACGTTGCTTTTACTGGCGGCGTTTTACGCAGTCATCGATTGTGCAGGGTGGCGGCGTTGGGCCTTTCCGCTAGTGGTTGTCGGCATGAATTCGATATCCATGTATGTCACGGACCACCTTTGGGACGATTCGATTAAAAGCACGCTGCCGATCTTCCTTGGGAAAGACATCTACAATATCATTGGCCGGACTTATGCACCCGCCACTGAAATGGTCTTCATGCTGCTGGTTTTGTGGCTCATTTGCTATTGGATGTATCGTCGCAACTTGTTCTTGAAGATTTAGGAATCACTGGGCCAGGCCGGATGGCTACTCGGGGCCAGTTTCCGGAGCGAGCCAGCGTTAGCGCCAATTCGAGCGACTCGAGGGGAAACGGCGGCGAGACCAGACGCTCCCATGGGAGGCTTCGTCCCCGGCACTTCAGAAACTCGACGGCGGCGCCAAGATGGACCGGTGCATAGTTGTGCGTGCCTTGGATCGTCAGGCATTTGCGGATGATGATTTCACCAGTCAGGCCGAGGTGCGACTCGGGATGGACCAACCCGACTAGCTGGTAGCGGCCGCCTGGGTGAAGCAGTTCGATTCCCTCGGCAATGACCTCAGCGCGGCCAGTTGCCTCGATCACGGCATCCGCAGAGCCTGCGGCAATGTGACCACGCGCCGAGTTCGGCACCGGCTCACCGCCGAAGGCCGGTACGAGTTCCAATCTTGCGGGGTTTGTATCGATAACCATGACACGCCGCCAGCCCCTTTCGCGCAGCAAGGAGCATCCAAAAAGGCCCAGCAGTCCGGCACCTTGAATTACGGCGGTTTCGCCGCCGGCGCCCAGTGGTTCTGTCGAAGCGACCATTGTCGCGAGCGCGCAGTTCGCCGGCGCGGCCATTTCATCGGTGACTGTATCCGGCAACGGAAATATGGTGGTTCCCGCGCGCAGCACCAGATGGGAGGCATAAGTGCCATTTAAACCTGTGCCGTCGCTGAGTAGGGCGTGGCCGTACTTGAACAATCGCTCGCACTTTTGCGGCAGAGACCAATCCCGGCACGGGCGGCAAACGCCGCAACTGTCCGCCAGGGTCCAAGTTACCCGGCGCCCAACCAACCCCTCGTCGCGGCCATGCCCGGCGGCGACAACCCGTCCGACACCTTCGTGCCCCAACACGCAAGGCACGGGTTCACGACGACGCCCATCGACCGTATGCAAATCGGAACCGCAGATTGTCGCCAGGGATATTTCAACAAGGCATTGACCGCTGCCGGGATGGAAATCCAGGCTTCTTTCGACGAATTCAAAAGGCTGTCCAGCGCCGTGAAACACGGCGAACTTCGTTCTGATCATGCGCTTTAACTGGCAGTTGGACTGCCATGCATGATTCTCTATTCAGCGCCGCCGCGAATGTTAAGGCGCGGCCCGCGACAATGTATTCCGGGTGTCGAAAAGGTTTCGGCTCTGTGACATATTGGTGAAATGGTCAGCCGGTGTTCATTTGTGGTTGCGCCCGAGCCAAAGGATGATTAGTCCTCGGTCTGGTGATGAAAATGAAAGTATTTCTTGCGTTCCTGGCTGTGTGGGCGGCCACCTCAATCGGCGCCGCCCAGGGTGTCCCGGATGATTTTTCCAGCCGTGAACCGGCGACACGCGGCGAAGGGGACCGCGCCGTAACACCAGTCAATCAGATTATTGAACCAGCGGGCCGGCAAGTTTATTTGCCGCGGCTTCGTCCGCAAGCGCTGGCCCTCAGTCCCGATGGCAGAATCCTCGTGACCTCGGGCAAGTCGCATGATTTGATTGTCATTGATCCGGCAAGCGCGAAGGTGTTGCAAAAAGTTCTGCTGCCGTCGGAGGAGGCGACTGTCACGAACGCAGCCTTTTCGCCGGACGGATCACGCATCTATCTCTCCAATGTGAGCGGCAGTGTGAAGGTGTTTGGAGTGGACGCCCGGCATCGCGTCCAAGCGCTGTATTCGATTCCGCTGCCGCCGGCCAACGCGCCGCGCCGGAAGGAGGAGATTCCCACTGGACTGGCGCTTTCCAAGGACGGCAAGCGGCTTTACGTGGCGTTGAATCTTGGCAACCGCGTGGCGGAGTTGGATTCGGCCACGGGCGAAGTTCTGCGCCTTTGGGAGGTCGGGGTGGCGCCGTATGATGTGGTGGCGGTCGGAGACAAGATTTATGCAAGCAATTGGGGCGGGCGCAGGCCGGCGGCGGACAGCGTGACGGGACCGGCTGGAAGGGGGACCGTGGTGCGGGTCGATGCGCATGGCGTAGCCAGTGAAGGCTCGGTCACGGTGATCGATACGAAGGCAAACAAGGTCTTGCCGGAGATTCTTACAGGCAAACACACTTGCGCCTTGGCGCTCTCCCCCGACGGACGCTACCTTGTGGCGGCCAACGCGGCCAGCGACACGCTCAGTGTCATCGATACGCGTTCAGATGCCGTGGTGGAAACGATTTGCGCGCGGCAAGATCCGGGGGACTTGTTCGGCGCAAGTCCCAATGCGCTTGCCTTTGACAAGAGCGGGAAGCGGCTTTTCGTTTGCAACGGCACTCAGAACGCGGTCGCGGTCTTCAATTTCAAGGCGGGAAAGTCCAGGTTGCTGGGGTTGATCCCGGTTGGATGGTTTCCGGGGGCGATCGTGTGCGATTGGCCGCGCCACGCACTCTACGTGGCGAACATCAAGGGCATGGGCAACGGACGCCCGCGCAAGTCGAATGGCAAGGTGGAATTCAATTCGCATCAGTATTATGGCGGGATCAGCTTGGTGACAGATCCAAACAAGAAGGAGTTGAAGAAATATACAAGGCGCGCATTGGCTGGAATGCGTTATCCGCTGCTCAAGCTGGCGGCTCTGCCGGCACGCACCGGCCAGCCGGCGCGCCCCGTGCCGGAACGCGTGGGTGAACCCAGCGTTTTCAAACATGTGGTTTACCTGATCAAGGAGAACCGCACCTACGACCAGGTGTTGGGGGATATCAAGGCTGGAAATGGTGACCCGGAATTATGCGTCTTTGGCGAAGAGGTCACGCCCAATCAACACAAGTTCACGCATGATTTTGTGCTCCTGGACAACACGTACTGCTCCGGGATTCTCAGCGCCGACGGCCATGAATGGGCCACGACCGCCTTCGCTACCGATTACATGGAAAGACTTTTCGCCGGCTTTCCACGCAGCTACCCGGACGGTTGCGAGGACGACGAGGTGGATGCGCTGGCCTACTCGCCGGAGGGCTTTATTTGGGATGATTGCCTGACGCATGGGAAGACGTTGCGGGATTACGGGGAGTTCACCATCACGCGCAAGAAATGGCTGGACAAAACGCGGGCGGGCAAGCCCAAATTCATGGATCACTACAACGAGTTCATCCACGGCACTGCCACCATCGAAATGCACAGCGATCCGGGCGTGGAGACATTACGGCCTTACATGGACGCCAATTACATTGGTTGGGACATGGATGTGCCCGATGTGCAGCGCGCGGCGACCTTTATCGAGGAGTTGAAAGGTTTCGAGCAAACCGGAAATTTTCCAAATCTCGTCATCATTGGGCTGCCCAACGATCATACCAGCGGCACCGACCCCGGTTCCCCCGTCCCGGCCGCCCAGGTGGCGGATAACGACCTCGCGTTCGGGCAAATTGTCGAGGCGCTGAGTCATAGCCGCTTCTGGCCGGAGACCTGCGTTATGGCCATTGAAGACGACCCGCAATCCGGCTGGGACCATGTCAGCGGTTATAGGACGACAGCCTACGTCATCAGCCCTTATTGCAAACGCGGGGCGGTCGTGAGCACACAATACAACCAGATCAGCCTGCTGCGAACAATGGAGTTGATTCTCGGCTTGCCGCCGATGAACCAAATGGACGCCACCGCCACTCCCATGTTCGATTGCTTCACCAATCAACCGGATTTCACCCCCTACCTTGCGGTGACCAACAATGTGCCGCTGGATAAAATAAACCCTGAGCCCCGGAAAATCTCAGACGCGGTCCTGCGCAAGGATGCCTATGCGTCCGCGCGCCTGCCGCTGGAGAAGGCAGACCAGTGTCCGGAGGATTTGCTGAACCGGATTCTTTGGCACGCGATGAAGGGAAGTAAGGCACCATATCCCGCGTGGGCTACTCCGGGCCGCGACGACGATTAGCACGAAACTGGGATGAAAAAAATCCTCATTATCATGCCGGGCAGGGAGTTCCCCACGACATCACAAACGCGGTGAGATGGTTGACCAAAGCCGCCAAGAAAGGCAGCACCGCCGCGCAATATGATCTTGGGTTCGTGTGTCAGCGAGGCCAGAGGGTGCCAAAGGACGAATAACTCGCCGCTTACTGGTATCAACTCGCAGCCGAGGGCGGTGATGCCTTGGCCCAATTCGACTGTGGCCAGCGACATCTCGGAGGCTTCGGTGTCGCGCAAGACCCGGTTGCCGGATTCAAGTGGCTGTTGCTCGCTGGGGCGCAAGGCCGGGCCGATGCCAAAACCAAAGCGGAATCCGTTCAGAAGGGCTTGAGCCAGGCGCAAATCAGCGAAGCCGAACAGCAGGCGGCGGCGTTCATCCCTCGAGCCACGGCGCGATAACATCAGTCGCATCACTTCGTCACATAGATTTAACAAAAATCCACTTGCATGGTATCGACGGCTGAACTTACAGTAGCATCGCGTTGAAATTCCTGGCCGGGGTTAAAGAGAGAACCGGTTGGCTGGTCTGGAAGGTTGAATTGGATTTATGCGTCACCTCACACAATTGATAGAAGGCAAAAAAGCCACTGGGAGCACAGTTGGTTCGAGACAACAGGCGTTTACCTTAATCGAACTTTTGGTGGTGGTCTCCATCATCGCCATTCTGGCCCCTCCATTGCTGCCAACCTTGGCTCGTTCGAAAGAACAGTCCAAAACGATGCGTTGCACGAGCAACCAGAGGCAAATTGACGTTGCGACATCCGCGTACGCCGATGACAATAATGACACTTATTACGTCAATCCACCCATCCCGGGTACCTATCCCCCCGTCGTTTGGCTTCCGAACGGCGGTTCTTGGACACTCAATCCACGGTCGAATGTGATGCCCAATCCCAGCGATCCCCGCATGGACGACGTCGCCCGTTGGGCACTGGGCTATCACCCAATAAAACCAAACCAGCTTTCTGCGCACCATGGAACTGATCCTGGGTCTGCCTCCCATGAACCGACCGGACGCCACCGCGACGCCCATGTATGACTGTTTTACCTCTCAGCTTGATCTCACTCCTCATCTGGCAGTCACCAATAACATCCCGCTGGATCAGATGAATCCCGAGCCTGGCAGAATCAGCGACACTGTATTGAGCCATGACGCCTATGCCTCCTCGCGCCTGCCCCTGGAAAAAGCCGACCAATGCCCCGACGACGTGCTCAACCGGATCATCTGGCGCACGATCAAAGGCTCCAAGGAGCCTTACCCAGCATGGGCAGCGCCAGTGGGAGACGATGATTAGCTCATCAAGATGAACTACACTCCCGCCATCCTAATTCCGTTGCTGTGCCTGCTGGCGCTCGGAGCGGCGTGCAATCGTTCATCCAGCCCCACCCCCGTTGCCGCGCCTCCGACACCGGACATTACCGCTCTGAAAGCCGAAGCTGAAAAGGGCAACGCATCCGCTCAGGCGCAACTTGCCAGGGCCTACACGGGCTGGGCTGGAGTGAAACCAGACTACAAGGAAGCTGCCCGCTGGTACCGCGCCGCGGCGACCAATGGCGATCTGGACGCCCAAGCTACGCTCGGTGAACTCTATCAAGCCGGCCGGGGTGTTCCTTATGATATAACCGAGGCGACAAACTGGTTTAGCCGCGCCGCCAACGCGGGCAATGCCGCGGCGCAGTACGACCTGGCCTATCTTTTTGAACAGGGCCGGGGCGTCCGCCAAGATGAGAACCTGGCTGCCAAATGGTACGAGCTGGCCGCGGAGGGCGGCGAGCCACTGGCGCAATTCGACTACGGCCAGCGTTGCGTCCTGGGAGTCGGCGTTGCCAAAGACCCCGTGGAAGGGCTGAAATGGCTTCTCATCGCCGCGGCCCACGGACTTCCGGATTCCGCTGCTAAAGCCGACGCCATTGAGGCAAACCTAAGCCGCGAGCAAGTGGCCGAAGCCAAAAAGCGGGCAGCCAGCTTCGTTCCCAGGAGGGCCACGCCATGAGACACGGAATAAACATGAAACCAACAAGAGTCATCTTCAATTCAGTGAGAATCTCCGCAGAGTCGCCCGTGGCGGCCGTTCGCCGGCCGCCGTCAGGATTCACGCTGATAGAGCTTCTGGTGGTAATCGCGGTCATCTCCATATTGGCGTCACTACTGTTGCCGGCGTTAAGCAAAGCCAAGGAAGAGGGCCCGATTATTGACGCGGAAGTGGTGGACGAGAAGAAATAAGCGGAACCACCGCTAACGGCCGTGCCGCAAGGTCAGATTTCTTGAAGGCGCGGTTGAGTTGTGATGCCGCGGTCCAAACAATTAAGCAGAAAATTTGAAAAACCAAAACGGAATGGCCACAAGCCAACAAATTGAAATAATTGCGAAGCGAGTGTTACCGGATTTATGGCCGGGCGATGCGGTGTCGCAAACCAACCGGGCCAATTACAACACAGATCCGGTTCGCTCGTGCGACAAGCCATGGGACAGATAATTTGAAACGCCTGGGCACATTTTACGTTGGTTGCAAGGTGGAGAATCACAAGGACCAAAAGCGGTCCGCGGTGGTTCCCAAGCTGCTGGTGGATTGTGGAAGCGAATTCACCTGGTTGCCGGGCCAAATCTTGCAACGCATCGGTATCGAACCGGTCAAGAAGGACCTGCTGATTCAGATGGCCAACGGCCAGATTCTGACCCGTTCGGTTGGTTATGCGATTTTGCGCGTGGATAAATACGAGACGATTGATGAAGTGGTCTTCGGCCAGAAGGACGATTTATCGTTGCTGGGTTCGCGCGCTTTGGAAGGCATGAACGTCCATGTGGACGCCCGGCGAAAACGCCTGGTGGCCGCCGGCCCGGTGGTGGCGGCGTAGAAGACTTTTCCCGGTCGCGGGTGCGGCGGGATTTTGATTCAAAGAGAATAAAAAATGAACAGTAACAAAGGAAATCATAACTATGGCCATTAACATCAAACCTCTCGGTGACAGGATTCTTGTCGAACCGGCTGAAGAGAAAGAAGTCAAAAAGGGCGGCATCATCATTCCCGATTCCGCCAAGGAAAAGCCCACCGAAGGCATCGTCATCGCCCTCGGCACCGGCAAAACCGACGACAACGGGAAGAAAGTTCCGTTTGAAATCAAAAAGGGCGACCGCGTGCTGGTGAGCAAGTACGGCGGCACCGAAATCAAAGTCAATGAAAAGGATTACAAGATCTTTAATGCCGATGACATCATCGCGATCATTGAGTAACCGCACATTCGTCAACCTCTAATTCTCAGATTATCATAGGAAAAGCATATGGCAGCAAAACAACTCATCTTCGAAGAAGCCGCGCGCCAGTCGCTCTTAAAGGGCGTCAATAAATTGGCCCGCGCCGTCGTCGCCACCCTCGGTCCCAAAGGCCGCAACGTGGTGCTCGACAAAAAATTCGGCTCTCCCACCGTGACCAAGGACGGCGTCACCGTCGCCAAGGAAATCGAACTGGAAGACCCTTATGAAAACATGGGCGCCCAAATGGTGCGCGAAGTGGCCAGCAAGACCAGCGACGCGGCCGGCGATGGCACCACCACCGCCACCGTTCTGGCCGAGGCGATTTATGCGCAAGGCCTGAAATTCGTCACCGCCGGGGCCAACCCCATCGAGATTCAACGCGGCATCACCAAGGCGGTGGAAGCCGCCGTGGATCAATTG
>JBEKSF010000191.1:0-8474 GCA_049517295.1 Verrucomicrobiota bacterium
GTTCTGGTTTTCGTAGCTTTCCAGCGACGGCAGTCTCACCTGGGCTTTGCGCGCGTAGGCGCGATGCACTGCCTTGCTGTTGTGGCCGAGCGCCTCCTGCGCGAATCGCTCTGGATAGCCGCACATCTTCGCCCGCTCCGCCCAAGCATAACGGTAGCAATGCAGAGTGACGCCGAAGATTCCCAAACCGGCGCAGCGGCGTCTGAATTCTTGCCCCCGATACTTTTCCTTCAGCAAAGCGAGCCTCGGGAACAAAAGCCCTTGGACCGGCAACGAACGGAGGATCGTTTCCACTGCCGGACCAAAATGAATAAACGCCCGACTGCCAGTTTTTCGACGAGCATAGGAAATGACGCGGTCATTCCAATCAATGTTCTCCGCCTCCAGGGTAGCGACGTCCGTTTGTGAACCGCCCAGATGCCAGCACAGTTCATAAAAACTCCGGTTTTCGGGATTCGATTCCCGTTCGATAATCCTTTGGTGTTCGTCCGCTCTAATGGCCCGTTTGGGCTTGTATTCGATTTTGGGCCAAAGCCGTTTGGGAATGATCGGCCATGCCAGCCAGTTCATTGAGATGCAAAAGTTGTGCAACTCACGCAGATGAACATTCGTGCTGACCGTCCCCGCCTTCAGGCAGGCGAAAAGTTGCTCCGCCTGCGTCTCGATAATGATCAGCGGAAGAATCAGATCAAATGCCTTCTGTTTGACGGCGCGCTGCCAGCGCTCTTTGGTTGATCCATGTTTGTTTTCAGTAATGGCGTTGAACGCGTCCTGCCAGGTCCGTTTTGAAACCCCCGAATCGGTTCCGGCGAGATAGGCCTTGGCGATCTGGAGGTTCAGTTGCGGTTGGCGGATGGATTCATTCCGGGCGTTGAGCAGCGACGTGGCCTCGGCGCGATTTCTCGTGCCAGTGCTTTCCTGCTTCCGGGTTTCAGTGTCTTCGATGTAGAACATGCCGCCGCGTTTGCGGCGGTAGAGGATGTAACGACGTTTCATAACTCAGACTTTCTTTGTCCGAGGTTATGAAGCCGCACGCGGCTTTTGGCGTGTCAGACACACCAGACGGGCGGCGAATCCCGTCGTCGCGAGTGATTGCCAAGTTTTACCGGAGTAGTTGTTGAGCAGCAGCCCGGTATTAATTTCACTGGCACTTTCACTGGCACTTGCCTCCTCTGGTTGCGCCATCCTGTTGAAAATCAACAGTTTAATGATGGCGGAAGGGGTGGGATTCGAACCCACGTTAGGGTTTCCCCTAAGCCTGATTTCGAGTCAGGTGCCTTCAACCACTCAGCCACCCTTCCATTCGTTTTCAGCAGGCATCTATTTCGCACGCTTCCACGCGGGGGGCAAGCGGATTCGGCGGACAGCTTGTTGCAGCGGCGCCGGGTTTCAGCCAGGCAAGGTAGCCGCCCGTTTTGGAGTGCGGCGGGAAGCGAAGCGCGACGCCGCTTCGGGATGGCGCGGAGCGCGGGAGCGTGTCGCGGAGCGCTGCGCCGACAACTCGCGGAGGCGCTCAATCAATACCGCCCGCCTCAAGAATCGAGCTGGTATTTTCTCCGCCCCGCAATCTGGTTGGATGGGGGGATATGCGATTATACTGAGAAGTCGAAAGCATAGACTGGCCAAGGGAATAGCCGCAAAAAAGCGCAAAAGGCACACAACCACAAGAACTTCTGCGCTTCTTGTGCCCTTTTGCGGCTATTTAATTTGTGTTCAATCCTACGGCCTCCTCTGTAAAGGAAGCCGACGGGTCAGTCCTTGTATTTTGCTGTTTTTGCGGTTCATTGAACCGGTCTTTCCAGACGCTCAACCTCTCGTTTCAGCCGTTCCAGCCCTCTGTTCCCGCCGCGCTTGGCCTGGCTGACGGCGTGGCTCACAGTGGCCGGATGCCCCATCCTGAGCCGATCACTTATACAGGCCAGCGACATCGTCGTCCGTTTACGGAGCCACCAGGCGATCACTTTCTTCTCGGGCGCTTCCTTTCCCATCTCATCGAGGTCTGCCTCGGCCAGTTGCAGGGCGTCGAGGGCCTCCCGCAGCATCTGCTCGGCTGCCAGGCGCCACTGCTCCTTCCTGGCGCCGCCGCTGTGAGAATCCCGCTTTGCGGGCCGAAGCCTTCGCCCAAGTCTGACCCGCGACTTGCCCAGGAAGCCGTCGTTTCCCACATACCAGCCCCGCCGGAGCGCCTTCCATTTCTCTTCTGTCAAATCCGAAAACAGCAAAATACAAGGACCCTTTCGCTTTCCAGTTTGCCCACTTTGAAATCAGAGCATTGCCTCCGCTCGCCTTCCGGATATGCTCGGACCGTGAACGATGTATCAGGTGGGCAGGCGCCTCCCGCAACTCATGAAGCTCTCTGGCTGAGGGACCTTTTCGGCCAAGGGATTGGTTGGGTGATTATCGCCCGCTTCAAGGCCAAAGGGCAACGCGTCCAAGTCGGCGTCTTCCTGGTGGATGTCTTCTGTCTCGGGGCAAAACTGGCCGTTTACGAGGACTGCGATCTCGAGGACTACCGCCGTCGCATCCGGCATCACTACCGGTCAAGCTTCCCGATGGTCTCTGTCGAACCCTGTTGCGCTCGGAAGTTGGTGGAGCAGGCCGTTCAATATGCCCAGAGCCTCGGGTTGGTGCCGCATCAGGACTACAAGAAAGCGGCGCGGGTGTTTGGAGGGGTGCAGGCGGCGCAGTGTGCTCAACAGTTCACCTTTGGCTATAATGGCAAACCTTTCTATCGGCGTGGCCCCAGAGAGACCGAGACCCAAGCGCTCCGCATCGTGCGCCACCTGGAAAGATGCTGCGGTCCGGGCAATTATGATTACGAGGTCCTGCTGGGCCAGGCCGAAGACATCACGCGCGCCTTGGATCTGTAGAAATCCCGCTGGGGTCGCGTGTCTCTCGCTTACCGCTTACCTTCAAACAACCTTCAAAACCCCGTTCAGCCTGCTCATCTTCTCAATCCTGTCAAAACCTCCTCTCCCTCAACACTTCCCATCTCCGGCAACCGCCTCTTTCCGCCCCGTTCCGGCCTCTCCAAAAAAAACCCTCAAAAAGAACCTGCAAGTCCCATAATAACATGGGAAAGTAAGCAGTGTCGGACTGCTCTTTGACATAACGGCAAGCGCCGGTCGCCTCCCCACCGCGCGGGCGACCCGAAACCATTCAACCCCATTCGCGTTAACGTTAACGTAATACCCGGTCAAGCTTGCTCAAGCCCACTCAAGGCTTGCCCTTCTCCGCGCCCTCCGCCCTCTGCGCGAGCCTGCCTTTTTGGACTCGCTCCGACCCAAAAACCCTCAAAAACCCCAGCAATTGCTGATAATTGCGATCCTTTGCCGCCACTTGCGCTGGGCGCATTCGACCCCTCTTCAAATCCTTCCCTTGCCTGCCTTCGCGAATTCGACCCGAGATTGAGGAATGGAAGATAATATTTTCTTGTTGTGTGATGCAGTTGTGTTAGATATACTTATTGTTGAAGACACTCAGATGGCAAACAACGGAACCGTAATTGAAGTATGAGTACAAGTCTCGGAGCAGGCTCGAATCCCAAACACGCCTGGCGTGAAGTTGATCGCGTTGAACCTCCCAAGCGCGCCGTGACCGAGCGCCTGTCCGATTTTCGCGAGGTCTTTCACCCCTACGACGAAGCCACCGCCAGCCAGCAGGCCAGCCGCTGCGTTCAATGTCCCAACCCCAACTGCGTGGCCGCCTGCCCGCTGGAAGTTCCCATTCCGCAATTGCTGGCGCTGACCGCCGACGGTCAGTTCCAGGAAGCGGCTGAAATGCTTTTTACCACGCAGAGCCTGCCCGAATTCGTCGCGCACATCTGCGTGGAGAAACGATTGTGCGAAGCGGCGTGCGTTCTGGACAAGCCCTCCGACCCCGTGCCCATCGGCTCCATTACACGCTTTCTCCTGGATTACGGCTGGAAACACGGCGTGACCGAGCCGCCCTCGCTCTCTGCCAATGGACAGCGCGTTGCGGTCATTGGCTCCGGCCTCTGCGGCCTCGTCGCGGCCGACGCGCTGGCGCGGCTGGGCTATGGGGTGACGATAATGGGCAGCCCCCTTAAACCGGGCGGCCGCCTGGTCAACGGGCTGCCGGGCTTCAAGGTTGACCGCGCGATGATTGAGCGCCGCGTGCGCCTGCTCACGGAGCGGGGCGTCGATTTCCGCATGGGCGTGGACTTCCGGCAGGACATTACCCTGGCCGAATTGCGCCGAGGATTTGACGCCGTGCTTATTGCCCTTGGCCGCACCGACCCCGTTCCCCTGGCGCTCCCTGGGGCGGGGTTGCGCAATGTCTGCCAGGCCTATCCTTTCGTGCTGCATTACACCTCCGATGTGCCACTTCAAACTCCCCCGGTTGAAGTGCGGGGCCGGCGGGTGGTCGTATTGGGTGGGGGTGACACCGCGATGGATGCCTTGCGCATTGCCCTCCGGTGCGGCGCCAGCGAGGCCCTGTGTCTCTGCCGCCGGAACCTGGAGAACATGCCCGCGGATCCCAGAGAACAGCGCAACGCCGAGGAAGAGGGCGCGCGCTTCCTGTTTCTCAGCCAGCCGGTGGCTATCGGCGGCAATCCCTCCGGCTTTGTGACTCATGTCCGCTGCTTGCGCGTGCTCCTGGGCGCGCCCGACGCCTCTGGCCGGCGCACCCCAATCCCGATGCCAGGCACCGAGTTCGATGTGCCCGCCGATGTCGTGCTGGTCGCTTATGGATTTGCGCCACCTAAACTCCCCCCTTGCCCCGGCTTCGGCGATCTGGCCCTGGACGAACAGGGCTGCATCAAAGTCGATGCGAGCCAAATGACCAACATTCCCGACGTCTTCGCGGCCGGCGCGATCGTCCGGTGGCCTGTGTCGATGATTGAGACTGTGCGCGACGCGCAAAAGGCGGTGGTCAACATCGACCATTACCTCGCCGAGCGGCGTTCCGGCGCCTGAAAACCCCGATCAAAATCTTTCCAAACGGCTTTCCCCATATCCGGCCCTGAGCAAAACATAAGACTCCTTCGCCAATAAATAGCTAGTCCGCGGGAAAGAAGGGGGCTATTTTGCCGGAGCATCTGAAACATTATCGTACAGCGCGGTTAAAGGTTGCTGTTCGCGGCGCCGTTCAGGGTGTGGGATTTCGCCCCTTTGTCTTCCGCCTCGCGACAGACCTCGGTTTGGCCGGATGGGTGAGCAATTCCCCTCAAGGTCTCTGCCTCGAGGTCGAAGGCGCGCGCGCCAGCGTCGAACGCTTTCTTCCGCGGCTCCGAGCCGAGAAGCCGCCGCGCAGTTTCATCCAAGGTCTGGAAGCTTCCTGGCTGGATCTCGCCGGCCACACCGGCTTTGAAATCCGCCAAAGCCAGACTAGAGGCGACAAGTCCGCCTTGGTGATGGCCGACACGGCCACGTGCCCCGATTGCCTGCGCGAAATCTTCGATCCAGCCAACCGCCGTTTCCGCTATCCGTTTACCAATTGCATCCACTGCGGCCCGCGCTTCAGCATCATTGAATCGCTGCCTTACGACCGGGCGAACACCTCGATGAAGAGATTTCCGATGTGCCCACGGTGCCAGGCCGAGTACGAAGACCCCCGCAATCGCCGTTTTCATGCCCAGCCCAATGCTTGTCCACTCTGCGGCCCGCACCTGGAATTGTGGAGCGCCTCCGGCGACGCGATCTTTGGCAATCACCACGCGCTGCTGGCCGCCGCTTGCGCCATTCGACGGGGCCGGATCGTTGGGCTGAAAGGCCTGGGTGGCTTCCAACTCGTCGTCGCGGCGCGGGACTCATCGGCCGTCCGCCGTCTCCGCCAACGAAAGCATCGCGAGGAAAAACCCTTCGCGCTGATGTTCCCTTCCCTTGCCGCCATTCAATCCGTATGTGAGGTCTCGCCACTCGAAGAGCGATTGCTGCTCTCGCTAGAGTCGCCCATCGTTCTGCTTCGCCGCCTTCCATCCTCCCGTTCCGGCTCGGTTTCCCCGGAAGTCGCTCCCGGCAATCCGTACCTGGGAGCGATGCTGCCTTCGACCCCATTGCATCATTTGCTGCTGTCCGAACTCCAGTTCCCGGTCGTCGCCACCAGCGGCAATCTGAGCGACGAACCGATTTGCACTGACGAACACGAGGCCCTCCAGCGGTTGCATGGCATTGCCGATTTGTTCCTGGTTCACGACCGGCCCATCGTGCGGCATGTCGATGATTCGGTGGTGCGCGTGATGCTTGATCGTGAACTGGTGTTGCGGCGGGCGCGTGGTTACGCGCCGCTGCCCATCACCCTGAACCGTCCGCACTCCAAGTCCATCCTGGCCGTTGGCGGGCATTTGAAGAATGCCGTGGCGCTGTCCGTAGGCCCTGACGTGTTCATCAGCCAGCACATTGGCGACCTGGAAACGGAACCCGCCAACACCGCATTTCGCCGCGTGATCCAGGATTTCGAGAAGCTTTACGACACCAAACCCGCGGTGGTCGCCGCGGATTTGCATCCCGATTATCTCTCGACGCGGTTCGCGCGTGAATTCGCCGCGCGGGAGCCAAATTCGCGTTGCATCGTCGTGCAACACCATCTCGCCCACGTTTTGTCCTGCATGGCCGAAAACGAAGTGGAACCGCCCGCCCTCGGTGTCGCATGGGACGGCACCGGATACGGACTCGACGGCACGATTTGGGGCGGCGAATTCTTTGATGTCACCGAAACCGCGGGGCAACGCATCGCCCACTTCCGTCCGTTCCGTTTGCCGGGCGGTGACGCCGCCGTGAAAGAACCGCGCCGTTCGGCCCTCGGATTGTTATACGAGATTTTTGGCGAATCGGTTTTTGAGCGGAGGGACCTCGCGCCGGTTGCCGCTTTTTCCCGGCGGGAACTGGCCGCGCTGAAAACCATGTTGACAGGCAATATCAACTCGCCCCTCACCTCCAGTGTCGGGCGCCTCTTTGACGCCATGGCTTCTCTGATCGGCTTGCGCCAGACCACGCGGTTTGAAGGCCAGGCGGCCATGGAGTTGGAATTTGCGCGGGATGGAGTCGAAACGGAACTTCGTTATGAGTTGCCCCTGCTCGCTCCTCAGTCGCGGTCGCCGGCGCAGCCGCTGGTGCTGGATTGGGCGCCAATGTTACACGCGGTCCTCAATGACCTTGAACTCGGAAAAAACAGGGGTGAGATTGCGGCCAAATTTCACAACGCCCTTGCTGAAACGATTGTCGCGGTCGCCCGCCATGCGGCGCTGCCGCGCGTGGCTTTGTCCGGCGGCTGCTTCCAAAACCGCTGTCTGACCGAACGCGCGGTCGTGCGGTTGCGCCAGGAGGGTTTCCGGCCTTATTGGCACCAGCGGGTGCCGCCCAACGATGGCGGCCTCGCCCTTGGTCAAATCGTCGCTGCCCTCCGCCAAAACAGGGTAACTCGCTGATATGTGCCTCGCCATTCCAGGAAAAATCATCAGCGTCACCGGCGACGATCCGCTGGAGCGCGCAGGCAAGGTTGATTTCGGCGGCGTCTTCAAGGATGTCAGCCTCGGCTTTGTCCCCGAGGCCAAGGTGGGGGATTACGTCATCGTTCACGTCGGCTTTGCCCTCAGCCGGGTGGACGAAGAGGAGGCGCTTAAAGTCTTTGAATATCTCAAAGAGATGGAGAATTTGAGCGAGCTAAAGGAGGGCGGCCCGTGAAATACCTGGATGAGTACCGCGACGCCCGCCTGGCGCATCAATTGGCGCGGGAAATTCACCGCGTCACCACCCGGTCCTGGACGCTCATGGAAGTTTGCGGCGGCCAGACCCACGCCATCGTCAAATTCGGCATCGATCAAGTCCTGCCCAAGCAGATCACCCTTATTCACGGGCCGGGATGCCCGGTCTGCGTTACGCCCGTCGAATTGATTGACAAGGCCCTGGAAATTGCTTCGCGCCCCGACGTGATTTTCTGCTCGTTCGGCGACATGCTCCGCGTTCCCGGCACCGCCGCGGATTTGCTCTCCGTCAAAGCCGCCGGCGGCGACGTGCGCATCGTTTATTCACCACTGGATGCCGTCAAGCTGGCCCAAAACAATCCGGCAAAGGAAGTCGTTTTCTTTGCCGTGGGCTTTGAGACGACCGCGCCGGCCACGGCCATGGCTGTTCATCAGGCGGCGGCCAAAGGCCTGGCGAATTTCTCATTGCTCGTCTCGCACGTGCTGGTGCCGCCCGGGATGGAGGCGATCTTGTCCTCCTCCAATTGTCGCGTGCAGGGGTTTCTGGCCGCCGGGCATGTCTGCACGGTGATGGGCTTTGAGCAGTACGTTCCCATCGCGGCAAAATATCGCGTGCCGATCGTGGTCACCGGCTTCGAGCCTCTGGACATTTTGCAGGGCGTGCTCATGGCCGTGAGCCAGCTCGAATCCGGCCGTGCCGTCGTGGAAAATCAATACAGCCGCGCCGTCTGCCGTGCGGGAAACGAGCCGGCCCAACATCTCATCCGCCAAGTCTTCCGCATCGTCCCGCGCCAGTGGCGCGGGATCG
>JBEKSF010000192.1:0-8288 GCA_049517295.1 Verrucomicrobiota bacterium
GGTCTAGCATTAGCGCCAGCGCAACGCGAAACTGACCGAAGCCGACACATACCGCAATTTCGTCGTGCCCCTCCTTCAGAACGCGGGCTGGAATACCGAAATCCACCTGCGCTATTGTCTGGATGGCTGGGCCCAGGCACGTGAGCTCAAGCAAGCATAAGTGAAGGCCGGACCTGGTTGTGCCGTTGAGCGGGCCCAACCAGTTGACGCTGGCGGCGGTAGGAATGAGCGCGTGCCTGGGGGCGGTGGTGCGCGCGCCGGTGACGGGGATTTTGATCGTGTTCGAAATGACACATGAGTTTTCGCTGGTTCCGGCGCTGATGGTGGGTGCGCTGGTCAGCCAGGCGATCAGCCGGAAACTGAACCGGCACAGTTTCTACGAGGAAATCCTGGTACAGGACGGGCATCGCCTGGAACACGTGATCCCGCCGCCTGACCTGCGGAGCTGGCAGCAATTGCCGGTGGCGGCCGTTGCGAATTTTCATCCGGTGATGGCCACGGAGCTTACTTTCGCTGTGATCCAGAAGCTGTTGCAAGGGCACCCGTATCAGCGCTTCCCAGTGGTGCTCAGTGGGACGGTTGCGGGCATCCTGACGCGGAAAGAGGCGGAAGCGGCGTTGGCGGCCAGACGGCCGCCTAGCCTGGAGCCGGCGGTCACCTGTCTGCGCAAGGACAGCATCGCGGAACTGCAGGCGCGGCTGATTGAATCGAACTCGTTAATTGTTGTGTTGCTCGACCGGCCGGGCGGACAGGCTCTGGGGATGGTAACGCTACACGACCTGCTGCGGGCGCAAGCGGCTATGTCAGGGGCTGGGACGGTTGAGCTGTTTATGAGGGGGCGGGGCATGGCTCACGGGCGGACCTCGACGGCCAACCCGCACTCAGCCGCTTGTGGAGGCGGGCGGAGGCTTACGCGGAGGCGAGCCACTCGCGGGCCTGGTCAATCGCCGGGCGGTCAAAGTAGCGGATTTTGGCGGCGGTGAAAGGTTTGCAGAACACGGCCATGCCATGCTGCCACTTGGTTTCGCCTACGATGGCAAGACGCTCGATGTCGCTAAAGTGTTTGGCGTCGAATTTAATGTCCTGCCACAGGGCCCCAGCCGTCCAGCCGTGGAAATCGTGCATCTCCACGAGCAGGCGGATCTTGCCGTGGGCTTTGACCAATCGTTCCACTGCGGGAACAAAATGCTCGTAATCTTCCCCGGCAAGTTTGCCGGTCAATTGGATTTCCAGCACCTTGCCGCCGTTGGTTTCTTTGAGCGTCACGGGGCTCATTTCTGTTACTTCACTCATACTTTTCATCCTTCCAGCCGAGGTCTCGAAGACCCCGGCATCTCTCATAATATAGCGCACTTTTCGCTCGCAAGGGGCGGAATTGGGTTGCAGGCCAGCTCTACCGAAATTCCCGACTCCCGACGCAAAAGGCGAAAGCGTCTGCCAAAGATCAAAAATTATGAGGGCATCTATTCCTTGCCGGATTGCAGACTTCGCTTTATACGCTCGCGGGCTCCAGATGAAAGCGCCGGCATGGGCGAAGGGTAGTCGTCGTCTAAAGCGGACTCTTTGGCCGCCGAGTGCAGGAACCGGATCTGCTTGCCATAGGCGCGGCACCATTTGCAGAGCACGAGGTGATAACGTAACCCTAACTTCTCGACGGGTGTGAGCGTGCGGTCAAGCGCAACCGACTGCAGTCGAGCGGCCTGCTTGCAACTGGGTGAAAGTTCGCCAACCCCTCGGACGAGGGTTTTCAAAACGTTAGGGGGCCAATTCATATGGGTTTCCGCCGGCGAACAAGCAATAGCCGAGTTGATTGCGCCGCCGCACCCGCGTCGAACGCAACGCCGCCGATAGCTTCGTCGGCGAGACGGCCGAAATCCTCACGATTCTTGCGTTTCTTAGATTCATGCTTCTAGCGTCACGTTCCCGGTGGACCTGGCCTGGCAAAGCAAAATGACGTTTTCCGACTTGTCCGCGTCGTCCAGGGCATCTTGGACTTCCATGGTGACCAAGCCGGCCAGGAGCCGGGTCTTGCACCGGCCGCAAATGCCGGAGCGGCATTCGAAGTCTAGGGTCAGGCCGGCATCCTCGGCAATCTCCAGCAGCGTCTTCTCCGGTGTCAGCGGGACGAATTTCACCGACCGCGCAAACGTCAATTTGGGGCTTCCCGGATCGACAACTGGCGGTGCTGGTGAAAGTGCGCCTGTCGCAGGCTTGGAATCAGAACTTGCAAGCGTGGTTTCAGCCCACTTCGCGGCGACAAAGGCTTCCTTCCGAATCTGCCCGTCCGGAACACCCAGTTCGCGCAGCAAGGAAATCGTCGCCTGCATCATCGAGTCGGGGCCGCAGATATAGACCGGTTGCTTCGCGAGGTTGGGGATGGTCTGGGTCAGCATTTCGGCGGTGATGCGTCCCGTTCGGCCGGTCCAGTCCGTCCCTTCCGCCCGCGACAAAGTCACCTGGAGGTGAAGGTTGGAAAATCGCTTTTGCAGGTCTTCCAGCTCCTGGCGGAAGATGATGTCCTGCGGGGTTTTGGCGCAGTAAAGAAAATGGATGTCGCCTTTCCAATTCGTATCGGTCAGGTAGCGCAGAATGGACATCACCGGCGTGATCCCTACGCCTCCGGCAATGAGCACGATGCTGGCGGCGCCGTTTCCGTTGAAAGTGAAACGTCCGGCGGGAGCGGAGACGTTGAGCACGTCACCCTCGCGGAGGGTGTCGTGGAGATGGCGCGACGCCAAGCCTTTTTCCTCGCGCTTGATGGTGACTTCGCAGTAGCCGGGCCGGGCTGGCGAGGAAGCAATCGTGTAAGTGCGGTTGACCTTTTTGCCGGCGATTGGCAGCGCGAGGATGAGATACTGTCCGGGCTGATGCTCGAACGGGCGGCGGCTGCCATCCGGGGAGGCGAGCCGGAACGTGCGGACATCGGGAGTCTCCTGGACGATGCGCGCGACGCGCAACGGGCCGGACCACAACTTCGGTCGGGCGTCGGCAGTTGCCACGGGCGCCGCCTTGGGGCGTTGCCGCAGCGCCAGCAGACGGCATCCCAGCAAGGTTGTCAGCACGGCCGCAAATACCAGCGGCTGGCGCACGTCGGCCTTCACCTGCAGGTAGTAATGGATTACTCCCGCAATCGCGGCCACATAAGCCAGGCGATGAAGCGCGCGCCAGCGTTTGCCTCCCAACCGTTTGATCATCGCGTTGGTCGAAGTGATGGCCAGCGGCACCATGGCCAGGAGACCGGTGATCCCCACGAGCAGGTATTTGCGTTTGACCATTTCGGACAACGTGCTGGAAACGCTGAACCCCCGATCGAGACTGAAGAAAATCAGGAAGTGCAGCGAGGCGTAGAAGAAAGCGTAAAGTCCAAACGTGCGGCGCGAGAATATCAACCAGTTCCAGCCGGTGATTTTTCGCAGCGGCGTCACCCACATCGTCAACATCAGAAAAACCAGCGCCGACATGCCGGTCGTGAGGATCGCAAAATTCGCCGGGTTGGCTCCCAGCTTGTGGTGCAGCGCGTCCCAACCCAGCAGCGCCGCCGGCACGCCGCCGTTGACGAACAGGAGAAACTTGGCGAAGCGAATATCGTTCTCTCTCACGGCATCTTGTCCCGATCAGAAATTCGCGCGCAAATTCATCCCGGCGTACAGCCCGGCGACCTGTTCCGCGTAGCCGTTGAACATCAGCGTCGGGCGCCGCCCGGACTCGCCGATCCGCTGTTCCGTCGCCTGACTCCAGCGGGGATGGTCAACCTGCGGGTTCACGTTGGCGTAAAAACCGTATTCATTCGGGGCATACTCGTTCCAGGACGTGCGGGGTGGCGTCGGCACCAGTTTGATTTTGACGATGGATTTGATCCCCTTGAAGCCGTATTTCCAGGGTATGATCAGGCGAATCGGCGCGCCGTCCTGGGGCGGCAAGGCCTGACCGTACAGCCCGCTGCTCAATAGCGTCAGCGGATGCAGCGCCTCATCTATCCTCAAGCCTTCGACATAAGGCCAGTCGAGCACGTTGCTCCGCTGGCCCGGCATGCGCTTCTTGTCCAGCAGTGACTCAAAGGCCACATACTTCGCGCCGCTGAGCGGCTCGACCCGATTGAGCAACTTGGACAGCGAAAAACCCACCCACGGAACCACCATGGACCATCCCTCCACGCATCGCATCCGATACACGCGTTCCTCGGGCGGGCTGAGCTTCAGCAAGTCGTCGAGATCAAAGACTTTTGGCTTGGCCACCAGACCCTCGACGGCTACCTGCCAGCCTTTGGTTTCAAATCCCACCGCAGCCGGCGCGACGGCTTCCTTGTCCGTCGAGAATTCATAGAAGTTGTTGTAATGGGTGATGTCCTGGAGCGGCGTCTCCGCATCAGCGGCGTGAAAGCCCGAGGCATCCCCCGCTGCGACGGCGGGCGTTTGCAGTCCCTCGATGCGGGCCGTTACCACTTCACCCCCGCCCACGCGGTTGAGCCGCCGATACACCAGGCCGGTGGCCAGGGCGCTGGCCGCAACGATTCCCGTTCGGATGAAGTTCCTGCGGTTGAAATAAACGGCGGGGTCGGTGATTTCGCGGGCCGATATTGTGTTTGGATCTTTCAAGAAATCACTCCAGTCGCAAAGGTCATCGACTATTGATTGGTGCCCGCCGGCATACTCATCTTCGACATGCCGTTGCTTGCCGACATACTCATATCCGACATGTTATGGGTTGCCGGCATGTTGGTCATTCCGCCCATCATGCCGTTGGTGTTGCCCATGCTTGGATTGAGGGATGACATCCCGGTTGAATTGCTTGAATTGTCTTTATTACAGCCCGCCAGCACCAATGCGGCCAGAACTGCAATGGCGAACAGCGGAATAGTTGATTTCATAAGCTTGTTTTCGTTTTCTTTGTTCAGGTTTGCCTCGAAGCCATATTCCCCGCGTCAGAAGTTGTGTCAATGCAAACTTGTTGCCGGGCGTGCGGCAAACAGCGACGATGCCAAATATGCAATGAGGCCATGAACATTAGTCATGCCAGGAGGACAAACCTTACAAGCCAATTCCTTTTTCGTTTTTTGATTCACTCACCGCGCGCATTTTGCAGGGATTGGACGATGCGCCTCGAAGACGTTCATTCCGACCGCTCCTCTTTTCCGAACCAGTTCGTTTCCATGCAGCGCCGCAACGCCATGCGGGCGCGATGTAACATCACCCAAAGATTGCTTTCGGAAATGTTCAGCATGGCGCAAATCTCCCTGCTCTCGATGCCGTCAACCTCCCGCAAAGTGAATACAGCCCCGACGTTCTTTGGGAGCTTGCCCGAGCAATCGCGAAAGGTTTGCCAAAATATCTCGCTGTCCAGACTGGCGCCGGGACTGGCCCATTCCTGCGGACCAAGTTCGTGAATCCAACTTTCTTTGAACAGGCCCTCCGCGACAAATCGGTCGCTCTCTTCATCCGAGTAAAACTCCAGGTCTGTGAACGAAGTCTCGCGGCTGGCTTTGTGGTAATAATCGGAAATCTTGTTTTTAAGAATACCGACCAGCCAGCTCTTCTCCGCCGACCGTCCGGCAAAACTCTTCCCGCCTTTGAGCGCCGCGAGGAATGTTTCCTGGACCGCGTCTTCCGCCTTGCTGGTGTCGCGCAAACGCAGCATGGCGTACCTGAAAAGGTAATCGCCGTGAAGTTCCACCCACCGCTCCGGGTCCGAGAGGCTGGGCGCCGCTGGGGCGCCTTCCGTCGGCAACGCCTGGCTCGCGGTTGACTGATCGTCGGCATCCACGGGCAAAAACTAATTGTTCATGCGGGAAAAGCAAACTGTCCCCGCTTTGGCCTTTGGAACGTAAACCAACGCCTTGTCATTTTCCTTTGTAAGCTTTCAGCGGGCCGCGCGACTAATGTTTACGGCGCGCAAGGTAGTTCTGCGCCAAGAGCATTAAATGCCCGTGAAACTGAATGATGGGAAAGACTATGCCTTCGGTTAAAATTGCAGCCATTGTTGCTGCGGCGTTATTGGCGGTCGGTCTTGCCGTGGTGGTGCGTCAGGGGCGCGCGCAGCCGGCCGGTATTTCAACCTACGAACCGGAACACATGCAGGATTTCAAGAAACCTCAAACGGCGGAGTTGAAGAAGAAGTTGTCCCCCGAGCAGTTTGAAGTCACACAACAAGGCGGCACAGAACCGCCATTCCACAATGCGTATTGGAACAATCATAAGCCCGGCATCTATGTGGACATCGTGTCGGGCCAGCCGCTGTTCAGTTCGCTGGCCAAGTTTGATTCCGGCACGGGCTGGCCGAGTTTCACGCAGCCGCTGAAAAGCGACGCCGTCATTGAGAAAAGAGATTCCACGCTTGGCATGGAGCGGATCGAGGTTCGCGCGGCTGTGGCGGATTCGCATCTCGGCCATGTGTTCAACGATGGCCCGGGCGCGAACGGTTTGCGTTACTGCATCAATTCCGCCGCGCTGAAATTCATTCCGGTGGAGGAGATGGACCAAGCCGGGTACGGCCAATATCTTGAGCCGTTTGTCAAGGTGGGCGCCATCAAAGCCCCGGTCCATGAAACGGCCATCCTGGCGGGCGGTTGCTTTTGGGGCATGGAGGAAATTATTCGCCAGATCCCTGGTGTGCTCAAAACGACGGTCGGTTACAGCGGCGGCACGACCCCGGACCCGACCTATGAGGATGTTTGCACCGGCGCCACGGGCCATGCGGAGTCGATTCAGGTGGTGTTCGATTCCACTCGGCTTAGCTACGAGGCTTTACTGGATTACTTCTTTCGCATGCACGACCCAACGACGCTGAACCGGCAGCACAACGACGTGGGCGCGCAATACCGCTCGGCCATTTTCTACACGAGCGATGGCCAGAGACAAACCGCCGAACGCGTGAAGACGCGCTGGGACAAGTCCGGCAAATTCAACCAGCCGATCACGACGGAGATTACGGCGGCAGGGAGATTCTACCCGGCGGAGGAATATCACCAAAAGTATCTCGCCAAACATCCCGGCGGTTACACCTGTCACGTTTTGCGGGATTGAATGAGCCAGCGCCGTATCCCATGAAATGCTCCAAACACAGCGCCGCGGCCGCGGAAGCGAGCGCGGCGCTTTCGATTCGGTCGTAATCAGGTTGTGGAAACAGCCGTTTTGGCTTTGAGGGTTTTTATTTCGCTTTCTCCGATGGCACGAGCCAGCCACCAACCGCTTGCACCGGCTCCGGGCGTCCACTGCGGTTGGCCCAAACGGCCAGGGCCAAGCGGCCTTCCAGCTTTCTTTCCCAGGCAGGTAGTACGAACGCGCCCTGGAACCTGTCGTTCTTGAGGACGAGCGGCTGAGTGACAAGTTTGAGTACAACGAAATCATGCTTCAAATGACGCCCTGTGTTCTCCCCAGCTTTCACGTCAGAACCCACCCCGTTGATCAGGAGCGCGGCGTTCACTTCGTAACCTGTGGCTCCGCGCATCGCGGGGATAAAACTCACGTCCCAGTGATTGGTGTCCCCAGAGGTGACGCTGAGGATGCCGGCTTTGGTTCCGGACCAACCGGGCACACCTCCCAATCCGCGCCAGTTGTGCCACTCCCTGCCGTTGAGAACAAATTCAGGAGTGTAAATATTCTCGCTGCCCCAGACTCCGGCGTAAGCGCGCTGACGGTCGGAATATTGTTTGCTGGACCATTTGTCGCGCCAGCCGAGATAGTCCCAGTAATCAACATGAAAGGCAACGGGCACAAAGTTGCGCCACAGACCGGAGGCTTCGTTTAACCCGCTCAGCCACGTCTCGGCCGGCGGGCAGCTGCTGCACCCCTCGGAGCTGTAAAGTTCCACCAGGGCCACCTGGCGCTCGGAACTCTGAAATTGGATGGGGGCGGCGCTAGCAGCGATGCCGGCAAGCACTCCTAAAATCACATAACGTACTGCAATCATACCTTCGCTTTCTAATCACTTCACATTTCACCTGGTCCAAGGCAGAGGCCGGCTGGCCTCGACGATCATCGCCTCAAGAACCGAAAGGCTGCGCGCGCCGATGAAGCGGCGGCGCACATTGCCCTCGGCATCCACAATGACAGTTGTGGGGAGTTCTCCGCCGTTGAACCGGGCGCCTGCGCTGTCCTTTTCGTCAAGCAAAACAGTGTAATTAATCCCGCGAGTCTGGACCGTGCGGGCCACTTTTTCCCGGATTTCATTCAGCGAAGGCCGAGCTCCGGCATGGCTATCCTCGTCGTCGTCCGGAACGCAGTCCAAGGACACACCCAAAATAACGAGTTGATCGTGATGGCGCTTTTGTAATTCGATCAGTTCCGGCATCT
>JBEKSF010000193.1:0-8198 GCA_049517295.1 Verrucomicrobiota bacterium
TATCCAGAACTGACAGCCGACGCGCAGGAGGTATTGCGGAAGCTGGGCTTTGTGGAGAAGCCGGTGAACGCGCGCGACGGACGCTGGTTCACGGTGCGCATCATGCCCTACCGGACCCTCGATGACCGCATTGATGGCGTGGTGATCACCTTCGCCGACATCACCGCCGCCAAGACGTTGGAAGCGCAATTGCGGGAGAAGCATGACATCCTGGAAAAGCACGTCGCGGAACAATCCAGGAAGATGGAAAAGCCCAAAGACAAGGTGCGGGTGAAAACCGCCGGACCTAAGCGGAGACCGGCCGACGCTGGAAAACGTATGCCATCTGGTAAGATATGAATGATCCTGCCAAACACAACAGGCCAAAGATATCTGACGATCCCGCCGAACTGCGCCGTCGCGCCGAAGCCCGCCTGCGCGATGGGAAGATCGTCAACCAGTCAGACTTCTCCACCCGGCGGCTGTTTCATGAGTTGGAGGTCCATAGGATCGAGCTGGAAATGCAGAACGCCGAACTGCGGAAAACCAGGGACGAACTTGAGGTATCGTTGGAGAAGATCACTGACCTCTACGATTTTGCCCCGGTCGGCTATTTCTCCATTGATGAATCGGGCGTGGTCTTGGACGCGAATCTGAAGAGTGCCGCCTTGCTGGGCGTGGAACGGTCCCGGCTGATTAACCGGAGCTTGCTGCTTTTTGTGGATCAGAAAAGTCGCCCTATCCTTATGTCCTTCCTGAAAAGTGTGTTGGCCGAACCCAAGGACCAGGAGTGTGAGGCACTGCTGCTGAAGAAGGGTGGAGGCACTTTTTGGGCCGGCTTTCGGGCCACCTCCGCAATCTGCCCTGTGGGTTCGCGGAGATGGTGCCGGGTCGCGTTCGGAGACATTACAGCGCGCAAGCAAGTGGAAGAGGCGCAACGCCGCCTGGAGGACCTGGCCGACACAAACCTGGGGCTGAACCGTGAAATTGTCCGGCGGCAGGCTGTGGAGCAAATCCTCAAGAAAAGTGAACAGCGTCAAAGCCGTTTGCTGAAACAGTCGCGTCATATTCAGGGGCAATTGCGGCAGTTGTCTCATCAGATTTTACAGGCGCAGGAGGAGGAGAGATTACGCATCAGCCGCGACCTGCATGACGAAATCGCACAAACCCTGGTGGGCATAAATGTCCACCTGGCGACTTTGACCCGGGAGGCCGCGGGCGGCCCCGTTGGGCTCCGACAGAAGATTGCGCGCACCCAACAAATGGTGGAAAGATCGGTGGAAAAGGTGCATCAGTTCGCCCGCGAATTGCGCCCGGCGCTGCTGGATGATCTAGGACTGATTCCCGCCCTGCATGCGTTTATGAAGAGCTTTACCAAACGGACGGGCGTCCGCGCCAATTTGACGGCCTTTGCGGCAGTGGAGCGCTTGGACGCGGCAAAACGAACGGTTCTCTTCCGCGTCGCCCAGGAGGCGCTCACCAATGTGGCCCGCCATGCCCAAGCCAGCCGGGTGGAAGTGATCATCCAGAAGCTGCCGGATGGCATTTGCATGAAAATAAAGGATGACGGCAAATCCTTTCAGGTGGATCGTGTGATGCATGGGAACGGTGGCAAACACCTTGGGTTGCTCGGCATGAGGGAACGCTTGGAAATGATCGGCGGCAGCTTTGAGGTCGAGTCCGCCCCAGGGCACGGAACCACCATCACTGCTAAGATTCCGTCTGGCAAGGCCGCGCGGGGAGCGCGTTCATAGAGAGCATTGGATCAAAGGCAAGGAAACGCGTTGATCTCGCGGTAGGGTTTCACCCCATAGGAGAGTCTCAGCGCAACGCCTAACATCATTCCCGTGTCGGGCTGCGCGGTGAATTACTGCTTATCCAGGCGAAGCCTCTGCCAGACCGCACGACTGGGCAAATCAGAGCGACCATGTTAATTATTTATGACGACCGAAAACATCGCCACAGGAACGAAAATCACTCGCGAACAGATGATTCAACCGCTGAACGAGGATCTGGCGGGGGAATATCAGGCTATCATGTTAGTTATTACAAAAACCAACCGATTTTTGCTGGCGGCGACGTTGGCGGTCGGTTGCCTTCTGACTGGCTGCCAGCCGCCGAAGGCTCCGCTTCCGCCTGGGAGCGTGGCCGCGCTGTCAACACGAAACAATTGCTATAGTTTGCTTCATCAACTCCTGGACGAACAAAAGGACGTCAGCATGTTGCGATTCGTCAAACGGGAACATACTGATGTGAAGAAGCTGATCAAGAAAATTTCCGCTGCTTCCGAGGCGGGATCGGATCTGTTGGAGGATTTTGCCAAACGTGATCCTTCGATCCATCTGGGGGACATCCAGCTCCCACCCGGGGAGACCGCCACGCGGGCAGCGATTGCTTCCACCGAGAAGAAGGAATTATTGGGTCAAAGCGGTGATGAATTTGAAATGACCTTGCTGTTAACGCAGACCGAGGCGCTGAGTTATGCCTGGCACCTGGCAATCGTCGCGGGCGAAAACGAGCCTCAACCCGATCGCGCCCGCGCGTTGGCAGTTGTGGGTAAGGATATGGAGAACCTCTACCACGAAGTGTTTGCCATGTTGCTCTCGAAGGCAAAATGAGGTGCGGCGAGCCGGAACAAGCATGATGGGTGGATTGACCGTGATCTCCGCCATTGTTTTCCGCGAATTGAAACGTGAGGACGGCGACACCGTCAGCCTGCACAAGGTCCCGCAGCATGTCTGGTGACGACCCTACGCAAGTGCCAAGACGCTCCGATTTTCAGGGGCGCCCAGCGGATTCCAGATCTTAAACTCCACGGAGTGCTCACGGCGGTCGTCCACCAAGGGGACTGTTTGCGCGGCAAGTTCTTTTCCGTCGAGAAAGAGTTGGTCGGCGTCGGCCGAATCAGCAACGAGCCGGGTGATGGTAATGTGATATACGGTTTGCCGGTAGCGGTAGTGAATTTTGCAGGAGGGCCAGCTTTTCGGAAGCCGGGGTGTCAGTCTCAGCTTATCGCCTTCCAGGTTCACGCCGAGCAACGTCTCGATGAGCAGGCGGTACATCCAGCCGGCGGATCCAGTGTACCAGCTCCATCCGCCCCGGCCCACGTGCGGCGCCATCGCATAGACGTCCGCGGCGATGACATAAGGCTCCACTTTGTAGGTTGCGATTTGTTGGGGCGCGCTCCCGTGATGGATGGGATTGAGCAGCGCGAAAAGTTCCCACGCGCGTTCGCTTTCTCCCATGAGAGCAAAGGCCATGACGGTCCAAATGGCGCCGTGGGTGTATTGGCCGCCATTCTCGCGGACGCCAGGGATATAACCTTTGATATATCCGGGATTGAGCGCTGATTTGTCGAAGGGCGGATCAAATAATTGAATCAGTCCAGCGTCGCGGCGCACCAGACGCTGATCGACGGACTCCAACGCCAGCCTGGAACGCTCAGGATCGCCGGCACCGCTGATCACCGACCAGCTCTGCGGCAAGGAATCTATCTGACATTCCGGATTGGTATGGGAGCCGAGCGGTTGGCCGCTGTCGAAGTAGGCCCGGCGATACCATTGGCCGTCCCACGCGTGTTGCTCGATGTTTTGCCGCAATTGCCGCGCCTCGGCCAGGCAGCGTTCGGCAAAGGCGGGATCGCGGTGCGCGCGGGCCAGTGGGGCAAACTGGGTGAGTACGTCGTAAAGAAAAAAGGCCAGCCACACGCTTTCACCGCGTCCCCGGTTTCCCACGCGATTCATGCCATCATTCCAGTCACCACACCCCATCAAAGGCAGACCGTGTTCGCCGAATTTGAGTCCGCGCTCGATGGCGCGCACGCAATGTTGGTAAAGCGCGGCCGATTCTTCGGAGCGATTTGGCAGATCGTAGTAGGATTCTTCCTCCGGCTTGACCAGGCGGGCTTCAAGGAAGGGAATCTTCTCGTCGAGAATGCCGGTGTCCGCGATACACGCAACGTAACGACAGGTCACGTAAGGCAACCATAGGTAGTCGTCGGAAATATGCGTCCGCACGCCGCGCCCGGACGGTGGGTGCCACCAATGCTGGACGTCGCCTTCGCGGAATTGATGCGCGGCTGCCCGGAGCAGATGCTCGCGGGTCAGCGCCGGTTCGGCATGGACCAGCGCCATGACGTCTTGCAACTGGTCACGGAATCCGTAGGCGCCGCCGGATTGATAGAACCCTGTCCGGCCCCAGAGACGGCAACTCAAAGTCTGATACAACAGCCAGCCGTTCGCCATCACATTCACGGCGGGATCGGGCGAGTCCACGTTCACCGCGCCGAGGGTTCGATTCCAATAATCGCAAACACCGTCGAACGCCACGCGGCTGGCGTCCGCCCGACGAAAGCGCCGGATCAGATTCTGCACATCGGCCGCATTGCGGCCAACCCCGAAACGAAAACTCGTTTCTCGCTCCTGGCCATCGGCCAAATTGAAAGCGACTTGCACCGCTCCGCACGGATCAAGCCCCGCGCCGACTTTGCCCGAAAGGCGGGCGCGTTTGAGCGCCGCCGGCTGCGACAAACTCCCGTTTCGGCCAATGAACTCCTTGCGATCTCCGGTGAACGTGCGCGCTGGATCGTTTACGTCAAGGAACACCAAGCGATCTGGAAATTCGGTGTTGTAATAATTGCGTGCCAATAATGCGCCGGTCTTGAGGTCCACTTCGGTTTGCACGTGCAATAGACTTTTCTGCCTCAAGTCGCCCAAGACCCATTCCCAGCAACCGGTGAGTGACAAGCGGCGTGGACGCCGCGAGACGTTGTGTATTTTCAAGACCGTGAATTTTACCGGGGCATCCATCGCCACATAGACCCACAGCTCGGAGGCGATGCCGTTTTCGGTGTGCTCGAACACGGTGTAGCCAAAGCCATGCCGAATGACATAGGGCGTTGAGCCGCGCGCGGGCAACGGGGAGGGAGACCAGAACCGCCCGGTCTGCTCATCGCGAATATAGAAAGCCTCCCCGGTGGTGTCCTGGACAGGATCATCGCTCCAGGGCGTCAGTCGAAATTCATGTGAGTTTTCCACCCAGGTGTACGCCGCGCCGCTCTCGGAAACAACCGTGCCGAAACTGGGATTGGCCAGCACATTGACCCAAGGCGCCGGTGTCATCTGGCCGGGCTGAAGTGTGATCACGTATTCGTGGCCGTCGCGGGTAAAGCCGCCCAAGCCGTTCGGAAAAATCAACTCGCGTGGCGGCAGCGGCGTGGGCAAATCCTCGGACACGAAGCGGGTGGGCGTCAAGGCTGGCACCAAGGGTTCCAAAACACTTCGATGTTCCAATTGTTGGGTCAAAGTTCCCTTTTCATCGTCCAGAACGACTCGTGCCGCGGCTTGCAGCAGCACGCGATCATCATTGGGAATCTGTTCGAGTCGCCGGACGAAGATGCCGCCCGGCTTGTCCAGCATTTGCGCTTCAATGCCGGAGGAGATCAGATTGGTGATTTGGTCTTGCAAGGACTGGCGGTAAACCGAAACGTCCTCGTTCAAGATGACGAGATCCACCATCAGCCCCTTCATGCGCCAATAGGAGTGCGCCTGGATCAACTGCCGCACGATTTCAATTTTCTCCGTGTCACTGATGCGAAGCAGGATGATCGGCGCGTCGCCGGAAATGCCGTAGCTCCAGAGACCGCTTTGACCGCGCCGATTGTTGAGTAACACGCCGGGGTTGGCCCGGCGGGCGGGGTCGGCATAGATCAGCGCGCTGGCCAAACGGCCGTAGAGTTGCGCATCCGCTTCCGTGGCGTTGAGTTGGCGCAAAGTCACCTGGCTGTGGGTCCAGGCCAGATCAAAGGCGCGGTCGGCCATTCGGGAGCTTTGATATTTTTCCACGTGCGCCAGCGCAGCTTCCCGGTTTTCGGTGACGCCAAAAACAAGAACAACGATGGCGGTTTCATCGGGCGCCAAAGTGACCGTCCGCCGGAGCGAAATGATGGGATCAAGCACGGAACCGACGGTATTGGACAACGGCGCAAGGCTGCGCATCGCGGCCGGGTTGGCCAGGGTGCCACCGCGTCCGACAAATTTGAAGCGATCCGTTTCGCAGGAAATCTCCCCCGGTTCACCACCTTGGCTCACCATGAGATGCAGCAACCACGGTGGCTTTTCTTCCTGGGAACGCGCGCGGCGGGTGCAGAGAATGGAGGAAGATTCCCGCGCGAACTCAGTTTGCACAAAGAGATTGCTGAAAGCAGGATGCGCCGCATCCGCGTCCTGAGTGGCGAGCACCACCTCGGCGTAACTGGTCAATTCAATGACTCTCGTTACGCGCGAACGATTGGTGATCGTGATGCGCCGCAACTCCACGTCGTCTTCCGGCGACACGCTGATCTCGGTGTGGATTTCGAGGTCGGCCTGACGGTGCCGAAACTCCGCGCGTGACTGCGAGAAAATGGCTTCGTAGCCTTTGATTGTCCGCAAGGCGGGTTGATACGCGGTGGACCAGAACTCTCCCGTCGCCAGATCGCGCAGATAGACAAACGTGCCCCAGCAATCGCGCGTGGCGTCCTCGCGCCAGCGGGTGACCGCCAGATCGCGCCATCGACTGTAGCCGCCGCCGGCGCTGCTGATGACAACATGATAGCGGCCGTTGGACAAAAGGTGAACCTCCGGCGCCGGTGTGGTGGGATTGGTGAAAACGCGCATGACGGCTTCAGCGCTTGCGGCCTGTGTCCGCGATTCCGCAAACTCCAAATCTTCCGTGCGCACACTGGCGGAGGCCTTGGGCACGCGCTCCTGCAAGAGCAAATCCGCCGCCTTGAGCAACGGACAGGCCATAAACCGGCGTTGCATGGGGTAGTCCCGCAACACATTCACCAGAGCCAGCAAGCTCATCCCCTGGTGGTGCGCCATGAAGGAGCGGATGGTGGCGCTCTTTTCATCCGGTGGCAGACGCGACGGCGTATAGTCCGCCGCTTCGTAGAAACCGTAAGCGCCTTCCCGGCCTTCGACCGCCAAGCGTTGCAGGTTTTCACATGCTGGCCTTGGCGCGATCATCAGGGCCAGGGCCGTGGCGTAAGGAGCGATGACCAAGTCTTCGGCCAGCCCTCTTTTCAAGCCCAGGCCCGGCACGCCGAAGGCGCGATATTGGTAGTTCAGTTGGACATCGGTCCGGTTGTAGCCCGATTCGGAAACGCCCCAGGGCACGCCGCGCAAATGGCCGTACGCGATTTGTTGCCGCACCGCCGCCTGGCACGTGCGGTCGAGCAAAGTGTTCTCATAGTTGGGCATGACCAGCAGCGGCATCAGATACTCGAACATTGAGCCGCTCCATGAAATCAGCATCGGTCCGCCTCGCACCGCGACGAGCAGACGGCCCATTGAGAACCAGTGGTCCTGCGGAACTTGCCCTAAAGCGATAGCGACGTAGCTGCATAAGCGCGCCTCGGATGCCAGCAGATCATAGAAGCTGGTGTCACAGCGGCGTTCGGTCACGTTGAAGCCGATGGAGAATAAATCCCTCGCCGGGTCGAACAGAAAAGTAAAATCCATTGAAGCCAGTGCGTCGCATTGGGTGGCCAAGGATTCCAATTCCAACAGCCGTTGGCGGGCATGGGCGCTGGCTTCTCGCAGGCAGCGCGAGAGATCAGCAAGTTGCCTTTGCTCTTCCCGCCGGGAGGCGGCGGGTGAGGTCGGGAAGTCTTGCAAGGCCGCTTCGATCAACGGACAGAGCGTTGGCTCCAAATTCGCGATCTCTCGCAAGCTTGGCGCTTGATCAAGCAGAACGATTTTCTCCTCAAGTTTTGCAGCCGCCGACGCAACCTCCGCTGGCCGGCTGCGGCGAGTCAAGGTTTGCAATGCCAGCCACGGCGCAAGGAAAAGTATGTCCGCCAAGTGCGCCTGGCAATTCTGCTTTAGAGCCAGCGACCACCCCTTGATTTCTTCTGATTCGCCTGCCAGTGAAGCAGCGATCTCCGTCGCCTGGGCCGTCGCCTCTTCCAACAAGGCCATCGCCGCGCGCAGATTAGAAGGCCATTGTTTCAATTCTTCGTCGAGCCTGGTGATCGCGGCTTTTTCAAGGACCAAATCCCTGAGAATCGCCACCGTGTCGCGCAGACCTGCAAACATCTCGGGCCTGAAGATCTTTTCCTCAGCCTGCTCCCTCAGTCCTGCGCCGAGGGTCAGCAAATGTCCCGCCAGATTGCCGCTGTCCACACTGGAAATATAGAGCGGGCGAAGTGGTTGGAGCGTGCGGGTTTCGTACCAATT
>JBEKSF010000194.1:0-8674 GCA_049517295.1 Verrucomicrobiota bacterium
GTCGTTTTGATCCCGTTTTCCGAAACACTGCGGGGCCGTTAAGGCTGTCGGGCCATTAACGCTTGCAAAATGGCTGGTGGGATGGCAAATACGTGATTCCGAGGACTTCTAGCACGGCTGAGAAAGGAGACGACGATGAGCCTGAAATGGATTGCCCAACACCTGGAGATGGGGAGTTGGAGTCACGTTTTGAACTTGCTTGCAGCCAAGAGAAAACAGGAGACTTTAAAAAGTGAGAACTGACACTTGCATTCACTCTGACACTTGCATTCACTTGCATTCTTGCACAAGCGCCATTCAGAACTGACACTTGCATGACACTTGCACACTTGCACACTTGCACACACTTGCACACTATTTGCACTTTTTTCATTGACGGCGGCGAGGGCGCAGAGGAGTTTCGCGCCCGACCTCCTCTCCATGAATGGATTGCGCCTATCCCAATGCGTTATCTTTGGGATCTGTGCGTTCATTGCGGCCAAGCCCAAATACAGAGGAGTCCGCAAGATAGGCGACAGGAGGCAACCCCTCACCCCAACCCTCTCCCCGCTCCTTCGTCGCGGGGCGAGGGAGAAGATCTGGCTGGCGGTGCGCGCCGTGTAGTCCATCCAAAAAGTGCATTTGCGACTCTTTGCCGCCCATTGCCGACAGCGGAACCGCCAGCGGAGCGTTCGTCGCCCGCCGAGGCGGCCGCCGCGTCAGGAAGTGCCGGCTGATCCCGACGCCTCAGGGCCAATGCCCCCTGCATTCAGCGTTGAATCTTCGCGGATTGTTCTCTAACTTGGCCGTGCCTTGAACGGCGCGCGCTTCCCGCAAGCCGGTCAACCAGAAGAAATGCACGCTCAGCCTATGCCAGTAAATCGTCCCAATACGACGCGGTTTCACGCGCGCCGGCGGCTCCGCCCGGTGATCGCCTTGGCCGCCGCGATGCTCGCCGCCGGTTGCAACAAATCCAATGAACCAAGTTCCGCCGACGTCATCAAGGTCGGCGAATTCGCCTCTCTGACGGGCAAGGAGGCCACCTTCGGAGTGTCCTCCCACGAAGGCACCCTTCTGGGAGTCGAACAGATTAACGCCGGCGGCGGCGTGTTGGGCAAAAAAATTCAACTGCTGACCGAAGATGATCTTTCCAAAGCCGGTGAGCCCGCCACGTCGGTCAACAAGCTCATTTCTCGGGATGGCGTTGTCGCGATCCTCGGCGAGGTCGCCTCCAGCCGTTCGCTCGAAGCCGCCCCAATATGCCAGCAGAGCCACATCCCCATGATTTCACCCTCGTCCACCAACCCGAAGGTCACCGAGACGGGCGATTACATTTTCCGTGTGTGCTTCATCGATCCGTTCCAGGGGACTGTCATGGCGAATTTTGCCGCCAAAACCCTCAAGGCCAAAAAGGTGGCCATCTTCACCGATGTGAAAAGTGATTACAGCATCGGCCTGGCGAAATTCTTCAAGGCGGGTTTTGCCGCCACAGGGGGCCAGATTGTTGCCGGACTGGACTACAATGGGGGCGACAAGGATTTCAAAGCCCAACTGACCGCCATCAAGTCGGCCAGCCCCGACGCGGTGTTCATTCCCGGATACTACACCGATGTGGCCCTGATCTGCATTCAGGCCAAGGAACTGAACCTGACCGTCCCGCTCTTCGGCGGCGACGGCTGGGAATCCGATCAACTGGTCAAAATCGGCCAGGACGCCGTCGAGGGCGAGTTCTTCTCCACCCATTACGCGCCGGATGTCGCCACGGAGAGAAGCCGCCAATTCGTCGCCTCGTATCGAAAGCGGTTCGACGGCAAGACCCCCGACGCCATGGCGGCCTTGGGATTCGACTCGGTGATGATTCTGGCCGACGCCATCAAACGGGCCGGCTCCACCGACGGCGCGAAAATCCGCGATGCGCTGGCGGCCACGCGGGATTTCGATGGTGTGACCGGCAAGACCAGCATCAATGAAAAACGCGACGCGACCAAACCGGCTGTCATCCTGCAAGTCAAGGACGGACGGTTCAAGTACGTCGAGACGGTCAATCCATAACCCAAGGCATTCACCGCGCGTGCAATGGTTTTTGCAACAACTCATCAACGGCCTTGCGCTCGGTTCCATTTACGCGCTTATCGCGCTGGGCTACACGATGGTCTATGGCGTGCTGGGGTTTATCAACTTTGCCCACTGCGACGTGCTCATGCTGGGCGCCTTTGCCGCGAGCTTCCTGGCGGCGCCCGTGGCCCGCGTGCTTGCGCCTCAATCCTACTGCGGCGCGGCGGTGATCATATTGTTGGCCGCCGGTTTGTGCGCGCTGATCGGGATGTTGATTGAGTTTCTGGCCTATCGGCCCTTGCGCCGCCGGCCCAAGCTGACGGTGCTTATTACCGCCATCGGCGTTTCGCTCTTTCTGGAATTCACCTGTCAGCACCCTGCTGTCTTTGGCGCCGCCACCCGCCCTTTTCCCAAGCTCATTCCCCAGCGCGACTGCCAGTGGCGCGGCCTATCTTTCAATACGAATGATATCGGCGTCCTGCTCGTCACCGTGCTCCTGCTCGTTGCGCTCTGGTGGGTTGTCCGCCGCACCAGGATCGGCGTCGCCATGCGGGCGGTTTCTTTCAACGAGAGCGCCGCCGCCCTGATGGGCGTCAATATCAACCGCGTCATCAGCTTCACCTTCGCCCTAGGCTCCGCCCTGGCGGCGGTGGCGGGTGTCTTTTACGCGATGCGCGCCCCGGGCATCGAGCCGCTCATGGGCGTGCAACCCGGCTTGCGCGCCTTCACGGCGGCGGTGGTCGGCGGCATCGGAAACCTCCCCGGCGCGGCCTTGGGCGGCGTTTTGATCGGGTTGCTCGAAACCTTCGCCGGCGGCATTCCCGGGCTGTCCGATTACCGGGATGGCATCGCTTTTGCCATCTTGATCTTGATCCTCCTCTTCAAACCCGCCGGCCTGCTGGGCAAGGCACAAGTGGAGAAAGTGTGATGATAGCCGGATCAAGAAGATGGCTGCTCGCCGCGCTGGCCGCCGCTTTTGCGGTCTCCTGGTTCTCTCCCCACTACAATCGCTATTACCTGGGCGTTGCCATGGATGTCGGCATCGCAGTCATTATGGCCGTCAGTTTGAACCTGATCAACGGCCACACCGGGCAGTTCAGCCTCGGCCACGCCGGTTTCATGGCCGTCGGCGGATTCACCGCCGCCAAACTGACGATGCTCACCTCCAACGCGTTCTTTCCGCTTAGCCTGCTGGTCGGCGGCCTGATGGCCGCCTGCGTCGGTTTGATTGTCGGCGTGCCCTCCTTGCGACTCAAGGGCGATTACCTGGCCATTGTCACGCTCGGCTTTGGCGAGATCATCCGCGTGGTCTTCCAGAACTCCCAGGCCTTCGGCGCCGCCACCGGCCTGACCGGCATCCCCAAACTGACCACCCTGTTCTGGACCTGGGGGGCGGCAGCCGTCACGGTTTATGTCGTCACCAGCCTGGTCAACTCCACGTATGGCTGCGGCTTCATCTGCGTCCACGACGATGAGGTTGCCGCCGCCGCCATCGGCGTCAGTCCCACCCGTTACAAAGTGACGGCCTTTGTTGTTGGCGCATTTTTCGCCGGCGTGGCCGGGGGCCTCTATGCCCACCACAAACAAGTCATGCAGCCAGACGGCTTCGGTTTCATCCGCTCGATCGACTTCGTGGTCATGGTGATCCTCGGCGGCATGGGCCGCACGGCCGGGGTGATCGCCGCCGCCATCGTGCTGACTCTTCTGCCGGAATTCCTGCGCGTGCGCGAATTCGCCAGTTACCGCATGATCATTTACTCGCTTCTGATCATCGGCCTGATGATGGCGCGCCCGCAGGGCCTGTTCACCTTCGGCAAAAAGTCCGCCTCCAGCGTATGAGCGCCTCGCTGCTGCTGGACCGGGTTACGCTCCGCTTCGGCGGGTTGACCGCCGTCTCCGAGTTGACTCTCAGCGTGGCAGGCCAGGAGTTGGTCGGCTTGATCGGTCCCAATGGCGCGGGCAAGACCACCGTTTTCAACCTGATCACAGGTGTCTATGCCCCGACTGCCGGCGCCATCACGTTCAACTGCCGGCCGACCGCCCGCCTCAAAGCGCCCCAATTGGCCCGTCTGGGCATCGCGCGCACCTTTCAGAACATCCGTCTGTTTGGCAGCCTCAGTGTGTTTGACAACGTTCGCGCCGCCGTCCAGCTTCATCGTCCCCACGGCATTCGCGACGCCCTCTGGCGCGGGCGCGGCTTTCGCAAGGCCGAAGAGGCGGTGGCCGGCCAGGTGATGGAGATTCTGGACATCTTCCGGCTGGCCAAACTCCGCGATGAGCCCGCCACCAGCCTGCCTTACGGCGACCAGCGCCGCCTGGAAATTGTCCGCGCCCTGGCTACCCGCCCCCGGCTCCTCCTGCTGGACGAACCGGCCGCGGGCATGAATCCCACCGAGAAATTGGACTTGATGAAACTGATCCGCTTCGTCAAAGACAAGTTCCAGATTGCCGTCCTGCTGGTCGAGCACGACATGCAAGTGGTCATGGGAATCTGCCAGCGCGTCGCCGTCCTGGATTACGGCGTCAAAATCGCCGAAGGGACACCCGACCAAGTCCGCAGCGACCCCAAAGTCATCGAAGCATATCTGGGGGACGACCACGAGGATTAGAATGCTCGAAGTTAAAAATCTGACGGTCAACTATGGCGCCATCCGCGCCTTGCGCGGCATTTCCCTCCAAGTGGGCCAAGGGGAAATCGTTACCTTGATCGGCGCCAACGGCGCGGGCAAAACCACCACCTTGCGCGCCATCTCCGGCTTGCTGCGCTCACAGGAGGGCGAAATCCTTTACCAGGGCCGGGACATCGCCCGCCTGCCCGCCCACCAGATCGTTCAACTGGGCCTCTCCCAGGTGCCCGAGGGGCGCATGGTTTTTGCCAACCTCACCGTCCTGGAGAACCTGATGATGGGCGCTTTCCTGCAGCGCGACCGCCGCCTCATTGAAGGAGAGATGGATTATGTCTTCGGCATTTTCCCCCGCCTCAAGGAACGCCTCCGGCAAATCGCCGGCACCCTCTCCGGCGGCGAACAGCAAATGCTGGCCATTGGGCGGGCCCTGATGAGCCGCCCCAATTTCCTCATGCTCGACGAACCGTCCCTGGGCATCGCCCCCATTCTTGTCAAGACCATCTTTGAAAAAATCGTCGAAATCAACCGCCAGCGCGGACTCACCATCCTCCTGGTCGAGCAAAACGCCAACCTCGCCCTCGACATCTCCCGCCACGGCTGCGTCCTGGAGACCGGCCAGATCATCCTGCGCGACACCTCCGCCGCCCTTCGCGCCAACCCCAAAGTTCGCGCCGCCTACCTCGGTGGCTGATTTTCAAATGCGGTGCGAACCTGATGGCCTGCGAGCATCCCTCCAAAACGACGCGGGACACAGTGGTCGAGCAAGACCTTCACCGTGCTTGAACCTCTTCCAACAAGCGCAGTTCAGCCAGTTCCAGAACCGTCCGGGCCTGATCCCGCGTCACGCCCGGAAAATCATCCAGAAATGTCTCCAGGGAATCACCCGCGTTGAGATGGTCGAACAGACTTTTGACGGGGACGCGCGTTCCGCGAAAGACCGGCGCGCCCCCCAGCCGCGCCGGGTCCTTCTCGACACACTCGGCCAGTCGGCGGGCCGCCGCATCATGCTCCAAAGTCGCCGCCATGCCATTACTCTAAGCCATTGAGCCGTGGGATGGCAACTCCGGCATTTCATCGCCGGAGATTCCGGGTTAAATTGCCGGCATGAAACTGCGCCTCGTGGTTGAATTGGACCCAAAAACCAATCGTTGGTCGGCGGTCTTTCCAGAATTGCCCGGTTGCGCTTCCGCTGGAGATACGGAAGCAGAAGCCGTCGCCAATGCCAAAGAGGCCTTGCAACTTTGGTTTCAACCCTCGCCCATCAGAATTAACAAAGGCTTTCGCTGATTTTTGTCGCAGATTTCGCCCCGGCGTCACTATAGGGTAACGATATGAATTCACCGGATGAGCCGCTCGAAGTGTCTGACGCCCGTTGCGTTGAACACAGTCGTGACGGCAGCCCGGAAGACTTCCGCCTGCTGGTGCAGCGCTATCAACGGCCGTTGTTTGCTTTTCTGGCCGGCCGGTTGGGCAATGCCAGCGAAGCGGAGGAAGCCGCGCAGGAATCGTTCGTGCGCGCCTTTCTTTCCCTGAAAAAGCTGCGCAAACCGGAGTCGTTCTATGCCTGGTTGCTGGGCATCGCCTGCCGCGTGACCCGCGAGCGTTTTCGCGACACCAAGCGGCGCGAACAAGTCCGCGCGGTCGCGGAAACCCTGCAGGCCGCCGCCGAATCCGGCCCCGCCGCGGAGTATCCGCTGGAGGAAGTCATCGCCGCGCTCCCCGAATCGTATCGCCGGGTGATTTTGCTGCGCTATTACGAGGGGTTGTCCTGCCTGGAAATGGCCGAACGCCTCGCAATGCCGCTGGGCACCGTCACCAAAACGCTCTCGCGGGCCTACGCCCTGTTGCGTCAGGAATTGCGGGCCTGCGAGCGCGCGGAACAATCAGTCAATAATACGCTTAATCCATGAACTGCACCGAATGCCGGGACACTGTGGCCGCCGATTTGGAGGGTTTGCTCGCCGCCGAGCTGGCCCGCCAGCGCCGCGAACATCTCGCGGCTTGCGAAACCTGCCGCGCCGAAGACGCCGCCGTCCGCCGCTTGCATGAGCGGCTGGCGGCCGGCGCCCGCGACGCGCAAGTCTCCTTCGTGGCCCCCGTCATGCGCGAGGTTCTCCGGATTCAAGCGGAAAAAGAAAGACAATCACTTATGATCAAATCAATGATACGATGGGTTTTAGGGCTTGGAGCGGCCGGCGCCGCCGCGGCCATTGTGGCAATTTCGTTGTTGGCCCCCTCCAAGGCCAGCGCCAAGGCCGAAGAGATTCTAATCAGGGGGGCCGAGGCCGCCGCCAACCTCCATTCCGTGCATCTCAAGGGTCTGATGCGAACTCCTCCCGCCGACAACTTCATGGCCATCAATCCCGCCAGCGACTTTGCCGCCATCGAGTTTTGGTGGCAGTGGGGATCGGAGGTTCCACAAGCGGGAGCCACGGGCAAATGGCGCGTTGAAAAACCCGGCCGCGTCGCGTTAATGGACGGCCAAACGACCCTGCTCTATCTGCGCCCGCTCAACTACGCGATGAAGGTGGCGCGGCCGACCCTCGGCGCTTTTGACACCGGCTGGCTGGTGCGCATCGCCAGCCTGAGCCAGGCCCTGACCAATGAGTTGGAAAACGCCAAGGCCAAAGGCTGGCAACTCCAGGTCAGCGCCGAAACCGGCGCCGACGGCCGCCCCAAATCCATCGTCACGGTTCTGGCCAAATCCGGCCTGCCGGACAACGACTACTTGAAAAACAAGTTCTTTGATCTTGCCGACACCCGCCGTGTTTATCGGTTTGATGATGGAACCGCACACCTGGAAGACGTCGCTGTTTCACTCACCACGGACGCCGGCGATGTGAAGGTGATCGAACTGAGCCAGATCGACTACGACGAGGACATCGATCCCTCCGTCTTTCATCTTGACCTTCCGGCGAATGTCCAGTGGGACAAGGAACCTCAAATCCTGCCCGACAACCAGAAGTACGTTGCCATGACCGCCGAACAAGCCACCCAGGCCTTCTTCAAGGCCCTGCAAAACAGCGATTGGACCGAGGCGGCGAAATTCTGCCCGTTCCCGTTCAATCAGCAGATCCGCGACGCGGTCGGCGGCCTGCAAATTGTCAGTCTGGGCCAGCCTTTCACCTCTAAAGTCAATGAGGCCCAATTCGTTCCTTACAGCATCAAATTGAAGAGCGGCGACGTTCAAACCAACAATCTCGCGCTCAAGCGGGATCCCAAGACCGGACGTTGGTTCGTCGATGGCGGTTTCTAACCAAGTGCGTGGCGGGGCGGCGCGCGCGCCGTCCTGCCCGCTTTGCCGCCCTGGCACGTCAGTTTTTGATCAGCATTCTTCCAAACCAATCCCTGCGCTCCAACCTCTCAGCGCGGCATCAATCCCCTCCGGCAACCCGCCCCCTTTCCGCGTCACTTCGGCCTTAAAGTTGTGGTTGAATTGTCCATCGCCGGGCCTTTATACTGACGCCGGTATTCACGTAAATCGCTGGCTTGGACGCGTTCCGAACAATAAACACAGATGTTTACCGCTGCTGAGATTGCCAAAGAACTCGAAGGACAGGTCGTGGGCGACCCTGCCATTGCGCTCACCGGCTTCGCCCCGGCCGCCACCGCCAAACCCGGCGATCTCACCTTCGCCGAAAACGAAACCTTCTTTCTCAAGGCCGAACAGAGCGCCGCCGCCGCCATTCTGACCGACGGCCCCTACACCTCGGCGGGCAAAGTCCTTATCCGCGTCGCCAATGCCCGCATCGCCTTTGCCCGCGTTCTGCCCTTGTTCTTTCCCGAACGCGCCTTCACCCCGGCCCGTCATCCCTCGGCCGTCGTCGCCGAATCCGCCGAAATCGACCCGACCGCCCACATCGGTCCGCATTGCGTCATCGGCGAAAAAGTCAGAATCGGCCCGCGCGTCGTGCTGCGCGGCGGCAACCATATTGGAGACAACGTCATCATCGGCGCTGACACCCAGCTTTTTCCCAACGTCGTCCTCTACACCCAGACCCAGGTGGGACAAC
>JBEKSF010000195.1:0-7779 GCA_049517295.1 Verrucomicrobiota bacterium
GTTGTCATTTTGCGGTTCAAATGCAGCCACCCTGAGAGCGGATTATTCATAACCTTTCTGCCGTCGTGATCAAGCTTTTGATTTGGGTGAGCGGCGTTGTAACATGATAACGCCATCTTAGAGCGTGTTTTGAAAATGGTTTCATATAGGTTTGGCGAGGCGGCGAACCATGATGCGGATCATGCAAATCCGCAGCATCGCTTCGCTATGATCGATGCGGACCTCGTAGTCGCGGCACAGCCGCCGCGATTTGAAGAACCAGCCGAAGGTTCGTTCCACAATCCAGCGTTTGGGCAGAACTTTAAAGCCTTTGACTTGATCGCAACGTCGCACGATTTCCAGCTTCAGCTTGCCATAGGGACGAAGCTGTTTGACCCAGTTCACCAAAGCTCCCAGATAGCCGCCGTCGGCCCAGATGATTTGGAGGCGTCCAAACAGATCGACCAATCCTTTGATCAAGGTTTTGGCGGCCTCCCGATCTTGCACGGCGGCAGGAGTGATCATAATGGCCAGCACCAAGCCCAAGACGTCCACCGCCACATGGCGTTTGCGGCCTTTGATCTTTTTGCCTGCGTCGTAGCCGCGCTCTCCGGCTTGGTCGGGCGTTTTGACCGATTGGCTGTCAATAATGGCCGCGGTCAGGGCCACGTTGCGCCCTTCGGTGTAGCGCAACCAATCGCGCAGCGTGTCGTGGATGAACGTCCAGGTCCAGTCCTGGCTCCATTGGCGAAAGTAGCCATAGACGGTTTGCCAGGGGCCAAAGTCTTTGGGCAGCAGCCGCCACGCGCAACCCGCTCGAACCACGTAAAAGATGGCGTTGACCAGAGTGCGGCGGTCGTAGCGGATGGGGCGTCCGCGTTTGCCCCGGCCGGACTTGGGGGCGGGCACCAGCGATTTGATTTGGTTCCATTCTTCATCGGTCAGATCCGTTGGATATTTTATAGGATGCGTTTGCATCCATTCTATTTATGACACAGACCCAATGTTGTACAACATAAGCAACTTACTTATGATTAACAGTTTGCCATTTTCAAAACACGCTCTTAGAGGATAGCGCCCCCGTCTCCCGCTGTCTCCACCTTGACAATACTCACTCAGAAAAAGGCGGATCTTAGGATTTCGCGCAACGCACCTTTAAGCCTTCGGCTTTTCGGAGCATCCAGGATCGCACTTCAAGGTCGCAGCCGCCAATATCGTAGCCGCAGAGCGTTCCCGATGACGACCGAACCATAAGACATTCACCGTTCAGTACGAACAGACAGGCATATCCCAAAGCATTCAGTTCATGCTGGGTTTGTCAGACTTCGGCTGGTCTGATAGTCTGCGTCTCGGCGAAAGCTATGCGTGTATTGATTATTGAAGACGAAGCGAAAATTCGGCAGTACCTGAAACGGGGACTGGCTGAAAAGGGCTTCACCGTTGCCGAAGCTGCCGATGGTGAAACGGGGCTTCATCTGGCCAGCAGCGGAGACCACGATCTAATTATTCTGGACGTCATGCTTCCGATGCGAGATGGGTGGTCGGTTCTTCACGAACTCCGCCAGAGGGGCAAGACAATACCCGTGCTGTTTCTTACCGCCCGCGACGCGGTTCCTGACCGTGTGAAAGGTTTGGAACTTGGCGGTGACGATTATTTGGTGAAGCCATTCGCATTTTCTGAATTGTTGGCCCGTATCCGTTCGCTTCTGCGCCGGCCGGCGCTCCGCCCGGTGGAGAAATTGGGCGTGAACGATTTGGAAATCGACCTGCTGCGCCACAAGGCGGTGCGCGGCGGAAAGGCTCTCGATCTGACGGCCAAGGAGTTTTCGCTGCTGACCCTGTTGGTGCAGCGAACAGGCGAAGTTATTTCGCGCACACTCATCGTCGAGCAAGTTTGGGACATGAACTTCGATGGCGACACGAATGTCATTGATGTGGCCGTTGGACGGCTCCGCAGGAAAGTGGATGAACCGTTTCCAACCAAATTGATTCATACAGTCAGAGGGGTTGGCTACGTCCTCGAAAAGCGTGAATAGCTCATCTCCACTGCTAAAGCCTGTGCGCCGCAAGTGGCCTATTAGCCGCACCCTGACTGTTTTCTACACTTTGTCCGCCAGCGCCATTCTGCTTCTGGCCTCGGCGTTTCTCTATTACGTGATGGAAAGCAGTTCGGAAGCCGAAGACCGGCAATCGCTGGCCGATCAGGTGGAGACCCTGCGACTAACCTTGCGGGAAACGCCAGACGATCCAGAGGCGTTAAAGAGAGAAGTTCAATCTGAGGGCGCGGCGCGGCGTTTCGCAAAGTACTACGCGAGAATCCTCACCCAGGAAGGCACCGTGGTGATCCAAACCGGAGACATGGATCGGTTGGCGCCGTCGAATGCGTTTCCTCCGCCAGTCGAGGTTTCCATGTCGCCGCATGAAGGACAGGTCTGGAAGGTTCCAAAACAGATGCGCCCTCGAAAGTCACCGGACGGCAAGTATTTTTTGTTGATGTCGGCGTGGGCGGAAGTGGGTGCTCCACCGAAAGGGCTGCGTCTGCTGCAATTGGCCCTGGACGTGACGCAGGATGAGACGGTTCTGGCTCAATACCGACGTATGCTGGTTCTTGTGCTGGGGGTCGGAATCTGTTGTTCCGCCGCCGCTGGCGTTTTGATCGTCCGCAAGGGAATGCGTCCTTTGCAGGAAATAACACGCGCAGCGCAACGCATCACGGCGTCCCAACTGCATGAACGCATTGATCCGGCCCATTGGCCGCAGGACCTTGCGGCTCTGGCCACGGCATTTGACGAAATGCTGGCCCGTTTGGAAGCTTCATTCAAACGCCTTTCCCAATTCTCGGCTGACCTGGCCCATGAGTTCCGCACCCCCATGACCAGCTTGCGCGGACAGGCGGAATGGGCGTTGAGCCAGAGCCGAAGCCCGGACGAATGCCGGCATGTGTTGGAAGCCAGCATGGAGGAATACGAACGGTTGTCGCGCATGATTGACAGCCTGCTCTTTCTCGCGCGCGCCGACAACGCGGAGATGGTTTTGCAGCGCGCTTCGTTTTCTGCGGCGAAGGAAACACTGGCTGTGATTGATTTATTTGACGCCGCCGTCGCCGAAAAGCATGTCAGTTTGGAGGCGCAAGGCGATGCTATTCTGCAAGTAGATGCGGGACTATTCCGGCGCGCATTGAGCAATTTATTGGACAACGGTCTGCGCCACACTCCGGCAGGCGGACGAATTTCAATTGTCATCCGAAAGGGGAACGGGGATGGTGTGGAAATCCGGGTGGAAGACACCGGATGCGGCATTACGGCGGAACATCTTCCCAAGGTTTTCGACCGCTTTTATCGTGTCGATCCTGCGCGACATCAGCCGGGTGCCGGCCTGGGACTGTCTATTGTCAAATCCATCATGGCATTGCATTTGGGAACGGTTTCGCTGCACAGCGAATCAGGCAAAGGGACGGCAGTGGTGCTAAAGTTCCCCGCAGATGCTCCACCCACCCCGTGTTCCTGACAAAAATGTTATCTGGCCGACAGACTTTTGACAGACATCGGAGTCCAGGATTGCTCCATTTTGAAGAAGTCATTTCGTCTTTGGCTGTTGTCAGCCGCCGTGGTTTGCGCGGGCGGGTGCAAGCATTTTGAGGCGCGTCCGCTTACCGGGGATCGCGCCGCCGCCGCCTTCCAGTCCCGCTCGCTTAACGATCCCGGCTTGCGAGATTTCATGGCGACGAATGTGCCAACGCTTGCATCGAACTGGCCGCCTTCGTCATGGGATTTCCCCCTTCTGACGTTGGCGGCCCTTTATTACCACCCGGACATGGAAGTGGCGCGGGCAAAACTGGAGGCTGCCGATGCCGCCGTCATCACCGCCGGGGCGCGGCCAAATCCCAGCGTGGCCTTTTCGCCATCTTACAGCGGCCAGCCCTTGGAATTCTTCTCGCCCTGGACGCTCGGTTTCACACTGGATGTGCCGATTGAGACGGCGGGCAAGCGTGGGTATCGCATCGCTCAGGCGCGGCACCTCGCCAACTCCGCCGCGCTCAACGTCGCCAGCACCGCCTGGCAAATTCGCACAGCCGTCCGCAGCAGTTTGGTGGATTTGTATGCCGCCAATCTCACCCAGGAAGTTCTGATGAAACAACAGGACGCGCAGAATCAAATCGTGGGATTGCTGGAAGCACGGTTGAAAGCAGGGCAAAGCTCGCTCCCCGAGTTGCAATCGGTCAGGACTGCCGCCGCACAGACGGCGCTCCAACTCCGCGAGTCGGAAAAACAGCGCGCCCAGGCGCGGGTCCACCTGGCCGAGGCTCTCGGTTTGCCAGTGAATGCGCTCGACGGCATCACGCTGACTTTTGCGGCCTTTGCTGATCTCCCCGACACGGAAAGTGCCGGGTCTCTCCGGCGGGAGGCGCTCCAGAATCGCCCGGATCTTCTTGGCGCGCTGGCGGAATACGAGGCGAGCCAGTCGGCGCTCCAGCTCGAAATCGCCCGGCAGTACCCGGACATCCATGTGGGGCCGGGCTATGCGTGGAATCAAGGCGTCAACAACTATTCTCTGGATTTTTCGCTCATGCTTCCGGTGCTGAACCAAAACCAGGGGCCGATTGCCGAGGCCGGGGCGCAACGCCATGAAGCCGCCGCCAGATTCACCGCCCTGCAAGCGCGGGTCATAAACGAGGTGGACGCGGCGCTTGCTGGTTACCGTGATACCCGGCTGAAACTGGCCGCTGCCGATACTCCTTTGGCTGGCGCGCAACAGCGAATGGGGTCCGTGCAGGCGTCATTTGACGGGGGAGCGGCCGACCGTCTTGAACTCTTGCAAACGAAATCGGAACTACACGCCAGCGAGTTGGCCCGCACCGCCGTCCTCGTCGAGTCGCAACAAGCCTTGGGCCTGCTCGAAGACGCGATGCAGCGATCCAGCGAGGCCGTCGGCGAATCAACCCCGCCGCCGCCATCCATTCACACGAAATCGAAATGAACAAATTATGAAATCGTTTTGGAAGAAACTCATCATTGGCGTTGTCGCGGCGGGTGCGGTGGCAGGTCTCGTGGTTGCTTACATCGTCGGCCATCAGGATGTGGTGAAGGACGCGACAAACGACCAGCCAATCAAAGCGCCCACAAGGGTCGAAGTCGTGAATGGTGAAAACGTCATCACTCTTGACCAGCCCGCGCGAGCAGGCAGCGGCGTTGTGCTCGGTCCGCTCCAATCTGTTTCGCATCGCACGGAAATATCCGCTTACGGCACCGTGGTCGAGCTTGGCGAAATCACCGACCTGCGCAACACACTCGCCAACGCCAATGCCCAACTCGCGAAAGCCAATGCGGCCCTCGCCGTCGCCCACCCGGACTTTGAGCGCGTCAAAGGCCTGTTCGACGCGAACCAGAATGTGTCGCAAAAGTCAGTTCAAGCCGCTGAAGGAGCATGGCGCACGGAGGAATCCAACGTCCAAGCCGCGCAGGCCGCCGTTGATGCCGCGCAAGCAACCGCGCAACAGAGATGGGGCAATGTTGTCGCCGGCTGGGTGTCACGGGGTGGAGCGGATTTGGAACGGCTGCGGCAGCAAAACGAATTTCTCGTTCAAGTGACCCTTTCTCCGTCCCAAAGCGCAATGACCGTTCCGCCGGAAGGTTCGGTCCAGTCACCCGCTGGCCGGCTTCTCGCCGCTAAACTCGTCTCGCCGACTCCGCGCACCGACCCGAAGATTCAAGGCCGGAGCTTTTTCTATCTCGCCCCTGCCGAAACGGCGGACTTGTTGCCCGGCATGAACATCGTGATGTTGCTGCCGATCGGCGAGCCGGTGCCTGGGGTGGTCGTGCCATCTTCGTCTGTGGTGTGGTTGCAGGGCAAGCCGTGGGTTTATGCGCAACCAAAACCGGACCACTTTGTCCGACGCGAAATCTCGACTGATCAACCCGTGAAGGACGGCTGGGTGCAACCGGCGGATTTTGCCAAGGACGAACAGGTTGTGGTTCAAGGTCCTCAAGTCCTGCTCTCGGAGGAATTCCGGGCGCAAATTACCGTCGGAGACTGAACAGAACTTCGCGCCATGCTGAATCACATCGTTCATTTATCGCTCCGCTTTCGCGGCATCGTGATTGCTCTCGCGGTCGCGCTGATTGGCTACGGCATCTACGCGTTCCTCCAGGCCGATTACGACGTGTTTCCTGAGTTTGCGCCACCACAAGTCGTCGTCCAAGTGGAAGCGCCGGGTCTTTCACCGGAACAGGTGGAAACACTCGTGACCCAGCCGGTTGAGAACGCGGTCAACGGCGTCGAGGGCATCGAATTGTTGCGCTCGCAATCCATCCAAGGTCTCTCCGTCACCACCGTGACGTTCCGCCCGAATCGCGATATTTACCGCGCGCGTCAAGCTGTCGCCGAGCGGCTCGCCAACGTCGCCAATCAACTCCCGCAAGGCGTGGCCGCCCCTGCGATGACGCCGCTCACCTCCTCTACCAGTGTCTTCCTGGTCGCCGGACTCACCTCCGACAAACGCTCGCTGATGGAATTGCGCACGCTGGCTGATTGGACGATCAAGCCGCGCCTGCTTTCCACGACGGGCGTGTCCAAGGTCGCCGTCTTTGGGGGAGACGTGAAGGAATTTCAAATTCAAGTGCGACCTGACCGGCTAGTCGCGTACGACCTCGCCCTCGACGATGTGATTGCCGCCGCGCACCGGGCCACGGGCGTGCGTGGCGCAGGCTTTATCGAAAATGACAGCCAGCGCATCACCCTGCGGAGCGAGGGGCAATCGCTCACCGCCGCCCAACTGGCCAAAAGTGTCGTGCGCCAGAGCCAGGGCGCGCTGGTCACACTCGGCGACCTGGGCCGCGTGGTGGAGGCTCCTGCGCCGCCGTTCGGCGCGGCGGCCATTGGAACGAACGAAGGAGTCATGCTCGTCATCTCTTCACAATTCGGCGCGAATACACTTGAAGTCACAACCGCCGCTGAGCGGGCGCTGGAGGACATGCGTCCGTCGCTGGATGCGCAGCAAGTGCGGTTGAGCGCCAACTTGTTTCGTCCGGCTGACTTCATTGAAACGGCGACCCATAACGTCAAAACGTCGCTGGCCATCGGCGGCGTCCTGGTTGTCGTCGTGCTGGCCCTTTTTCTTTTTAACCTGCGCATCGCGGCAATTTCCTGCACCGCCATTCCTCTCTCGCTGCTGGCCGCCGTCATCGTATTGGAAAAGCTGGGCTACAGCCTGAATACGATGACGCTGGGAGGACTGGCCATCGCCATCGGCGAAGTCGTGGACGATGCGGTGATTGATGTCGAAAATGTCCTGCGCCGACTGCGGGAAAATCGGCATCTGGCAAAACCGTTGCCGGTGTTGCGGGTGGTCTTGAACGCCTCGCTCGAAGTCCGCAGCGCGGTGGTCTATGCGACTTTTGCGGTCATTCTGGTTTTTGTTCCAATCCTGACGATGAGCGGTCTGGCCGGGCGCCTTTTCGCCCCACTCGGCCTCGCCTATATTCTGGCCATCCTCGCCTCGCTGCTGGTGGCGTTGACCGTGACGCCCGCTTTGTGCCTGGTCTTTCTTGGCAGCCAGCATTTCAAGCAAGAGGAACCACCGCCCGTGCGCTGGCTAAAAGAACGATATGTGCGTTGGCTCCGGCGCGTGGAAACGAACGCGAAAGCCGTGCTTGTGACAGTAGCCGTTTGCACACTGCTCGGTCTGGCGGCGCTGCCCTTCTTTAACGGCGCATTTCTCCCCGAATTGCAGGAGGGTAATTTCATCGTCCACATGGCTGCCGTGCCCGGCACGTCCATGAAACAGTCCTTGGCCTTGGGGCG
>JBEKSF010000196.1:0-7694 GCA_049517295.1 Verrucomicrobiota bacterium
CTCGCTCCACAATTTGCGGCGGTTGCACCGCCGCTGTCGATTCACTGGCCCTTGGCGCGGCCTCCATCTCCGCGCGTTTTATAAGCGTATCCTGAGTGTGCAGACGGCGGCGGCGACCGGGCGGCCGGAGGAGGAATCGCTGCTGGGGACGGGGCCGGATAAGGAAATTGCGGCGCGGCTGAATTGCAAAGTCAATGCTGTCAAACATCGGTGTTTGCTCAAGGGCATCGGGGCATGGCCCACCTCCCTGTCTTCTGAAAGGTGAACTCTGGACGAAAAAAAGCCAATGCTGGCAGGATCGCGTTCGACAGAGCCGGAGATTTCCGGGTTAGGCAGGGTTAGGTGTGGTATGTAATGTGGCATCTTCGATGCCTTTGACCAGTGGCCAAACCACCTTGAACGCCATGCCCAAGTGGTGAATAGCTGCATCAAAATTTCTATCCTTGTTCTTCGGATCAGCTTTCCCGCCAAAAAGCACCTTGTCTAAATCGGGAAACATATCCTTGGCAATGTCCTTTCCAAGTTTCCACCATTCCTCCTTCCAGGTGTGCTCCGACAGGGGATTCAAGCCTGAACAGGCCTCCGACCACCCGGCGAATCGGGGATTGGATATCAGCCCCCGTTTCGCGAGCACCATGAACGTCAACAACTTGAATGCGCACGCGTTCACAGGCACGTCCAGATTTCCCTTCAACTTGCGGAATTTCAGGAAAAGTGCGGCAATTCCGAGCAGTTTTTCGAAATCCTTGAGCAAACCACCCAAACCGGAAAATGGGGACCGGGGCAGAAACCAGAAAATGCTGTGCTTGGAAGCGCGCTGTAGAAGTTTGGATTCCTTGGAGAGCTGCCAAAGCTCCAGTTGCGCGGCTGCCCCCATGATGAACAGCCGCAACAGCGCGTCATGGTCGTTTTCGTGTGCGCGTCTGGCCAGCGCCTTTGCGGTGCCAACCAGCGAAACTTCATAGCCAGTCAACTCATTTGAAGTCTTCGATTCCTTGTCCTTGTCAGCGGCCCGCTTGCTGACCGGAAACCAGGGAACCGTGGCCAATTGGCATATCTCTTCAATAGTTTCGGAGCGGAAGTCGGTAGCGCCCAACTCCCTCGCCATTGCGTTTTGAGCCCCTGCGCCCTCCTTCAAGGATTCGTCGTCCGCGGTCATAAAGCGATTAGAACAGCACAGGGGGAAGTGATTGTCAACCGAGCGTTGGGCCATGTCCTCGCTCGGTTTCCTGGCCCGTCACCATCGGCGAGGTTATGGCGTGATGATCGAACGCGAATTTCAAATTGCCGTGAGACCGGCCAGTTCCGAGTCCCAGATACTCAAAATTGATATGGGGGCCCTCGTCAACTCCGGGGGATTGAGCGGGAATGACGCTACCCGTTGCTCGCCGAGGAAGGAAGGCGGAGCCACATGAATGAACAGTCCGTATCGGTGGTTTCCCTCACCGTCAGGGAATTCCTCACGTTGCGCCATCTGCCCGGCCGGCTTTCGGCGTGGCAGACGGCGACCCTGCTGGGAATGGACAAAACGCACCTGCCGGTGCTGATGGCTGCGCGCTTGCTCAAGCCGCTGGGAAATCCCCCCGCGAACGCCCCGAAGTATTTCGCCCGCGACTGCGTTCTGGGCTTGGCCAGCAACGAACGTTGGCTGGCCCGTGCCAGCAACGCGCTGGTGGATCACTGGGCCACACGCAATAAAAGGAAAGGCTCCGGCGCCAATCAATTCCTTGAACTGATCCCGCAACCTCCGCCCAACAAGAAATCCGAACCCGCAGCACGCCATAAAAAATAAGGAATATCGTGCCCAACGCCTCCAATAGCAATCCCGGCCGCGGCCAGCCCGTGCTTGGCTTCGACGCACAGCACATTCGCGTTCTGATCGGGGCCGGTCTCCTGAGGCGAATTGCACACAAAACACAAAAAACATATGCCAACCAATAATAATGCAGAGAATGCCGGGCTGGCAGCGGCGGCGGCGACCAACCCAACCTTAAACCTGACCCCGGCCGCCGGCCAGGGTGCGCCGGACCTCCAGGTGTCCCTGGCGGCGTCCACGCCCGCCGCCAGTCCGGAATTGGGCGCCAGCCCCACCCGCACCGGGCAGGACCTGCTCGATCAATTGGAGCGCGAAGCCAAGGTCTACGGCTGTTCGCCGGAGGGCATCCAACAAAAGTTGTCGCAGAGTGCCGAATTGCTGCAACAAGCGGGTTACAAACTGGACCAGCCGCTGGATGCCCGCTTCCTGGACCGCTTGCATCAGTTGTCCCCCCAGGATGGGTGCGGTACCAAGCCAAGTTCCGTCAATGCCCTGGAGAGGGCCTATAAGGCTTTGACCGGCACTCGTTTTCCTGCCTTGATCCGGTCCTGTCTGGCTGCGGCCAAAATGACTTGCAAGGCGTTGGCCTGCGTTGTCGGTATAACCGTGGAGCTATTCCGGTTTGGCCGCAAGGACCAGTATGGCGGGATCACCGGGATGACCCCGGACCAGGCGTTAACGATTGATCAGGCGCTCGCGGCTAACGGCATCGTGGTCGCGGCTTACTGTGCGCTCAGCCAGGATGCCGCCTACATACGGTTGCCGTCCATCATCGACGAGATTCTTGGGCGCCAGTCTTTTGGCGCGCTGCTCATGGACTTGCGCCACCGGACCAAGCTCACCCAAAAAGCACTCCTGGAGCAGCTTGAACAGCAACACCACATTCGCCTCTCCGGCAGACTATTAAACTGCTGGGAAGAGGACTACTTCCTTCCTGCTCAAAGCCAGCGGAATGTTGTCACCGCCTTGGACGCTCTCTATCAAGCCAAAGGCAAGTTATTGGCCGCTTGGGAACAGAGAGATCCGCGTCAGATTGGCGAAATCTCCGCCCTGCCTTTCCGCATGTGGCCGCTTCGCGCTCAGAATCAATTCCGCCGCCTGGTGGACTGCCGCACCGCCAACTCCGAAAAACTGCCGCGGCCCGCCCGGACAAATCAGTGGACTGGGCCGAACACGGAAGCGGCCTTCCGCCTGTTTTGCGAACGGTTTTTCGGTTTTCTGGTTTTGGAGAAACAGCTTGAGCCTGAAAACGTATCCTTGACTCTCCTCGGCGACTGGAAGCTGGTGCATGCTTGCTTTGACTGGGGCAAACAAAAAGTCGGGCGCAAACAGTACAACGTCGTTGAGTCGTGGCGCACGGGCACATTGTGCGGTTTGTACCGCTCGTTTTTCCCTCATCTCGCGGACGATGCCGCCCAGGAGGATTACTGGCAGCAGTTGCCCAAGTCGGCGACCAAAGCGGTCACGATCAAGCCGGGAGTCATCCGCCGGGTCGTTGTGCCGTTGCTCAATTGGACGGAACGGTGGAACCACCATCTGGCCCTGACGCGGGCGCAAGCCGTCAATTTCTTGAAGCAAAATACTTTCATTCGCACGCCTTACCTGAGTCGCGCCCAGCCCCTTTTTGAGGCCGGCGTCGGCTTGAATAAGATTATCGATCGCCTGGCGGCCCGTGCCCGGCTGCTGCCGCCCCGCATCCTCAGCCGCAGGGCCGCCATCCAATGCCGCAGGCTTGCCGAAGCCGCCCTGCTGCTCTGCTGGTATCTGCGGCCCAACATGTTCCTGCTCATCAAATGTGGCCAAGTCGTTATCGTGGACGGCCTGAAAATACGCTTGACGCTGCCGGAGGATCAATTCCGCAACCGCGGCATGGCGGGGAGCAAGGACGGCCTGAGCGGGCTGCTGCCCAATTGGCCGTGTGTCCACCTGCTCCTGCGTCGGTACCTGGAGGAGGCCCGGCCCATCCTCTTGGGCGATCCAAACCTCCGTGGCAATCAGGACGCCGGATATTTGTTTATTGACGCGTTTACAATGCGGCGCGGGCTGCTGCAGAAATCGCTGATGGCTGGCGGCCCCATCCAGGAAAAATCGTTTTATTACGACATTGTCCTGACCCTGGGCTGCAATCCATGGGCCGTGCGTTACCTCTTTGCCGTCCACGCTTGGAACCATGGCGCCACCACGGACCAGATTGCCCAAGCGACGCAAACCACGGCCGCCGCCGCGGCCATAACTTTTGAGAAAGTGGAAGGAGCGCATAAGACCCAGCAGGCCATCGACACCGTTTCCAACGTGCTTTTTCCGAAGAAGCGTAACAAGAAATGAGCGTTATGCCCTCCCATCCCGTCATGAGCCCGCTGAGCCCGCCGTGGCCAGGCGGGCGTTAAGAAAGTGAACGCCACCGCCACCATTCTTGACAGCATTCCCGCTGGCGCTTTGCCCGGCGAGGTGGGCGGTTTGATCGACGTAACGCCTGCGGCCACCGGCGTTCCCCCTGCGCCGGGTGCGCCTTCTGCACCGGTGTCAGCCGGGACGGGCGCTGCCTTGCCCACCACCATGTCGGATTCCACCGTCGAGGAGCTTTTGGATTTTATCGCTTTGGAAGGCCGTCTCAGAGGGTTGGGCAAAAATACCATCGCCGCCACGGTCTCAACCGACCGCGCCTTCCTGGAGACCAGTGGTTTCGTTGCCGGCTCATCCGTCCCCACTTCTTTCATGGACCGAGTGGCGCGAGCCAACGCGGCAGGAAACTGGCAGCAGGAAGGGCTGGTGGTTCCGGCCAAAAGCGCGACCAACCGGGCTTACCGCAGCCGCATCGCTGGGCTGCTGCGGGCGCACCTGGCGCCGCGCACCAATTTTGCACAGCTTCTGCACCAGTTGCTGAAAGCCTCTATGCTGAAATACGCCGTAGCGGCTCAACGATGCGGACGGCCGCGCCACTGGATTGCCAACTTGCTGGCCCGCCGCTGCGGCGGTGTAACGGGGATCAGCCTGGACGAGGCGGCTTTGCTGGATAGAATCCTCCACGCCGGGGGAATGCTTTTCGCGACCTATTTGGCGCACGCGCAGAGTGGCGCTTTCGAACCCTTCGTCCCCGCCATTGATCAGGTGCTCGGGTGGAACTCGTTTGCCCGGCAGTTATGTCAAGGCCGGAAAGCACTCGGATTGACTTTGGGGGCACTGTCGGAACGGGTGCTTGCTTTGACTGGGGTTGAAGTAAGCGTAAGCCTGCTGTGCCACTGGGAACACGGCTACCACTTGCCGACACTGGAATTTAATGACGTGGTTGTGAAGCTTGATGCACTTTTCAATGCCGGTGGGAAACTGCTGAACGCTTGGAAGGCGGAAGGACCAAGGAGGTCACTGTCGGCCTACGACTGGCCTTACGAATATTGGAACGAATTACTCCAACGGCAGTTTCCAGAGTTGGCGGATTACAAGGCGACAAACCGGCGGGGACTGCCGCGCAGTAACGCGCCAGGCGGCGACCGCTGGACCGACGCCTCCAGAATCCGCTGCATCGACACGCTCGAAAGATTTTTTGGCTTTTTGATTTTTCATAAGGGATTCAATCCAGAAGCCCTTTCTCTGACGCTGCTGGCCGATTGGGCTTTGGTTGAGGCCTTTTTTGATTTTGTGCGTCAGCGTGTCGGGCGGGAGAGTTACTCCCAAGACGCCCAGACGATCGCGAGCGTGTTCATAAACCTGTATGCCTGGTTTCTCCCCCATCTGGTTGACGACGCCAGCCGGGAAACCTATTGGCACGGCCGGCTGCCCAAACAAGCCAAGGGGACCGAAGAGGTGGCAGCGGGGGTGTTCCGGCCTTACGTGGAGGAACTGGAGGGCTTGGCCGAGCGTTGGAATTATCATTTATACTGGACTAAGAACCAAGCGCGGGAGTTCCTCAAAACCGCGGACTTCAAAATCGGAAGCCTGGTGGGCCGGGCGGCTCGGCTCCTGGACTCCGAATTCGGCCAGGCCGACGTCGTCCGGGTGGTCGAGGCGCTGTTCCGGCACCTGCCCAGGCGAAATCTTTGCCGCCGGGCGGCGCTCGAATACCGGGACATGGTGGTGGCGGTGCTCTGTCTAGCCCGCTGCTTCCGCCCGGACACTATGGCGCTGTTGCGGGCCGACCAGTTCACGCCTCAACCCCATCGCCGGGTGAACGCGAAGGTATACGCCTGGCAGTTGAAAAATGGCCAAGAGGAGGACATGACGCTCGTCCTTGACGGCGAACTCACGGATTGCGACTGGATGAATGAGCTGATCTGGCTCTATTTGGTGGAGGCCCGCCCAGTACTAATCGGTGGCGCCGCGCGTCTCGCCCGCCCGGATGCCGGCTTCTTTCTGACTGCCGCCTTCATCCAGCCGCCCGGGCCAACCCGGCTACAGGCTGGAGGACCGTTGGACAAGGAATTGATCCGCCGTGCGGCGCGTTCCATCCTGGGCTGTTCTGTTTATGGCGGGCGACACGGGTTCGCCCACGACGCGGTAGCCAACCACAACCAGTCCAAGGCCGACGTCGCGGGCGTGCTTTTGGACAAAGTGGAGACGCTGGAAGAGCATTATCTGCACGAAACGGCTGCCTCCCGAACCCGCAATCTCAACGCCACCGTGGAGGCGTTTCTTTTCAAATCCTAACACGGTGCCGAAGGCCCTTGGCGCCAGCGAGCCTGCCGGCAAAAATGGGTGATCGTGCCAACGCTGGTGAACGTGGGTCCAACCATCAGTTTTCACTCGCAAGTTCTAAGTGATTGCAAATCAACTGGTTAAGCCGCATTCGCCAGCAACCGTTGTAACGGGCAATTATCATCATTTACAGCAGTGAAGCGCAGTTTTCTTTTGACTGCGCGGCTAATTTTACGAAGATCCCGGCCCATTACGGGTCCCCACACGCCTGCCCTGCTGTCGTTAGTGCTTCCGGGCATAAACCTCGCTCTGGGTCTGTCGCGCGGCGGCGACCAGTTCCCCATACGGAGTGTCGGTGCCTGAAACCAGGCCGATATTGTAATTCTCCCCGTCAAAACGTCCGGTCAAAGGTTCGTCACAATACTGAAACCAGTGACACCCCACAAACGCCGGCAGCGCCAGCACGCTGCGCAGATACTCCTGATAAGCCTGGCCCCGGTCTGCCTGGTCTCTGGTTCGCACCAAACCGGGGTGGAACATTCCGCGATCCAGCGCGCCAAAGTGGAATTCGCCAATCACACAGGGTTTGCCCAGCGTGCGGGTGAATCCCCAGGTGTTCGGGTCCAGGCTTCGATTGTAGATGTTGAAGCTGACCACATCACAGTATTGGGCCGCGACGCTCACGGCTTCGGTTGTCCACCATCACGCTGGCCGGGTTGGTATTGAGTATGTCCACCGCCACAGCGCCACAGCCGCGCCAGTCGCCGTTGGTAAAACCCGTTCCCACTTTGAAAAGGAGGTTGGGCCAATCCATGTTGGAAAAGACGACCAGGGCCGCTTTCTGCCCATCGGTGACCCCCTCGGTCGAAGAAGAAACGGAGCAATTGTTCCGCGTGAATCGCAGCAGGTCCGCGCTGGTTTCAAACGAGTTGACCAACAGGCCGTTGGTGACCTGAGCCCTGGAGGGCATCCCCCAAGCCATCGCCAGCATCAGGAGCAATCGGGTGGCTTTCATCTCAGCGCCGACGCTACCAGCAACTCAACATGCGGTCAACGACTCCTGCGGAGTGAACTTGGAACGGTGACCGTTGAACTGCTGAATCCAGGCCGGAGAACCGCCATCGTCACTTCACAACCGCATATCGCGGGAGCGGCCCAAGCTCCAAGGAAATCTCCGGCTGCCAGCCGGCCAGGTGGACGACATGCGGGTCGGCCAATGTCCACGCGGCTGCCGCATCAAGCCGACCGA
>JBEKSF010000197.1:0-7598 GCA_049517295.1 Verrucomicrobiota bacterium
ATGAGGGGTCAGGTCAGTCACCACGACACCCGCCCCGGCGGCAGTGCTCACCTCCAGGTACAAGGGTGAAACGGCGCCATTCCAAATCCGCAGCTCGTAGATGGTGCCGTCAAACTGCGCGTCCCCATAGATGTCGGCTCCCAAATAGTTATTGACCGTTCCGGCCGTGCCACCGTAGATGCCAGGCGAATACAAACCATCAAGCGGACCACCGGGATACGTAAACCTGGCATCCAGGACGCCATTGGTATAAAGAGAACCCACCAGCGTGGAATTGTTGAAGGTGACGGCAACATATTGCTCCACCCCGTTCGGGAACGCGGTGGCCGAATCTATCTCATCATTGCCCAACCCGTTACCGAAGTTGGCCACTTCCAGGTTCCCCCCATTGTTGCCCGGGTCCGGGATGAGCGCAAAGTTGTAGGATCGGTTGTTGATGCCGAAGTCCCAAATTTCCGACCACTGGCGGGACGCATTCTGCGTCACCCAGCATTCAACGGTAACCGAGGAGTCGCCTTGAATAATGCCGCTGGGCAGAGTCACATATCCGGATTGGGTGCCGCCGGTCGTTCCCGGCAGGATAAGGCCGTTGGCGATGGTGGCGGCAGTTCCGGTGCCCGGCGGCACCAGCGTCCCGTCCCAGGAGGGGCCTCCCACGGAATCGGAAGCATCGCTCACAAAGCTGTAGCGGTGCTGCAGGACCTGGGGAGTGACGGTAATGCTGCTGCTGGTGACGCTGAAGCCGCCGATGTTGGCGCTGATCGTGGTGGTGCCGGGGGCAACCGCGCTGATCAAACCGGTGCTGCTCACCGTGAGAACGCTTGTGTTGGCGCTGGTCCAGTTGGTCACGTCGGCGGTGGCCAGCAATTCGCTGGCGCCGGTTTGCGGAATCGTGACATAAACCGCGGCTTGCTGGGTGTCCGTGGCGACCATGTTATTGACGGTCCCGAAGCTGGCCCCCGCGATGGACAGGTTGGTGTTAATCGTCGTGCCGGGACCGAGCAATGCGCTGGCACTGATCAAACGTTGTGGCAGGGCGCCATTCCATATCCGCAGCTCGTAGATGGTGCCGGCGAACTGGGGATCGCCAAACACGTCGTTGCCCAAATAATTCTCGGTCGTTCCGGCCGCACCGCCAAAGGTGCCAGGAGAATAACTGGGGCTGGTATAGGGAGGCAACACCACCGTGCCATTCAGAGCTCCGTTTAGGTAAAGATTGCCTGTCAGGGTGGAATTGTTGTAAGTGACGGCAGTATAATAGGTGTTGCCGTCTGCCGGCAAAAATGAAGGCGTGTTTATATCGGTCTCTCCACCGTTTGGAGCGAAGGCCACTCTCATGTCACCGGGGCCGGGGCTGTCCTGGATCAGCGCGAAGTTGGTTGAGCCGTTGACGCCGAAGTCCCAAATTTCCGCCCAGGTATTCACCGCAGTCGCCTGCACCCAGCATTCCACCGTGACCGAGCTGTCGCCTTTAACAATCCCACTGGGCAGAGACACATAACCTGAAACACCGTTGCCGCCACCCGCGTTCCCCGGCAGGCTGAGACCGTTGTTAATGGTGGCCGGTCCTCCGGTGGTGGGCGGTACCAGCGTTCCATTCCAAGCCGCCCCACCAACGGAATCGGAAGCGTCGGTGACGAAGCTGTAACGATGCTGCAGGATCGGCGCATTAACCGTCAACGCCGCGGCGGAGCTGGGAACCGTTGCGGTCGGGCTTGAACTGGTCACCACGACGCTGTAATTGGCAGATTGGCTCACATTGGTCACCGTCAGCACCGCATTGGTTGCGCCCGGAATAGGCGAGGTGCCAACGCTCCATTGAAAGGTCAGATTGGCACCGGTAGCCCCGACCACGAAGGTCGCAGTTTCACCCACAAACGCGGAAACTGGGGCGGGTTGCTGGGTAATCGTTGCCGCACCTGATTGTGGCGGGCTGAAAACGGCCACCGCCATCGCCATCTTGCTGGAAGCGGCGGACGTGGTTGCCGTGATGGTGACACTGCCAGGATTGAGAGATGATACATAACCCAACCCCGCGATCGGTCCGGCTTGGGTTGTGTCGTAGGCCACATTGACCGTGCCACTGGTCGAAGAGACGGTGGGGGTGCCCGGATTGCTGCCGACAAAGGCATTCACTATGGCCCAAGAGCCCGCCAGAATGTTCGGTACAGTGACCAAGACGTTTTGGCCGTTGGGAGCATTGATCACGGCGACCAAAGGAGGAATGGCAGTGTTAACGCCGCTCAGGGTGTAAACCTGAAGATCCACGCCGGCGCCTGTGACAGTGGCTGAGATTGGATTTGCGCCCGGGGTGGGGTTGTAGAGGTAATAGATCGTGCAATCGCGAAATGTAGATGAGGTGTCAGGCTCCGAGACGGCCTTGATGAGGGTCTGACTGCCCCAGCTCAGGGTTGCCGGCTCAGCGCCTGCGGAACCGGCGCCTTTGTTAAATAGTTCGACCACCAGTACACTTGCACCCGTTGTGACGGTAAAATTCGTGCTGACAGCGCCGCCGCTGGCGTGGTAGACGATATTCGTGCTGCCATCTTGCAAGGCAATCTGGGCGCGGGCGGGCGTAGCCAACAGCAGCAGGGCGAGGCTAAGAAAAACGCGCGTTAAGGCCGGGAGATAATCGGACACAAGGCGGGCCAACCCAAGCCGCGCGGAGGTGGTCTTCACATTTCGTTTCATATTTCGATTCATAACGACTTTCGCTTAGTTGTTTTGGTTCATCCCGCACTCGGCGGATGAAAACTGTTTCTTGCGGCTGGAACGGTGCGAACCGCCGCTCCATCCTGCCGCCAATGCCTCGAGGAGACGCCAATACCGCCTTGAGGTTGCCAAGGCAGCCAATATCTCCGGGCTTTCAAGAGTTTTATCACGGCGCGGTTAAGGTTGTCATGTGGCATAAAATGGCCACACGACGCCTCCGCGCCGATTTTGTGCGGGTGGGATTCCACCAAAAAGAGACGGTGGTGCTGGCAAACCGTTGAATTCCGCCTGCGTTGTGGGACAATTTGTGGTTATGGGTTATTAGAATGTTGCTATTTGCAAGCCGTTTGACATGAGCACCTTACAACCGCACCATTCCCCCCGCTTTTAGTGGGTCATAATGGCTCAGTTTGCCAGCATTGGCGCAAACTTAGGGCTTGTAAAGGGAGAGGAGGGGGCGTTTGATCGGTTAAACCATCAACCCAAAAACTGAAAGGAAAATATGACGAAACAAATTGCAGCCCACACTCTCGCAACTACATTAATCGAAGCAGCTCAAGCCTGGAGAATTGAAGTTTTCGCTGAAGACTTGAATAAGAAGAACCAATGGGGGCTTGACGCAGGCGCTGCTCTTTCGCTTTATCTTGCGAAAAAACACAACTGGACGATTCCCCATTGCCGGTCTTTGTCTTTTCAAGACCTTTCAGTTGCGCTTCGTGAGGAGATGAGGGCTTTCCAATTTCCAAAGCATTTGTTGCCTGTGGACCGCGCTTTGGAATTAACTCTGACCGAGCTTCATAAAATTGGCGAATCGCAATCCTAGCCTTTTCTTTTATGATTTGAGCTTGAATCCAATTCATCTGAATTTTGCCAAGTCAACTTGCCATCGCCAGCAATTCCCCCACCGTCCAAACGTGATCGGTCAACCCGGCGGCCATTGCCGGGGTTTGCTTGTGCGCGGAATGCACCCGGCAAAAGTCATAATGGGCAATCTGTAATGATAATCATTGGAGGTATGACTGCGCCATGTTTGTATATGCAATCCCTTAAGGACGCCCAAGATGCCGCTTTTGTTCCCGCAATTGTTAAGCCCCGATCTGATGTAGTTGCCGAAACTTCAAATCAAACGCAATCACAAGACAAGCAATCCAGGCAAGAAACAGCAATCCTGATACGATCCACGCTGTTTTTTCTCTTTGAGGCACAACGTCAAAAACCAATGGCATCACCGACTTTGACACTGCTGGTATGCGTCCTAGCAGGGGGGATAGCGCAGTACTTAGAAGAATGGTTATTATCGCTGTCCATGCGATTTTGGACGTGGTTTTTACAAATTCTCTCAGCATGGCGCAACCGCATTGTGGCGAATCTAATTGCCCGCTCGCAAGCTAAAATCCAATCGCAACTTGGCCCCGATCCCGTCCCATCTCCGACAACTGTGCCATAATGACCCGCTTCGGGGCGGTTGCGGGACGAGTCGGTGGGAAACAGCGGGGGAAACGGCCAGCAACAATCTATTGACCCACAACCCAATTTGTCACACCACATCAGCCAGCAGGGAGTGTGGCATGAAATGGCCACAAGGGTGGGACGGGCTGTTCTGGGGGTGGCGAGAATGCCTGAATTTGTGAAAACAGCCGCCCCCCAACTCGATTTCCTGTGGCCCATTCATGCCACAGGACATTTTGACGCAATGGCGTATCATGGCGGAGATGATTACCGAAGGAGTCCAGATATGGATTGCGCTCTGTTAACCAGGCTGAGGATGATTTGGCTCTGTGCAACCGTGATCACGGTCGGCGCCAAGGCCGACCCTTGGCAAATGAAACAAGCCCCATTGATGACACCTTGGGCCAGCCTGGTGGACACCAATAATCCGCTGCCTGAGTATCCCCGTCCGCAGATGGTTCGAAGCAATTGGTTAAGCCTCAATGGCATCTGGCAGTTTCAGCCCGGCATTACCAACAGCGACCCGGTGCCGACCAACCAAACCCTGGCGTCCAACATCCTAGCGCCGTTTCCGATGGAATCGGCCATCTCGGGCGTCATGCAGTACCACGCCTGGTCGTGGTATCGGCGGACGTTCACCGTCCCAAGCCCCTGGAACGGCCGGCGCGTCATTCTCCATCTGGACGGGGTGGATTGGCAGGCGCAAGTTTTTGTCAATGGCCAGAGCGTCGGCACCCACCAGGGCGGCTATGACCCGTTCAGCTATGACATCACTCCTTGGCTGATTGGGAGCGGGCCGCAGGAATTGATTATCCAGGTTTACAATCCGGTGGACAACGGCAGCCAGCCGCGCGGCAAACAAACTCTTTATCCGGGCGGCATCATGTACACCTCTTGCACCGGAATCTGGCAACCGGTTTGGCTTGAGCCGGTGGACAGTTCCGGCGCGCAGAATTTGGTGATAATTCCTGACGTTGACAATTCCCGCCTCCGCTTGACCGTCAACACTTATGCGACCGCCGGCGTCACGGTGAGTGCGACGGCACTGGAGGGCGGAACAGCGGTCAGCAGCGCCAGCGGCGCGGCGGACACGGAGTTGGACCTGGCCCTTCCGAATCCCAAACTATGGTCGCCCGACAACCCGTTCCTGTACGGCCTGCAAATCGCCGTGACCCACAACGGCGTCACCAACGACAACGTGAGCAGTTATTTTGGGATGAGAAAAATCTCCACCAACCTCACCGCGGGCATTCCGAGAATCTGTCTCAACAACCAGGTTATCTTTGGGATGGGGCCGCTGGATCAGGGATACTGGCCGGATGGAATTTACACCGCGCCCACGGACGACGCGCTTAAATTTGACATTCAGGAGATAAAAACGCTGGGATTCAACACGATTCGCAAGCACGAAAAAGTGGAACGCCAGCGCTGGTATTATTGGGCCGACACCCTGGGGCTGATGGTGTGGCAGGACATGCCGACGTGCAATTCCTATACCGGCAACCCATCCCCGCCGGCGGTGAATCCGTTGCAGTTCATCGCCGAATTGAGGGCCTTGGTGACCAACCACTGGAACAGCCCATCCATCATCATGTGGGATCTTTTTAATGAGGACCAGGGCGAGGCCGGGAGTTCCGACGGCGTGGGGCAGACCAATACGGCCTATCTGGCCGGGTTGGTCAGGGGGTTGGACCCGGCCCGTTTAATCAATCAGGCCAGTGGGGGCGCCTACTTTGGGGTGGGCGACGTGCTGGACAACCATAGCTACCCGGCTCCGGGCGATCCGACCAGCACGACGCAAGCGGCGGTGGACGGGGAATTTGGCGGGATCGGCCTGCTGCTGGCCGGTCATTTGTGGAATCCGGCCGAGGCCTTTTATGGCGACATTCTCGCCACGAACACAACCGCCATCGCCACTATTTATGATTCCTATATTGACGATATTGTCGGCTATAAGCCCGGCGGCTTGAATGCCGCCATTGAGACACAAATCACGGACGTTGAAAACGAATGTGACGGGCTGCTCACTTACGACCGCGTCTTGAAGGGGGATCCGACCCGGTTAGCCTATTCCAACCAGAAAGCCATTTCAGGGGAACTTAACATCACGACCGTGGTGCCGACGTCCCAAACGATCCCGCAGACGTGGCAGTATACCACAAACACCAACACCGCCTCCACGAATTGGTATGCGGCAGATTTCGATGACTCCGCGTGGAGCACCGGCTTGGCCGGGTTCGGGACCGACGATCCGGGGGTGACGCCTAACACAGCGTGGAACACGCTTGGTTATATTTGGCTCAGGCGCACGTTTAATCCGGGCAACCTTGGCATCCAGCAGATCAGCAACCTGGTTTTCACGGTTTATCACGACGAGGACGTGGTCATTTATATCAACGGCGTGCCGGCCGCGCAGGATTCCGGTTACACAACCTCTTACATAACCCCGGCCATGACCCCGCAGGCACGGGCCGCGATTATTCCCAACGGCAGCAATGTCATGGCCGTTTCCTGCTACCAGACCACAGGCGGGCAGTTTATTGATGTCGGCATCAATGCCGGCCTCATCACGGCCAATACCCTGACCGTGCCGTCGGATTACGTTGGCTACTGGGACCTGGACGAAACCAACGGAACCGTGGCATCGGATTCGTCCGGGAATGGAAACAACGGAACCGTCAACGGGGCCGCATGGAATCCTCAAGGCGAGCTTAATGGGTGTTTGAGCTTTAACGGCGTCAATAATTATGTCCAGGTCAATCGCGATGTCAGCAATGATTTCACCATCGCCTTTTGGGTGAAAACGACCTCCGTCGGCGGCCTGGGAGGATGGCGGATCGGGGAGGGACTGGTGGACGGAAGCGCGGGCGCGGCTGCCACCGATTTTGGCACGGCACTGGTCGCAAACCTGTTTGCCTTTGGAACCGGAAATCCCGGCACGACTCTGCTCTCCAGCACGCCGATCAATGATGGGTTGTGGCATTGCTGCGTTGGGACGCGGGTGCAGTCTTCGGGCGCGCTGCAACTGTATGTGGACGGCAACTTGGAAGCGAACGGCGTCGGCACGACCAACTCGCTGGCACCGTCCCCTTATCTGCGGTTCGGCTGCCTTCAATCAGGTGGAGGATTCTTCCATGGCAGCCTGGACGAAATCAAGATTTACAGCCGCGCACTGGGCAATTTGGAAATTGCCGCTTTATACGATGACCTGGCCGGTTCGCCCGCAGCACCCACGAATCTGACCGCCGTGCCGGCCAACGCACAGGTCACGCTGAATTGGTGGGAATCTCCCGTAGCCGCGAGTTACAATGTGAGCCGTTCCCTTGCCAACGGGGGGCCGTACACCCTGATCGCCAACGTGAGTGCGCCCGGCTACACAGACACCAGCGTTGTCAATGGAACGACTTATTACTACGTCGTTTCAGCTGTGGATTCCG
>JBEKSF010000198.1:0-7356 GCA_049517295.1 Verrucomicrobiota bacterium
CCTGTCGCCGGTGGGGAAGACTGCTGGGTTTACGGGGCTTCGATCTGATCTTTCATCCGGTAACTTTTCCCCTCGATTATCAACGTGTCAGCGTGATGCAGCAGGCGGTCCAGAACGGCGCTGGTCAGCGTGCTGTCGTTGTTAAAGATCTTGGCCCAGTGTTTGTAGGGTTGGTTGGTCGTGAGCACGATGGAACCGCTTTCGTAGCGCTGGCTGATGACTTGGAAGAGCAAGTCGGCGCCGGTTTTGTCGATGGGCAGATAGCCGACTTCATCGATGCATAAAATCCGCGGAGCCAGCAGGCGTTTGAGTTCGGCTTTGAGCCGACAGGCCGCCTGGGCGGCGGTGAGGGTGTTGATGATGTCCACGGCCGTGGTGAAGAGCACGGAATGGCCTGCCAGGCAGGCGGCATAGCCCAACGCGCAAGCCAAGTGCGACTTCCCCAAGCCGACGCCTCCCATGAACACCACGTTGCCTTTGTCCGGGAGGAAGGCCAGACGGAAGAGGTTTTGCACCTGGGTGCGGTTGATTTTCTTGGGCCAGTTCCAGTCGAACTGGTCGAGGGTTTTAATGCAGGGGAAGCGGGCGGCAGCAATGCGGCGCTGGATGGTCAGTTCTTGCCGGCGCTGGGCTTCGCTGTCAACGAGCCGGGCCAGATAATCCACGTGGGGCCATTGTTTTTGCGCGGCCTCGGACGCCAGCGCCGCATATTGCTCGGCTACGGCGACCAATTTGAGCGTGGCCAACTGTTCGGCCAATCGGGTTTCGGCGGCGTTCATGGCACCCCTCCTTCCTCGGATTCATAGAGCGAGAGGTCGGGGGCGGGCAGATCCAGCTCCAGCAAATCCTGTTGCCGGGTCAGATGCAGGGCGCCGGGTTGCACCGTGGGCCGCTCCCGTTGTTCCAGGAGATTGGCAATGTATTCGCAACTGAAGGCTTGATAGGCCCAGGCGTCTTCCAGGGCACGTTGCACCTTTTCGATGCCATAGATTTCGCTCAGGGCCACGATCTTTTGGACGTGGTGGCGGGGATTGCCCCGCTTTTCTTCCAGGCGCTGATAATACTCTGCCGCGCGCGGCGACAACGCCAGGAACCGGGTCAGAAGTTGCTGGGCGCGGGCCTGCCGGCGTTGCGATAGCAGTTCCTGCACATGCTCGGGCTTTTCAAAGTCCTGATGCCGGTCGTAACTGCGCGGATGCTCGGCCACGAGCTGGGACTGATGATACAGGCACAGGCGGTCGGGATAAGCCTTGAGCACGAGATTGACGCCGGCACAACGCGGCGGCACCGAGTAGTGGTTGGTGTCCAGCGTCACGCGGCACCGCCGGCTGACGGAAACGGTGCTGACTGTGGCCAGATCATAAGGCAGCACGGTCAGCGGACGCAGCTTGGGTTTTTCCAGCTCGAAAAGGTCCTGCGGTTTTTGGTGCGTCTCTCCATGCACCCGCACATTGGCCACCTGTTCCAGCCACAACCTCACGGCCGCGTTGAGCGCGTCCAGACTGGAGAGTTGCAGCCCGGCCAGGAAGTTTTTCTTAAAATAACCCACGCCATTTTCGACCCGCCCCTTTTCATGCGGCTTGTAGGGGCCGCAAGCCTTGACCGCAAAACCAAAGTGGCGGGCGAAGTCCAGGTAACGCGGATGCAGCACCGCCGGTGCGCCCAGCAGATGGGACAGGACGGCGGTCTTACAGTTGTCAACCATCACCTCAGTCGGAACCGAATGAAAGTATTCGAAGGCGTGCTGGTGACAGGCCAGAAAGTGTTCCTGCGTCTGGGCCAGGGTGAACTCGACATACATCCGGCGGCTGTAGCAGAGCACCATGACGAAAAAGGAAAGCCGCCGCCGGGTGCCGCCCACCGGCAAAAATCCGGCCGAACCCCAATCCACCTGGGCGCATTGACCCGGCGCAAAATGCAATTTCAGAAATGCGGGCTGACGCGGTGGGCGTACGGCGCGCACGTATTCCTTGAGGATGCTGTAGCCGCCGGTGTAGCTATTTTGCCGCAACCGTTGCAGCAGTTGCTGGGCGGTGAAGGGATGCGTGGCCAGCAGCCGCACGATCGTGCCTTTGTGCGAATCGAGTTTGCTGGCCCGCTTGGCCTGCTCGCGCGGCTGATACGTTTGGCATTCGATCCATTTGCCCACGGTTCGTTCATCCAACTTCAATGCCGCCGCAATCTGCGCCACGGTCATCTTTTCCTGATCGCACAACTGCCGGATTTGATGGAAGGTCTGGTAATCAATCATGCGGCACCTCCCTGGCAGGCGCGCCGCAGAATGTCGCCCACGCTCAACATCTGGCCCGCTCGCGGACCGGCAGGCGGGGCGGTCGTCTGGGGAGCCGGCAATGCCAGCACCTGATAGAGCGGCTTCTGATAAGCCACCAAATCAGCCGCGATCAATTGACGTCGGCCATCCGCCAGTTGGAGCGGCTCAATTCTGAGCAACCGGCTCAGCGTGGCCTCGGAGTAATAACTGAGTCCCTGCGCATCGGCGACGGTGACCAGCACCAGATAGAGGGCCCAGGCGGCGGGATCGGCCTGGCGCAGGAAGTTGTCCCGCACCAGACGTTGATCCACCCAGCTAAACTGCGCCGGCACTTGCCGCAGGCGATCCGGGCGCAGGATCTTTTTGTTCATCATATAATGTGTTTCCTTTCAAGGACCGGCTGGCAGGTTGAGCCAGAATGTCCTGCCCTTTTGCTATCAGGCCCCGGACGAAAAGGACGATGTCGTCTTGTAACGTACAGTCGGTGAATTTGGAGATAAGCCCCACCAGCAGAGGCGTTTGCACCCGGCAGACATCTTGTAACGTACTGGGGCAGAGGGCTGGTAACGCAACCGGTGCAATCTCTTGGTTGGCAGCCGGTTGCGGCGAGCAGACGTCTTGTAACGTACCGGCCGTCCGGCCTGGGGAACGCTTCCAATAACCCGGATGGGCCGCTCGCCACTCCCGCACCCGTTGCACGTTCTCCGGACCGCGGAAGTGGTCCCGGTTTTCGGGTTTGCTCAACCAGCGCTGTTGCCGGGCCCGTTTGCTGACCGCCTGACACGCCGGCGTCGAACAATACTTCTGGCGTTCGCGATTCCGGTAATCAGGCACAAACAGCAGCTTACAATGCAGACACTTGCAACGGCGCGTCTCGGGCTTCATCGAAATAAAAGCCGGCTCCCATAAAACCCCCGCAGGACGCCCGCAAGCGCGAAGAAAATCGGTCCCGGAAGAAAACGGAAAAAGAAGAGAAGAAGAGTTTTTGTCGGAACCTTCGGAAGAAGACGGAACGGGAAGAAGACAACAAATTCAAACCGGCGGATTTACCCCATTTTCAGACCGCCGCCGACAACGATTGGTTCACAAATAGCGGCAGTCAATTCCGGGAGTCTCCGCAACGCCCAGGGGGGATATCCCATCCAGTCGGATGCGATTGGTTGATGGTGATAATGGGCCACCCCAAGGAGTCTGACGGTGCCAGCGTAAGGCAAGAGGGAATTCATGCCAGCGACACCACCCTTTTCAGAATCAATCGACCATAAGGAGATGCGGTCGGCATGGTGTATTTGTAAGATGCTCGCCATAAACGAATTACAGCATGACTAAATGCTATTGGCCACATGAGCCTTAATATTCAACATTAGACAATATGAAAAGTTTTGCTTATGCAACATTTGCGTTGACGCTGGAAATCTAATGTCTAGTATGTCGCTAGATATTATCAACAATAGCCTTCATTATGAGTGTATTGGGGGCGTTGTTGGGAATCGAAGCGATGAGCAATTGGGGCGTCAAGAACGCCCGATTGTTCGTGAAAAACGTGAAGAGCGATCTCTTCGGAATCGAAACCAGACGGCTGGACGAAGAATGAAAATATAGAAGAACATAACGGCAATCAATCGTGTGAAACTGACCGGACAACTGGAGGCCATCATGAACAACAACAGACAAAAGAAACATGAACCCTATTCAGTTAACCGGCAGCAAAACGCCTGCATGGCCCGACGCGCACCCCACAAAACCTGAACCTGTTCGGAAGGCGGCTCCCTCGCTTTTCCGGGACGGGAACACTTATAGTCACCCCTCAATTACAGGTTTAAGGGGTGGAAACCCTTTCTCAAGACTCCCCCTGTTCTGCATGTTGGGCATCTGCGGACTCCTTTTGGCCGGCACGAGCCGAGCCGCCGATGACAGCCAGACTGCCACCACCTCTCCCGCCGTACTGCCTCAAAAGCCCGCTTGGCTGACGGATTTGTCTCTCGGAATCAAGGAAAGCTACGAGGTCAATGTTTTTGAACTGGGTGTGGCCCCAAGCGGACCGGTCGCAACCCCGTCGCCGGGAAGTGTGGCGGCGTTGAAAAACGTGGATTCGTTCGTCACGACGGTGTCACCCAAGGTCGGCGTGAACTTTGCGCCGTTGCTGGGCGATCAGAAGGTCTTGCAGGCTCTGACACTAGCCTACGCGCCGGACTTCGTCACCTACAACAACGCCTCCTCGGAAAACTACGACGCTCATCGCCTCGCCGCCGTAATCAAGGGGCAGATGGGCGATTGGTCGTTCAACCTGAACGAGGGCTTCAACGATATTGAGGGCAACAAGTACGGCCCAACATATCAAAACGACCTCCTGAGCGCCTTCGCGACGGCCGCAGATCGCGAGCGGCGGGAGCAGTTTCAAGAGCGGGGTACCGCGACCATCCAATACGACCAGGAAAAATGGTTTGTTCGGCCAACCGCAACCCTGTTGGATTACAACTTGAAGACGGCCCAATACTTCTATCCCGGCTACCAGAACTATGTCAACCGGTACGATGTCAACGGTGGAGCGGATTTCGGATACAAGATCCAGCCCCAGTCCGCTCTGACGCTGGGTTTCCGTTATGGGCACCAGTACCAGGCGGAGTATTCATTTGGGCCGACATACGCGGCGGCAATTCCGGTCGCCGCCGCCCACTCTCCCAACGACTACGAGCGTGTGTTGGTTGGTTATGAGGGCAAACCGTGGAACTGGCTGGCGGCGTCACTGCAAATCGGCCCCGATTTCCGCAGTTTCGGCCCTTATGCCCCGCTGGATGACAAGAACAAGGTCACCTATTATGGCGAAGCCGCCTTGACCGCCACGTTCAGCCCCAAAGACACCCTGGCTTTCAAGTATAAACAATGGGAGTGGGTTTCGAGCACCGGGTTGGTGCCGTATTTCGACAGCGCGTTTGATTTGAGCTATGTCCGGAAGGTGACGGATTCGTTCTCACTGTCACTTGGCGCCAAGGCTCTTGGGGCGGACTATAATCCCAACAACGTGGCCAGCCAGACCACCGGCCTGGGCGGGTATGGACTTGGTGAAAGGGCGCAGCGTGACGACTGGCAATACACGGCTTCACTTGGTCTCCAGTATGCCTTCAACGCCAACTTCAGCGCGAATCTGGCATACTCCTATGATCTGGGGGTCAATGAGCAGAGCGGCCTCACTGAGCCGGGTGGGAATGCGTACCTCCCCCGCTCCTTCAACCATGAACTAATCTCCCTCGGAGTGACATTCAAGTATTGATGTCATTTCTGCCGCAAACGGCGACCCGGATTGCCGACAATTAACAAACGAAAATTATGAAAATAAGTTCTCAAATATTCGGATACAAAAAGCTGGCCGGACTGGCTGTGGCGATGCAGATCGCCGGGGCAGCTCTGGCGGCGAACACCAATCTGGTGGCTCTCAAGGTCGGCCATCTGCCCGTGACAGGGCACGCCAAGTTCTTTATCGCCAAGGAGGAGGGATTCTTCAAGGCGGAAGGATTGGACGTGGAGTTGGTGGAATTCGCCAACTCCGCTGACGGCTTGGCGGCGTTGCGGGCCGGCAAGCTTGATCTGGGCGCGTTTGGCACCACGGCCCCGCTCGTGCATATCTCCACCGGCGCGGACATCCGCATCATCGGCGGGGTCATGGGCGAGGACGCGGCCATTATCGCCACGCCGGAGAACGCAAAAACCATCAAGACCGTCGCCGACTTGAAGGGCAAAAAGGTGGCCACGGTCCGTCTGGCGACCGGCGACGCGGTGTTCCGTGGCGCGCTGGAAGAAGCCGGCTTGAACTGGAAGACCGACGTGCAAATCTTCGAGTTGAAAAGCCCGCCCGCCGTGCTGGAGGCGGTCAAATCAGGGCAGGTGGATGCGGGAGTGACCTGGGGGCCGCATGATGTCACCGCCGAAGCCCAAGGTCTCAAAGTCGTCATCCGAAGCCGCACGTTGCAGCCGGGGCATCCCTGCTGCCGGCTGACCGTCAACGCAAAGGACCTCCAGGAACGGCCGGAAGTGTGGGAGCGGTTCATTCACGCCTTCCTGCGGGCGGAGAAGTTTGCCAACGACAACCACGAAAAGACTCTGGACGATATCAGCAAGTATCTGAAGCTGGATCGCGCCGTAATCCAAAAGGCGTATTACGAGGGCTATCTGGACCAGACTTCGGATCCCAACGTGGCCGGCATCGTCCGTTTCTGGAAGACCATGATCAAGAGCGAGTTTGTCACGTCCGACAAGGACATCACGCAATTCATCGACACAAAAATATACGAGAAAGCGCTCAATCAAGTGGCGAAAGAGAATCCGAATGACGCTTTCTGGAAGAAGCGTCTGGAGACTTTTGCCGAGCGGGACTCAGTGACCAAGAAGGCGGAGTTAGACCAGATAGAGGGAGTCTTACTGGCCCGCGCCGTTTTTGAAGAACTGGATTGCTGCCTCGAGCCTTAAAGAACCGGATTGCTGCCGCCGCTGAAGTGCATTTTGGTGTCGGTAGTTCCTCCAAGCCGCCGTGGCGATCGGGCGTTCGCTGCGGCGGCTGCTGATTTAGCACGAAAGAAACATGGCCACCCAATTCAACCCGACCATTTTGAGCAACGGCAATCCCGCGAATGCCGCCGGACGAAGCTTGCCAGCGCCGCACTTATGAATTCCACGGATACTCGACCAACGAATTCCTTTTCCGACTCCGGTCTCAAGGTGGAATCGCTCCGCTTTGCCTACAACGGAACGCCGGTTTTGCTGGACATCAATCTCGCGATCACGGAAGGCGAGTTTGTCTGCCTGCTCGGCCCGAGCGGCTGCGGCAAAACCACGTTCCTGCGCCTGCTGGCCGGGCTGGAGACGCTTTCCTCCGGGAACCTTTCATGGAAAGGCCGGCCCATCACCGGGCCGTCACTGGAACGCAGCGTGGTTTTTCAGGATTACTCCCTTTTCCCGTGGATGAGCCTGGTCAACAACATCACGCTCGCCTTGTCCAAGTCGCACCCGGAAACGGACAAGAAATGGCGGCTGAATCTGGCCGAAGAATTTCTGGAAAAGGTCGGTTTGGCGGACGCCGCGCGAAAGCA
>JBEKSF010000199.1:0-7278 GCA_049517295.1 Verrucomicrobiota bacterium
AAGGGATGGTTGTTGACAATACATTTTTTGGCCGCCGCCAAAGTTATTCACAGATGGCTGCGGGGAGCAAAACCCGGTCTCTCCTCGCCATCTGTGAATAACTTTGGAAGAGCTATAAGCCGCAGAGGGCGCGGAGATGGCCCTGAACGGGAATTGGGGGAATGGGCTGGTTTCTGCCGCAAAAAGGGCAGTGGAATGTTCGTCAGAGGAATGAATTTGCGTCGATAGTGAGGACTGACACGGACTCTGAACCAAGGCGAAAGCGGAGTGTGGAGTGCGCAAGGCATTGATGGGAAGGAGGATAAGGAGCAAGGCTTGAAAAGCGGGAGGAGGGATGGCAGGATCGCGGCAATCACAACGGCATCATACGGATGAGCAGGGCCGAACAATTGATCGAAACCTTTGGCGCCATTGTCAGCCGCAGGTCAAGGGAGGGCGGGGGCGCCCGGGCCGGCGCCAATTTGCCGGCGGAGTACCACACCATCGCGATCAGGGGTTATCACCCCATCGTGGAAGATGATGGTGTTGATCGGCGAAATGTGGGATGGGTTAAGGTGAGTCGAGAGTCGTTTTGGGAGCGCGGCGTAAAGAGGGGCGGGCAGTTGCGAGGACGGGTCAAAACAACTGTCTGACCGATGACGATGAAAATGAGAATATGCCAATTTCCTAGGACCCCTAATGCCTTTCATTAGTCGCAAGTCAACTTGGATCGGCATATTTGCTGTGCTGCTCGGTGCCATTGTTATCGTTCTAATACCGGAAATCCAAAAGTATCTCCGTGCGAAGAAGGATTTGAACGATCTCCAGACGATTTGTTCCAATGTCCTCCATCTCATGTGCGCGAAATCTGAATTTGCTTTTACTGAACATCGCATCGCTAACGATGTGTCGGTCAGTTGGAACGATATCGAACCTTTTTTAAACAGTCACAACATGCCTCCTGATCTGACCAACATTGCCCAATTCAATGTCTGTGGTGAAAAATACATCCTGAACGGACGCTTGGGCTGTGTAGAGGCGGAATTACCGCGGCCGATGTGTGGATTTGCGCGGGGAACCAGAATTTCTGATGAGTACGCTGACATTCTCGATATTCTGTGGCGGATCGAACGGAGCAAGGCAAGCGGGAATATCAACGTGCAGGGTTACGACAATGGGTTGGCCACATTCTCTATTAATCCACCCGGAGTTTCGCCAACGGCGCGACTCAAAGAATCGATCCCTGCATTTCCTGCTGGCACCGAGATTTCACTTCCCATCGGTGCTTACGGACCCTGGTGGCGTTGGTAACCCATAATTTGCGCCCGCAACACACGCAATCCCACTGGCATAGGCAATAGAAGCGGTGTAAGGGCGTGTTTTGAAATGGAAGGTAAGCGCCACTCCGGCGCGGCTTGACAGAGATGGGATATGAGATTGCAGAAGTATCAGCACAGCATGGTCCTCGCGTCCAACGGAACGGTGCAGACCTGGGGCACCAACCTTCCTTCCGGGATGCCTTCAAATCTGGCCAACGTCGTGCAGATTGCGGCGGGAACCAACTACTGCATGGCCCTGACGGATAGCGACTGTTACGAATGTGTTCCGCCTATCACCCGCTCCGCGTCGATTTGCGATAAGTCGGGCACCGCCCAATCCGGCTCATGTCGCAGCAATTCCTCCAGCAACGCCCCGCCAGTCGCGACCGCCAGGACTTTTGCCCCCACGGCCCGCGCGCAACGAATGTCCAGCGGCGTGTCCCCAATTACCACGACCTCCTCGCCCCGCAAGTCGCGGCCCAGTCGCTCGCCGCCCCGCCGCAACGCCGCGGCCGCAATCTGGGCCCGCTCCTCATGGTCGTCGGCAAAGCCGCCAAAGGCGAATTTGTCCCACAAATTGAACCGCTCCAGTTTGATGCGCGCGCCCTCTTTGATGTTGCCCGTCAGCAGACCGATCAGCGGCGGCTCCCCTTGGGCCATTAGCGCCTGGTGGAATTCCAGCACGCCGCGGCAGGGACCCCCTTTGCAGTCCGATATCAGTTCCCGCAACCAGAACAGATAGGCCTGGAAAAACCGCTCGAAATTCCGCGGCGAGGCCTCAATCCGCTCTTGTGTGAAAAACTCGCGCACAAGCGAAAAATCCGTCCGCCCTCCAAACTTGAGCCGATGCGTTCCGTCATTGACGCCAAATTCGCTCTCAAAGGCGCGCGCGAAGGCCTTCACGCCGGCGCCTCCCGTGTGGACCAGCGTGCCATCGACGTCAAATAAAACCAATCGGATCACGCATTGAGACTACGGTTGAAACGGCCCGTTGGCAATGGGGCGCACGACAAAATTCTTCTCCAGGCTCAAGAGACCGGGATTTCGTGCTGACGCGCAATTTCCCGCTGACGTGCATCTGGATTCATAGCTCATTGCCCCCTTTGTTTCCTTCTGTTAAACTCTGCGCTGCCCGGTTGGCACCCGGCAGGATCATTCGAGGTGGACTTCGGTGGCCGCGACAATCGCGTGGCGGCTCAACTGGTCAGCTTTCTGGAAGAGCGGATGCTTGGGCCGGCTCTACACCAAGCAAACGAAGAAATGGAATTTTGTCATGCATCCGCCAGAGGCCAGCCCAATCAGGGGCTCGCAGGCGCTCGCCCCTCCCGATGTTCCAAACTGGCTCGCAGGCGGCTCGCCCCTCCCGATGTTCCAAACTGGCTCGCAGACGGCTTGCCCCTCCGACGCGAGGAATTGGAGACAACGCGGAATCCAAAATATACTGCGGAGTCCGCAAGATAGGCGACAGGAGGCAACCCCTCACCCCAACCCTCTCCCCGCTCCTTCGTCGGGGGGCGAGGGAGAAGATCGGGCCGGCGGTGCGCGCCGTGTAGTCCATCCAATGGACTGCTCTGTATATCTTACCCATATATACGGACAGGCAAAGGTCAGATGGAAAAGACCACAGGGAAGAATTCTGTCTCACACCGTTGGCAATGCCGCGCCCGAAATAATGCTTCCAATCCTTGGGCCTTTGGCTATAAAGCCGCCTCGATTCCATCGCCATGAGGAACGTAGTTTATTTTGATCTGGAAACTCAAAAGTCCGCCGAGGAAGTCGGTGGCTGGGACAGAATCCGCGACATGCGCATGAGCATCGGCGTCACCTTCAGCACCGCCCGGGGCGAATACCGGATTTACGCCGAGCGCGACGTCAACGCCTTGATCGACGAATTGCGCCGCGCCGACCTCGTCGTCGGTTTCAACAATTTGCGTTTTGATTACGAAGTGCTCGCGGGCCACAACCCGTTTTTTGATGTCGCCCAGGTGCCGACGCTGGACATGCTGGTGGAATTGCAAAAAACATTGCAGCACCGCCTTTCGCTTGACTCCATTGCCTCCGCCACCCTCGGCGTCGAAAAAACCAGCGGCGGATTGCAAGCCCTCCGCTGGTTCAAAGAAGGCAAGCTGCTGGAGATCGCCGAATACTGCTGCTACGACGTGAAGATCACCCGCCTGCTCCACGAATACGGCCTGGCCAACAAACACCTTCATTACGTCAACCGTTTCGGCAAAAAACTCACCGTGCCCGTGGCCTGGGAAACATAGGAGCCGTCGGCTATTGACGGTACGGAAGTCCGGCATGGTATTGCCGCAGTTGCATCTCCAGCGCCCCGGCCAGCGCGCCATTGCTCTGCGCCACCGCCAATTGTCGCGCCCGCTCGGCGGCCGCCACCGCCGCCGGATAATTCCCCATTTCCGCGCAGGCGGCGGCCAACGTGCCCAGAATGACCGGGTTTTTCCCGCCGCTGTCCCGGTCCGCCTGCCGGGCCAGTTCGACGGCCCGCGCTCCATTGCGCAATGAGCTGTCGCCGGAGGTCGCCAGAAGCCAGGCCAGATTATTGGCCGCCTCATTGTAGGCCGGACGCCATTTGAGCGCCTGTTCGTAGTGGGCAACGGCCTCGCGGAGCCGCCCCGTTTGCACCAACGCGTTGGCCAGCTTGTAGTGGGCCTCAGCCCATCCGGGCCGGCTTTGCAAGGCCTGCTCCAAATAATGTTGCGCCTCGCGCGCATGACCCGATTCCAGGAGCGACTCTCCGAGGCTGTACTGAATCTCGGCAACGGTCGGACTTAGGGCCAGCGCCTTGTGGAAACACTCGGCGGCAACCTCCGGTTGGTGATTGGTCATAAATGCGCGTCCGAGGGTATAATAAGCCTCGGGAAAGTGAGACATCAGCGCCACCGCCCGCTCCAACGCGGACACGGCGTTGGAGACCTCCCCCTGGTGCAGATAGGCATAACCCAGATTGTTGAACGTGAGGCCGCGAATATAGACCGAACCCTTGGAGGGCGCGTTCCCAAGCGCGAGTTGGTAGTATCGGATGGCCTGCGGATAATTGCCTGCTCCCATCTCCTCGCACCCGATGTTGTAGTAAGCCATGTCGATTTGTCCCGTCACCGCCGCGCCGTGAGAGAAGAGCGTGATCGTGTCCTTCCAGTAACCCGCCTGCCGGAAAGTCAGCACGGCGCACGCGCCCAGCGCCAGCCCGCCGCTCACGATGGCCGCCGGGCGCAGCAGCGGCCGGTTGGCAACCGCATCGCGCAGGCCCCAAACCGTCATGATCCACAGCCCCACGCTGGGCAAATACGTGTATCGATCGGCGATCGACGCATGGCCCACTTGCACCAGGCCGATCGTGGGCACCAGCACTCCCAAAAACCAAAACCAGCCCACCGCCAGATACGGTTGCTCCCGCCGCCGCCACAGCGCCACGCCCGTGACCCCCGCCAGCAAAACCACCGCCCCGATCACTTCCACCAGCGGCCATTGCACCGTCGGATAAAAAGCCGCCAGACCCGACGGCCAAAAGCTCTTGCCCACATACCGCACGTAAGAAACAGGCACATTGGCCAGACGCTCCCAGATCAGGAATTTGCCTGGCATCGCTATTTCCCCCGCCCGATTCTGCACCTCGAACGTCACGATGCTGGAGCAGAGCGTCAACGCCAGGAACGGGATTTTCTCAACGATCCGCAGCCCGCGGCCCAACGGCCAATAGTCCAGCAGCAGCAGCACAAACGGCAGCGTGACCACCATCGGTTTGGCCATCAACCCCAGTGCGAACAATACCAGCGCCGCCGCGTAATACGGTATGCGCTTGGGGCTTCCCGCTTTGCTTTCCTCCGTGTAGCGGAAATACGCCATAACCGTCAGCATCCAAAAAAACCCGCTCAACACGTCCTTCCTCTCCGACACCCAGGCCACCGATTCCACCCGCAGGGGATGAAGAGCAAACAGCGCGGCAACCAACGCGCTCCGCCACAGCGCGCCCGTCGTCTTGTTCAGCAGCAGCAACAGCAACACCGAATTGGCAATGTGCAGGAACACGCTCGTCAGATGATGTCCCGCCGCGTGCAAGCCATAGAATTGACAGTCGATGATGTGCGAAATCCACGTCACTGGATGCCAATTGCTGGCATGTCCGGTCATGAATGCCCATTTGATGCTTTCCCAGCTCAAACCCTTTTGAATGGCCTCGTTCCGCAGGACATAATCCGGATCGTCATAATTGACAAACCCGCAGTGGAGGGCCGGCCAATAAACGGCCAGCACGGTCGCGGCAATCAACACACAGATGGCCCACGTTTGACGGCGGGTTCCAAATGGCGTCATGAGCGCGCGTCTTCCTTCACACCGTTGTCCGGTCGGATTCTCCTTCCGGCTTCTTCAACCCCGCCGCCTTGGGCAGCGAACACGTAACGGTGATCCCGCCTCCTTTTGGCCGCCGCACCTGGATCGTGGCCCCGATCATCCGCGCCCGATAATTCATCACTCGCAATCCCATCCCCTTGCCTCGGGCCGCTGAGGGCGGAAAGCCGACGCCATCATCCTTGATTTTCAGCACCAGGCGCGAGTTGTGCGACGTCAAGCTCAACCAAATGTTCTTTGCCTTGCCGTGTTTGACAGCGTTGGTCGCGGCTTCCTGCCCGATCCGGTAAAGATGCATCGCCACGGCGTTATCGGCGATGGCCACCTGCGGGTCGCACTGCAGCTCGCAATTGACCGAGAACAACGTGCGGAAATTCTCCGCCAGTTGCTCCAGCGCCGCCCCGATGTCATTGCTGTCCAGCACCACGGGACAAAGCCCCCGCGAAAGGCGCCGGGTTTGCGTCAGCGCATCGTTGATCAGAATGGCGATGTTGCCCGCGCCCTCAGCTTCCTCCACGGCCTTGTCCCGCAGTTTCTGCTGCAGCACTTTGGCCAGAAAGGCAATCCCCGTCAGCGACTGCCCCAGGCCATCGTGCAAATCCTGCCCCAGCCGCCTCTGCTCCCGCTCGCTGATCTCGTGAATCTCATCCTCCAGGCGGCGGCGTTCGGTGACGTCCCGCAGGATGCTCAGGTTCAGGTCCGGCGCAAGGTGCGTGGATGAAAATTCTATGAATGTCCGCTCCCCGCCCGGCTTGGTGAAGGTAAGTTCCCCGCGCCCTTCGGGCCGCCCATCGGTTTTCCGATGCATACTCCGCGCCAGTACCTCGCTCCACGTCCGCCCCAGCAATGCTTCCCGGCTCAACCCCAGCAGCCGGCACGCCGCGCTGTTGACTTCCACGAATTGCTCCCGGTCGTTGGAGATCAGAATCGCGTCCAGGCTTCCCTCGAACAGGAGGCGAAACCGCTCATGGCTCTTTTGCAGCGCCTGAAGCGTGGCCGCCTGTTGCACCGAGTAACGGATCACCCGCTCCAGCATCACCGGATCCAGCCGGTCCTTGAGCAGAAAGTCCGCCGCGCCCAACTCGGCCGCCTCCGAATCCACTTTCGGATCATCCCACCCGGTCAGGATAATGATCGGAATCCGCACACCCCGCGCCACCGCTTCCCGCAACAGCTCCAGCCCGGTGCGCACCCCCAGCCGGTAGTCCAGCAGACAGACCTCATGCCGGTTTTCCACAAGCGCCTTGAGGCCGGACTCATAGCTCGACACCCAATCCATGGCGAAGGCCTTCCCCGGCACTTTGCTCAGCAGACGCCGCAGCAGAATCGGGAAGGTTTCCTCATCATCGACTAATAATACACGGAGGGCGGTCGGCATTTGATTATTCGGCGGTGGCTCGCATTGTTGTTTAGGGTTAAACCCCGCATAACATGCCATGCCCCCGCCAATTGGTCAAAACCAACAATCGGGTCCCTTTCTGTCCGCAGCGCGCATGCATGAAGGGATTTTAGAGGGTGTGACGCTTGCATGTTAAGAATCGCATGGCTTTGGCCAGATTGTTTTCTCCCATGGCGGCTTGAAAATCGGTGGTCGTCTTGTATTTGGCATTGG
>JBEKSF010000200.1:0-7266 GCA_049517295.1 Verrucomicrobiota bacterium
GACTCGGAAAGCCGGATACGGGAAATCCGTTCGTCCGGTTTGATGAGGGGTGAAGTGGAACCGCGGAACCGACAACTACGGTCAGTTCAACCCGCCCGTTCCACTTCGCCTACTCTACCTTCTTGAACGGCAGTCGCCTCCACCCTGTCACAGCGGAGTATCCTTCAGGCCCCGGCGCGGAGCACCCCGTGTCCCGTCACTTCTTCTCTGCTCCCCGATTCATGAAGGGCGTGAACAAATCAATCGGCACCGGCAGGAAAGTGGTGGTGTTGTGTTCGCTGGAGATCTCCCTCATCGTCTGGAGAAACCGCAGTTGCAGGGCGATCGGTTCCTTGCTGATCATGGCCGCCGCCTGCACCATTTTTTCCGCCGCCTGGAATTCTCCCTCGGCGTTGACGATCTTCGCCCGGCGTTCCCGCTCCGCTTCCGCCTGCTTGGCCATCGCCCGCTTCATGCTGTCGGGCAGCGCCACGTCCTTCACTTCGACGGCCGTGACTTTCACCCCCCACGGCTCGGTTTGGCGGTCGATGATTTCCTGCAGTTTCTGGTTAATCGATTCACGTTGCGCAAGCAGATCGTCCAGCGGCGCCTGCCCCAGGACGCTCCGCAGAGTGGTCTGCGCGATGAGCGAGGTCGCCTTCAAGTAGTTCTCCACCTTCACCACCGCCGCAATCGGATCAATCACCCGGAAATAAACGACCGCATCGACCGTCGCCGGCACGTTGTCCCGCGTCATGATTTCCTGCTTGGAGACATCGATCGTGACCACCCGCAAATCCATCTTCACCATCCGGTCCACCACCGGAATGAGGAATATCAGCCCCGGCCCCTTGGCGCCGAGCAGCTTGCCCAGGCGGAAGATGACGCCCCGCTCGTATTCGCGCAGAATGCGCAGGGCCTGCGGCAGTATGAACGCCGCGACGATGACCACCACCACCGCCCAGCCGCCCACCCGATACAATGCTGTAATTAGTTGATCCATAGTTTTGCTTTCTTATTGGCTTATAGGGTTCACTTTCAACGTCAGTCCTTCCACCCCGACTATTTTCACCAACTGATTCTTCTCTATCACTGTGTCGCTCCGGGCATTCCAATACTCGCCCTCAACGAATACTTTTCCGCTTCTCCCGTCAATGCGCTCTTCCGCCGGCGCCACTTTGCCCAGCATCGCTTCCCGCCCTGTCCGCACCGGCAGTCGCTGCGCCCGCAATCCAGCCCCAACGGCAAACAAAAAAAACAGCGCCGTCACCACTGTCGCCGGAATCAGGAGTCCCAGCGACAAACTAAACGCCGGCCCCGCCTGGTCGAAGAGCATCAGCCCGCCCACAAAAAACGAAATAATCCCCCCCGCCGTCAACACGCCGTGCGTCGGAGTATAGATGTCCGCGATAAACAGCACGATCGCCAGCAGCATGAGCGCCAGCCCCGCGATGTTGATCGGCAGGATGGCGCCCATATACAAAGCCAGAATGAGCGCGATGCCGCCCACCACCCCCGGCAGGATCGCCCCGGGATTGCTCAATTCGCCGATGATACCGTAGATCGCCATCAGCATCAGCACAAACATCACTTCGGGCCGCCAGAGCAACTGGAAAATCTTCTCCCCCTCCGACATTGGAATGGGCGCCACTTGCGCGTCCGCCGTCTTGAGCCGCTTCCCATTGACCTCGCGCCCGTCCAGTTGCTTGAGAAGATCCGGCACGTCCGGCGCAATCAAATCGATCACGTGCGTCTCCAGCGCCTTGTCCGCCGTTATCGCCGCGCTTTCTTTCACCGAGGACCTGGCCCAGTCCACGTTGCGGTGGCGTTTGACGGCGATGGATTCAATGAAACTCGCCGCGTAATTCTCCAGCTTCTGCTTCATTGTTTCATCGGGCTTTGATTCCTCGCCGCCGGAAAATCCGCCCAGTTCCACCGGATGCGCCGCGCCGATCGTCGTGGTCGGGGCCATCGCCGCAATGTCGGCCGCCAGCGTGATGAAACAACCGGCGCTGGCCGCGCTGGCCCCGGGCGGCGCCACATAGACGACCGTCGGAACCGTCGAAGCCAGCAGCTTTTGCACGATGGTTTTGGTCGATTCAAGCAGGCCGCCGGGCGTATCCAGTTGAATGATCAGGCACTGTGACTTGTCTTGTTCCGCAACGTCAATGGCCCGCGAGACATAGCTGGCGGTGGCCGGGCCGATGGCTCCTTGGACCTCTATCAAGCTCACGTGCTCGGATGACAACCCGACCGCCCCGCTGAAGAGCCAAACGGTCGCTGCGATGGCCAACGTATCGCGCATACTCAGCCCCCATTGCTTACCACCGCCACCGCGCGCCGTAAAGCGGCAAATCAAATAAAAACTGTCATTTCCTGACGCGGCCACGTAGCCTGTGCCCGCTGATTTTGCGGAGCCTGTATCCATGACCGCCAGTTTGTTATCGAACAAGCCCATCCCCGCAAGGGAGCGTTTGATCTTTGCCTTGGACGTCTCCACGCCGGACCATGCAAAAGATCTCGTCCTGCGGCTGGGCGACTCCGTCCATTTCTACAAACTGGGCCTCCAGATGTTCATGGCCGGCGGATACTACGAGTTGATTGCGTGGCTCCTCGCCCGCCAAAAGAAGGTCTTTGTCGATCTCAAGTTCTTCGATGTGCCCGAAACCGTCAAGCTGGCCGTCGCCCAATTGACCAACCGCGGCGTCACCTTTGCCACGGTTCACGGGAACGACCAAATGCTGCAAGCCGCCGCCACCGCAAAAAGTGGCGTCAAAATCCTCGCCGTCACCGTCCTGACCAGCCTGGATGACCACGACTTGAAGGATTTGGGATTTGAATGCGATGCCAGGGCCTTGGTCTTGTCCAGGGCCAAACGAGCGCTGGAAGCCGGCTGTGACGGCGTGATCTCCTCCGGCCTGGAGGCCGAAGAACTGCGCAAAAGCTATGGCGACAAATTCCTGATCGTCTCCCCCGGCATTCGTCCGGTCGAAAACCGCGCCCTCGATGATCAGAAGCGGATTGTCACCGTCAGCCAGGCGTTCCTCAACGGCGCCGATTACATTGTCGTCGGTCGGCCGATTCGCAATGCTCCCGACCCGAGACAGAAAGCCGAAGAGATTCAACAACAAATCGCGCAGGTATTCTGCTCTCCAAACCTCCGCGGGGAGCCCATGTACTGAGGAGTCCGCAAGATAGGCTACAGGAGGCAACCCCTCACCCCAACCCTCTCCCCGCTCCTTCGTCGCGGGGCGAGGGAGAAGATCTGGCTGGCGGTGCGCGCCGTGTAGTCCATCCATTGGACTGCTCTGTAAGTGAGGTGAAATGTTCCTCCAACTCATCCCTGCCGAGGTTTTTCGATTGTTTTACGCCGCCCAGTCCGCCACAGTTTGCCCCCTATGCAGCAGGTCAATATCGGCATGATTGGCGGCGGCACCGTCGGCAGCGGTGTCTTCCACCATTTCCACAATAACCGTGCCCTCCTGGAATCGCGCCTCGGCGTCAAGCTCTGTTTGTCGCGCGTCGCCGTCAAGGCGCTGGATGAACCGCGCCCTTACCCCATTCCCGGCGCCCTGATGACCACGGATTGGTCCGGCGTCGTCCACGACCCGCAAATCCAAGTCGTCATCGAATTGGTGGGCGGCACCCACATCGCCAAATCGATCATCCTGGCCGCCCTCCGACTTGGCAAGCCCGTCATCACCGCCAACAAGGCCCTCCTTTCCGCCCACGGCGAGGAACTCTTTGCCGCCGCCAGACAATTCGGCGCCAACCTATATTATGAGGCCAGCGTGGCCGGGGGCATCCCCATCATCAAGGCCCTGCGCGAGGGTTTTGTCGGCAACCGCATCACGCGCCTCTACGGCATCGTCAACGGCACCTGTAATTATATCTTGACTCGCATGAAGCTGGACGGCTCCGGTTTCGCCGCCACCCTCCAGGAGGCCCAGCGCCTGGGTTACGCCGAAGCCGATCCGTCGCTGGACATCGACGGTTTTGATTCCATGCATAAAATCGGCATCCTCGCCTCGCTGGCGCACGGCTTCTGGGTGCCGCCCAGTCGGATTTACGTCGAGGGCATTCGGTCCGTTGATCCCGCGGACATCGAATTTGCGGCCAAACTCGGCTTCACCGTCAAGTTGCTCGGCGTGGTGAAAATGGTGTCCCACCCCAAGCCGCCCATACGCGCCGCCATCCAGGTCAGCGTCTATCCCGCCCTTGTCCCCAACGCCCACGTCCTGGCCGGCGTCAATGATGTTTTCAACGCGGTCTTCGTCCGCGGCGACGTCGTCGGCGACACCCTCTTCTACGGTCGGGGCGCCGGCAAGGACGCCACGGCCAGCGCGGTTTTGAGCGACATTGCGGACGCGGCCCTGGATTTGAAGTGCGGCACCCGCGGGCGCGTGCCTGCCTTTGTTCCCCATGTCCGCCAGGGCGCGGTCCTGCCCATCGGCGATGTCGTCTCGCGCTATTACCTGCGTCTCAACGTGGTCGATAAACCGGGCACACTGGCCAGGGTCGCCTCCATCCTGGCGGCGTCGCACATCGGCATCTCCTCGGTCATGCAGCCGGAGGGCCGCGAAGGCGCCAGTGTGCCGCTGATCTTGATGAGCCACCAGGCCCCCAACGCGGCCATGCAAAAGGCGCTGGCCAAAATCGCCCGGTTGGCCGTCGTCAAAGGCCCGCCCGTTCTCCTGCGGGTCGAAACGTTTGATTGACACATTCCCCACCTCATCCCATGAACTCCATCCTCCCTCCCCAAGGCAACCGCTGGCGCGGCGTCATCCACGCCTATCGCCCCTATCTGCCGGTAGGCGCCGAGACACCGGTCATTTCCCTCAACGAGGGCAATACGCCGCTGGTGCGCGCCAATAATTTTGTCCGCGCCATCGGCGGCGATTTTCAATTGTGGCTCAAATACGAGGGGCTCAACCCCACCTGCTCCTTCAAGGACCGCGGGATGACGCTGGCCGTTTCCAAGGCCCTGGAACACGGCGCGACCATTGTGCTCTGCGCCAGCACCGGCAACACTTCCGCCTCCGCCGCCGCCTACGCCGCGCGCGCCGGCATCAAGTGCGTCGTGCTCCTGCCTCATGGCAAGATCGCCCTCGGCAAGCTGGCCCAGGCGCTCATGTATGGCGCCGTCACCATCGCCATCCAGGGCAATTTCGACGACGCCCTCCGCATCGTCCGCCAATTGGGCCAGTCCGGCAAAGTCGAGGTTGTCAACAGCATCAACCCCTTCCGCATCGAGGGCCAGAAAACCGCCTCCTTTGAGATTTGCGACCAACTCGGTCGCGCCCCGGATTTCCATTTCCTGCCCGTCGGCAATGCCGGCAACATCACCGCCTACTGGAAAGGATACCGGGAATATCACGCCGCCAAGATGATCGACCGCCTCCCGCGCATGTTCGGTTTCCAGGCCGCCGGCGCGGCCCCGATTGTCCTGGGCAAGCCCGTGGCCGAGCCCCAAACCGTGGCCACCGCCATCCGCATCGGCAACCCCGCAAGCTGGCAGACCGCCGATCAGGCCCTCCGCGAGTCCAATGGTTTTATTGACAAAGTCACCGACGAGGAAATCCTGGCCGCCTACAAACTGGTGGCCCGCACCGACGGCGTGTTTGTCGAGCCGGCCTCCGCCGCCTGCCTTGCGGGTTTGATCAACTGTGTCAAAGCGGGGAAGATCCCCGAAGGCAGCGTCATCGCCGCCACCATGACCGGCCACGGCTTGAAAGACCCGGACACCGCCATCAGTTCCGCCGGTTTCCAGCCGATCGTCGTGCAGCCGACCAGCGAAGCCGTCCTCAAAGTCATCGGGCTCTGAGCGGTAACGGGGTGGATTCGCTTTTTTTGAGCAAGAGGCGGCAAAGGGTCGCAAATATCAGCAATCATTGGCATTTCTGAGGATTTTGGGGTCTGAGCGAGTCTAAAAAAGGCAGGCTCGCGCGGAGGCGCGGAGGGGCAAGCCGCAACCAAAAGAGTTTACAGAAGGAAACGAAGCAAACGAAGACTGGGGAAAACTGTGCCAAACATGCAGAGTTCTTGGAAATTGCACTGGAGAGGGGTCAAGGGCAAGCCTTGACTTGGAAGGCTGGGCACCTTGACCAGGCTTGACTTGGAAGGAAGAGATTAGGATTACGATTAGGATTAAGATTCTGATTATGAGGAGGATGCAACTCAATAAGCGATACCTTGACTCACCTTCACCCAGGCTTGACTTGCCTTGACTTGGCTTGACCGACTTTAACGTTAACGCGGATCGGGTTGAATGGATCGGGTCGCTCGCGCGGCGGGCGGGCGGCTGGCGCTTGCCGTTATGTCAAAGAGCAATCCGACAATGCTTAATGTCCCATATTATTATGGGACTTGCAAGTTCTTTTTGAAGGTTTTTCAAGGACGTCAAGGGAATGGCTGGCAGGGGAATCCGATGGCAAACATGGAAGCAGGAACATGGGGACGGTTTGATTGAGAATTGGCGATTGAAAATTTGTTATTGGTCATTTGATCAAGATGAAAGTCGTTGAGGGAGAGGAGGTTTTGACAGGATTGACAAGATTAACCGGATTTCCTTGAACAAAGGCGTCAGCGGACTCCGGAGTGCGCAAGGCATTGATGGGAAGGAGGATAGGGATTAAGGCTTGCAAAATGGGCGGTCGGATGGCAAGCTCGCGTCAGTCACAACGGCACGACGGATGAGGACGGCCAAACAATTGATCGAAACCTTCGACACCATCGGCAACCGGACGCAAACGCAGGCAGGGGGCGACCAGAACGGGGCCAATTTGCGGGTAGCCAATTACACGAACAACACGCTCAACCAGATCACCAGCCGGGGAGTGCCGGGCTATGTGGATGTGATGGGAGACGCCCTGGCGACCAACAGCGTCACGGTCAACGGCCAGACGGCGTACCGGAAGAACGAATACTACCGGCAGCAGTTGAGTGTGGCCAACACGTCGGCGGCTGTGTGGCAGAGCGTGACGAACGCCTCGCCCGGCCAAACCAGCGTGACAGGCAACGCATACCTGGCCAAGACGCCGGAAACATACACTTATGACGCGGACGGCAACCTGTTGAGCGACGGTCGATGGACCTACTCCTGGGACGCTGAGAACCGGCTCACCAACATGACTAGCCTGAGTGGGGCGCCCTCTGGATCGCAGTTGAATCTGTCGTTTGTTTATGATTACCAGGGCCGGCGGATACAGAAGCTCGTCTTGACCAACAGCGGGTCGGCTTATGTCGGCGAGTACACCAACAACTACGTGTATGACGGGTGGAACTGCC
>JBEKSF010000201.1:0-7203 GCA_049517295.1 Verrucomicrobiota bacterium
CGCCACATAGATATTTCCCGCATTGTCGGCCGCCACTCCACCGGGACTGTTAAATCGTGCATCCTTTCCGATGCCGTCAGTGGTGCCGCTGGTTCCAGCCAGTCCCGCCAATGTGGTCACCACTCCCCATGGCGTGATTTGTCTGACGGTATGGTTGCCGGTCTCCGCCACATAGATATTTCCCCTGTTATCAACCGCCAGACCCTGGGGATTCCCAAACCGCGCGGCCGGGCCGAGCGCATCCCTGTTGCCGGAATAACCGGGCAGCCCAGCCAGTGTGCTGACCCTCCAGCCGCCGGATGTAATCTTTCGGATGGTGTTGTTGGCGCTGTCTGAAACATAAACATTGCCGGCGTGGTCCGTGGCCACGCCGTGAGGAGCATTAAACCGCGCCTGGCTGCCGGAACCATCAACACTGCCGGCCATTCCGGCCTGACCAGCCAAGGTGGTTACCACGCCAGCCGGTGTGATCTTCCGAATGGTATCGTTACTCATATCGGCCACAAAGACATTGCCCGTTTCGTCCGCTGCCACACCCCACGGATTGCGAAACCGCGCATTGGCGCCGAGGTCATCTTTGCTGCCGGGATGGCCTGCCAGTCCGGCCAAAGTGCTCACGACGCCCTTGGGTGTAATCTTCCGAATGGTATTGTTGGCGGTATCCGCCACATAAACATTGCCGGAACGATCCACCGCAATGCCAAACGGAGCCCAGAAACGCGCATTACTGCCGATGCCGTCGGCACTGCCGTGACTCCCGGAAACCCCAGCCAAGGTGCTGGCGACTCCGTTTGGAGAAATCCTTCGGATCGTATTGTTGCCAGTGTCTGCCACATAGACATTGCCGGCACGGTCCACAGCGACATTGTTTGGCAGCCGAAATTGAGCTTGGATTCCGGCGCCATCAGCGTAGCCGCCGACCCCGAGCTGTCCAGCCAGTGTGGTGATGTTCCATGCTGACCGGCTGGGAACGGAAGGAGGAATAATAACAACCGGGGAGCGTTCACGCCATAACATCCAGCCCACCAATGCAATCCCAGCCAGGCACGCCGGAAGCCAGATGACTTTCAGCACGCCACGAATCTGAGAGAACTTGTCGCCCGCCTCTCCTTTGAATCTACGTTGGCCCATTGGCTGCTTGTTTTCCTTGATCCGCTGCAAATCACTCAGGACATCCCGCATGTCGGCGTAACGGTCCCGGAGTTCTCTCGCCATACAGCCTTCGGCCACGGCAACCAAGCCGCGATCTGCATTGGGATTCAAGCTGGTGATTGGCTTGGGCGGTCCCGCAGTGATTTGATCCAGGATTTCCTTTTTGCCCCGGCCTTCGTAGGGCGGGTGTCCGGTCAGCATTTCGTAAAGCAATGCCCCAAAGGAATAAATGTCGCAGCGCGTGTCTTCGGCGTCGCCAGCCGCAACCGCCGGTGACATATAAGGCGTGGTTCCCTCCAAGTTCCGGTTTTCCACATCTACAATCGTGTCATTGAAGAGGGTTCGCGCCAGACCAAAATCCGCCAGGCAAGCCTTGCCACTTGCCTCGAGGAGGATATTGGCCGGTTTCAGGTCCCGGTGAATAATGCCGCTGCGATGCGCGAAGCTCAACCCTTCGGCCACCTGCGCGGCAATGTCCAATATGGACTCGCTGTCCAGGGGTTGTCCGGGTTTTATCCGGTTAGCCAAACTGCCTTTTTCAAAATAGGGCATGACAAAGTAGGGACCGCCCGCCCGATCTGAAATCTCGTGCACCGGCACCACGTTCGTGTGCCGCAACCGTTTCAGGTGCCCCGCCTCCTTGAGAAAACGGTGCACGACATTTTGATTCGTCACCAGGTCAGATTTGACAAGTTTGATTGCCACATCCCGGCCGGTATGCGAATCACGCGCCAGCAGAACAATGCCCATGCCCCCGCCGCCGAGAACGCGCAGGATTTCAAACTGATCCAGAATGGCCAGCAACCCGGGCCGTGGCGGCGGAGAAAGCATCCGCTGGGCGATCAGCTCGGCAATCGGTCCCGTGAATGATGAGACGGGTGGCGCAAACGCCGGCGGGTTCTCCTTGGGCGCGTCTTCACTCATGGCACGACTCCTTTCTGGCCGTCAGATACTTTTCCCAACGCTTCGGCGAGCAATTCTCTCGTTGTTTCATCAAGCCAGGCTTGCTCCATGGTCCAGCGCAGGCCACGCTGCAAATCGGCATCAGGCAATTGAGAAATGCGCGCGTCCAGACGGACCAGCGCGGCGGCGATGCTCGTGTAGTAAAGCGCGGCGGCAATTTCGTCCGGCAGCCCGCTCTCGGGATGATCCAGGTTCGCCTTGGCAAAATCCTTTACCAGTTCCAGAAGTTCAATGAGTGGTGTCGGATGGTGAAAGAGGTCGGCGAAACTCCTCAAGAGCAAACCCTGGGCTTCACTTCTGGTCCTTAATCTCGTTGCGGTGCGGGGATCAAAAGTCCCCAAATCCACTAGCATCGGCGCGGACATCTGGTGCCGGAAAATTGCCGCCAATTCGTCGGGACGCCAAAGTCTGGCGCGTTCTTCACCCGTCTCCAGCAAGGTGGCCAGCTTTTTCGCGCGGCTCTTGAACACCGCCGCCGAAGAGTCAAATTCGGACATAACAACACGAATCAGCGGCCACGCGCCACTGATTCCCGGATTGCAACTGAGACGTCATCGCAGGGTTCGCTGCCTCCGGTTTGTTAGGCAGCCCGGCTCACTTCTTGGCGAGCAACTTGGCCTTCTGAGCCTGATACTCTGTATCCGTGATAGCTCCGTCATCTTTGGCTTTCTGTAGGTCAATCAACTGCTGTCCAATGGTTGGGGTCTGGGACTTGGTTATGGAGTCAGGTCCAAGCTGCAAGCCCAAACATCCGGTGAGGAGGGTCATGGCTGAAACACCAACCATAATGAGAACGAGTAGTCTTTTCATATGTTTTGGTTGTTGAGGTGTGTTGGATTTGTGGTGTCTGATGTGTTCAATGCTGCATAACAGTTCTGCCTTCTGTTACGGATTGATGCTTGGCATCTTGCATGCTTTTTTCACCCCCGTTTCGCCAATCGAACGAGGAAATCTTCCAGTGCCTGAATTTCGATGGCAGTGGCGGCATCTTGTCCCGCGTATTCTTTGATCACTTTGCTCAAGTGCGCCTTGAAGATGCGCTTGGCGCTCAGGAGCGTATTGGAAGCGTCCGTGGGAGACTTCAGACCGAATTGGTCAATCAATTGGTCGTAGGATGGCTGCGCCGCGTCATGGAAAATCGGCTCCAGCAAACGAATACGAAACATTTCCCAGATGCAGCCGCGTCGTGGCTGGTCTTGGCCGGCATTTTTGCAATCCGCCTCCATTCGCCGCAACGTTTCTGCCAGCACAGTGCGCGCCCAGGCCAGATCGAATTCTTCGGAAGGCGCGTCCGGTTGCGGCAGCTCTTGCTGCAATTCCTCTATTGAAATGGGCGGGTTTTTCGCCTCCGCCCGGTTCAAGCGGTCCAGTACAAAATTCCGCAGACTCGTCTTCAGAAAGTCGCGGAACCGTCCCCGGTTTTGATCGGCTCTTCGCAACCATCCCTCTTTGAGCAATTTGTCCTCCGCAAAGTCCTGAAGCAGCAGGTCGGCCTGATTCTTCAAACCGGGGAATGTGGCCGCCAGAAAAATCCTCAAAGGCTCCCAATACAGATGTATGAGCCGGTCAAGGCCTGCTTCATCCGCCTCCGCCGCCTTGCTCAATTCCGCCCAGTCGGTTCGAGGGAAAATCGAACTGGCTGATGATTCAAGAGCCATACTGTTTAGTGCGCATATTGCCGGTCTCGGCTTCAATTCCCGCCACCATCGGCAGGCTGCCTTTCAGATTCTTTGGCGGGCATTTTACCAGTTTGGTTTGCCCTTGAGCAACTCCGATTGGCTTCCGCAAATCAGCGCCAATCCGGCGGGCAGCAACCGGATGAATCTGCTTTGCCTGTCCAATTTGCCGGCCAGCGCGTATCTTTTCCTTGACCCTGCCGGTGACGGCGAGCCAGCGGGCGAGCCAGCGCGGTTTTATCGGGCGTTTATGCAGTGAGCGGGGGCGGGGCGATGTTCTGAATTATATAATCGTTGTCCCGGACGCCGGATCGAAGAAGTGGACATGGCGCAGGTCGAAGAGGAGCGGGACTTTCTGGTTCACGCTGACGCGGTCCGCGGCTTGGACGCGGGCGACGAAGGAATGGGCATGGCTGGCCAAATAGAGATAGACTTCCGACCCCATCGGCTGGACAACCTCGACCACTGCTTCCGCCGTGCATCCTGGCGGGGTCTCGGGCAGGGGCGGGCCGCAGGCAATGTTTTCCGGGCGAATGCCGAAGACGACTCGCTGGCCGACGTAACTTCGGAGGGGCGGGGCGGAGGCGTCCGCCAATTGGAACGTGATGGGGTTCGACACGGCAGCACTTTGGCTGGGTTGTTCCCGGAAGAAAAGCGCGTCCCCTTTCGCCAGCAGCGTGCCGTGGAAGAAACTCATGGGCGGGGAGCCGATGAACCCGGCGACGAAGAGATTGGCCGGATGCCCGTAAAGAGTCATGGGGTCGGCGACCTGCTGGATCACGCCCTCTTTCATGACCGCGACGCGGTGGCCCAGTGTCAGGGCTTCAACCTGATCGTGAGTAACGTAAATCATCGTCGCGGCAAGGCGGGTGTGGAGCCGCGCAAGTTCGGCGCGCATCTGCAGGCGGGTTTGGGCGTCGAGGTTGGAGAGGGGTTCGTCGAGCAGGAACAGCTTGGGCTGGCGGACGATGGCGCGGCCGAGCGCGACCCGCTGGCGTTGGCCGCCGGAGAGCGCGGCGGGATGGCGGTCGAGACAGGGGGTGAGGTCGAGGATTTGCGCGGCGTCCCTGACCCGCCGGTCAATTTCCGCCTTGGGATAGCGCCGAAGCTTCAACCCGAAGGCCATGTTCTCATAGACCGACAGGTGCGGGTAGAGCGCGTAATGCTGGAAGACCAGGGCGATGTCGCGGTCCTTGGGCGGAAGGCCATTCACGATCTGGCCGTTGATGGCAACCGTGCCCCCGGTGGGTTGCTCCAGGCCGGCAATCAGGCGCAAGGTCGTCGTCTTGCCGCAGCCGGAAGGCCCGACTAGCACCAGCAGTTCTTTGTCTTCAACGGCGAGGCAGGCGTCTGCCACGGCGCGGACATTCTCGCCTCCCGGGCCCTGGAAGACTTTGGTCAGATGCTCGAGGACAACCTGTGCCACAGAGGAATTGTCGAGAGGCAAGCAATGAAAGTCGAGGCTGAATGGAGCGGCAGACACCTTGACCCGTGGGAATCAAGGGAGCCTGTCGATTTCCCCTCACCCGCCCTGAATGGCACCCTCTCCCCCTCCGAGGGGGAGAGGGATGGGTGAGGGGGCTGACGCCAGTTGCGTGGTCCACTCCAGTCCAAGTGGGCTGGGGCAGCACTTCTGAGCCCGAATCGCGTTGACGGTGCCGGCGGCTCCTTCGCATTATGGAGCCAAGGTGTGACGGCGGCTTGCGCTGTCACATGCACCTACAGGACTGAACGAACGGAAGCTGAATTATGAACCAAGATACTCTTTATTCTGAATTGACTTTGAAGACCAACGCCAAGGTGGCGCTGGTCGTGCTCGACGGCGTGGGCGACGTGGCGACGCGCGAGCAAGGCTATCTCACGCCGCTGGAAGCCGCGGTCACCCCCAACCTCGACGGGCTGGCAGAAGACTCGGCGCAGGGACGAATGATCCCGGTTGCGCCGGGTATTACTCCCGGCAGCGGGCCGGGGCATCTCGGCTTGTTCGGCTACGACCCGCTGGAGTTCCAGGTTGGCCGTGGGGTCATTGAGGCGCTGGGGTTGGGCCTGGAACTGCGGGCTGGCGACATGGCGGCGCGCGCCAACTTCTGCACGATCGACGCCAAAGGCATCGTCACCGACCGTCGGGCCGGACGCATCGAGACGATGGTGTGCGAAGAGCTGTGCGCCTTGCTGTCGCAAAAAGTGAAGAGAGTCGGCGACGCCCAGGTGATCATCAAATCCGGCAAGGGCCATCGTTTCGTGGTGCTGTTCCGGGGCAAAGGTTTGGAAGGGCCGCTGACCGATGCCGACCCGCATCGTGAGGGCTTTCCCGTTCCGAAGGTCGCGCCGGTGGACCCCAAGTCCGCCAAGGCCAAGAAAGCCGCCAAGCTGGTGGCAGAATTTTACAAGGCCGCGCTGCCCATCATTGCGCAGAAAAAGCCGGCCAACGGTTTCCTGCTGCGCGGAATTGCCCATCAGCCGGCGATTCCGTTGTTTCAGGATCGGTATGGGTTGCGCCCCGCCTGCATTGCGGTCTATCCGATGTACAAGGGCCTGGCGCAGTTAGTGGGGATGGCCAAGCTCGAAGGGCCGCAGACGATCGCCGAGCAGTTCGAGCGGTATCTCGCCGAATACGACAACTACGATTACTTCTTTATTCACTACAAGTACACCGACATGTACGGCGAGGACGGGAACTTCACGGCGAAGAAGAAGGCGATTGAGGAATTCGACGCCGCGCTGCCGATCCTGCTGCGGAAGAAGCCGGACGTGCTGGCCATCACCGGCGACCACTCGACCCCCTGCGTCATGAAGGGGCATTCCTGGCATCCGGGACCGGTGATGTTGCATTCCGCCTGCTCCGGCTCGGACAAGCTGGAGCGGTTCACGGAAACGGGCGCGAACTCAGGCTCGCTGGGGGTGTTCGAGGCGAAGCATCTCATCCGCCTGATGCAGGCAAACGCCAGGATGTTTGATAAATTCGGCGCGTAATGGCCAAGCTGGTATTCGATATCGAGACCTCGGCGCTGCCGCTGGAGCAGTTCGACGAAGCGCAACAGGAATACCTGTTCCGCGAGTGCGAAAAGATAGCCGACGAACCGGCGCGCACCGCCCGACGCACGGAGTTGCTGCAACAATTCAATCTCTGGCCCTTCACCGCGCAAGTCGTCTGCATCGCGATGCTGAATGCCGACACCTCGCGCGGCCAAGTGCTGTTCACCGCGGCGGACTACGACGAGGAAGCGGACGAAGCCGGCCCGGTGGAGTTTATGTCGTGCGTGGACGAGGTCGAACTGCTGACGGCGTTTTGGGACGTGGCGAAGCATTATGAGACGATCGTGACGTTCAACGGGCGGGGGTTTGACGTGCCGTTCGTCTATCTCCGCTCCGCGCTGCTCAACGTGCCGATTACCCGCAAGGACTGGCTGGG
>JBEKSF010000202.1:0-7020 GCA_049517295.1 Verrucomicrobiota bacterium
GCGCCCTGGCGGGGTCGCACGACTAATTGGGCTTGCTGGCGGTCACCGCCCGCCCAGTCAATTTCTCCTGTCACCAAACGCTCGCAGGTGTCATCGCTGAAAAGTCCAAACTTCAGGCTGCTCGATCCAGCGTTGATTGCCAATGTGCTCATGATTCTTCGCGCCGTCGTCACGGCCCGTCGGTAATCACCGTGTCTTCATGCTCGTAACCCGGGGCGCAGCAGCAGAGCAGTCGCAAGACCTCGGGACCCATGTTCCAGAGCTTGTGCCTCTGCCCTGGCAAGATCGCAATCGCATCTCCGGCAACCACATCGCGGATTTCCCGATCAATGCGAATCCTTCCCACCCCATGCGTGATGTAATAAATCTCCTCCGTCTTGGCATGAAAGTGCTCCTGCGTGCTCGCGCCAGGCGCCAGCCGCGCCTCCGCCAGACTCTGATTGCGGATCGCCGAATTCCGATGCGCCAGCAACTCGCGAATCTCCGATCCGTCCTTCGTGATAAATGGCGCCACATTCCCAAGATTTTTCACATCCATGACCCCATTCATGCCACACTCTCGATTGTAACGCACTCCGTTTCCAGCGAGACGCCCTTGATGTTCGACGCATTTCCCCACTCACCGCTCAGGATGGGGATTTTTCCGCGCTTGGATTCCGGCGCGCAACGGTCAATCAACTCGCGCAGCCTTTTGTAATCCGTGGCGGTGGTTTCCGGGGGCTGATTGGGAGCGCGGTAGGGATGAACGCGGACGCCATCCAGAAACTCCAGCACCCAGGCAGGGAAAGTCTAATTCCCCGTTCACACTGGTTCGTTCCAGGAATTGCGTGTTTCGTTCCAAAATGATTGTTCAGATCCCCTGGGCTGTTAGGATCGGCTTGACCTGTCCGTGTTGGCCGGGTTTGAAACCAAGATGAAGGCCACATTGAATGCCACGAGCGCTGCCAGACCCGTCGTTCGCCAACTCCGCGTCATGGCGATGGCGCTTGGGCTTTGGGCAGCCCTTGTGCTGCTGTTCGCGACTCAGTTCGTGCTGGTTGGCTCATGTTCGTGGCGTGAGGGTTTCGTTCAAGCGTTGTTTTTTTGGGGCCTTTGGGTTCTGTTGACGCCAGCCGTGGTGTTGCTCTCCTTTCGTTTTCCTTTCGAACGCAAGCGGCTTTTCCAAAGGTTCGGCATCCACGTTCTGGCTTGTGTGCTGGCAGTCACAGCCAGCCAGTTTGCGTTTCGCAACTTCATCCCTATCCCCTTTCCGCCGCCTGGCGAGGAACCCCGAAATCGGGAACCGGGACTGCAAACTCCGGCGCCAGGCATGCGGCCGCCAGAAGGATTCCTCGGCATGCGGGCTGGATTGGACATCCTGGTTTATTGGTCGCTGTTGGGAGTTTGTCAGGGCATCACGAACTTCCGGCAGTCGCAGCAGCGGGAACGGCACGCGGCCGAAATGGAAGCGCGGCTGACACGCAGCAAACTCCAGGCCCTGCGTATGCAGATCAATCCCCATTTCCTGTTCAATACCCTGAACGCGATTTCCACCTTGATTTACGTCAACCCCAGGGCCGCCGACGAAATGATCGGGGACTTAAGCGAACTGCTGCGCCGCTCTCTCGACAGCGTGGAAGAGCAGGAAATTCCCCTGGCCCGCGAGCTTCAGTTCATCCGTGCCTATATCAGTATCGAGCAAAAACGCTTTGGTGATCGCCTCCGCATGGAGCAAAACGTGCCGGATGATTTGATGAATGCCCTGGTTCCTGCTCTCATCCTTCAGCCCCTGGTGGAGAACGCCATCCGTCACGGCATCGAACCCCAGCGAGCGCCGGGACTCGTCACGATCGAGGCGAAACGGCACGGAGAAAACCTGCACCTCGTCGTCCGGGACAACGGCAAGGGGCCGCCAGCCGGGGACGCCAACCGCCCGGAACGACGCGGCGTCGGGCTGGCCAACACACAGGCACGTCTGCGGGGACTTTATGGACAGAACCAACAGTTCTCCTTCGGCAAAGGCGAGCCGCGCGGCTGCACGGTCGAAGTGCGGCTCCCGTTCCACACAGAGACCGTGCCGGTCTCAACGGTTCCCACTGGAGGACTGCCATGAAAATCCGGGCGATCGTTGTTGATGACGAACCTTTGGCGCGACAGCGCCTCCGCCTGCTGTTGAGTGAGGAAGGCGACCTGGAAATTGTCGGGGAGTGCGAGGACGGCATTGAAGCGGTCGCGCAGATCACAGCAAGCAAACCCGATTTGCTGTTTCTCGATGTGCAGATGCCGGAAATGGACGGCTTCGAGGTGTTGGGGAAAGTTCCGCGCGAAATGCTGCCCATCGTGATTTTCACCACGGCTTACGATGAACACGCGCTTCGGGCGTTTGACGCGCATGCGCTCGACTACCTGCTGAAGCCGTTCAAACCGGAACGTTTGAAGCAATCCGTTCAGCGGGCTCGCGAACTCATCGCCAACAAGCAGGCAGGCGCCGCTGCCCGAGGGCTGTTGGAGTTGTTGAGCGAGCGTTCCACAGCAAACAACTACCTCAGCCGTCTGGCCGTCAAAACCCCTGACAGGGTCATTTTCGTGAACGTGGAGGAGATTGATGCCATTGAGGCGGCTGGCAAGTATGCGGTGGTGCATGTGGGCAAGGAAAACCATGTCCTGCGGGAGACCATGAACTCCTTGGAATCCAATCTGCCGCCGGACCGCTTTTTGCGCATCAGCCGTTCGGTCATTGTCAACATTTCCCGCGTACAGGAATTGCAGCCCATGTTCAAAGGCGAGAACGTGATCGTGCTCAAGAACGGAAAACGCTATCCCACCACCCGTCCTCTTCGCGAGATCCAGCAAAAACTCGAATTCCGGTAGCACGGCCATTGCAGGCTCTGCCGATACAATCGTCAATGTGGCAGAGAGTGAATGGCACTGCGGGCGCTGAAGCATCCTCCAGCCGTTCCTTCCCGGCGGCGTGAATTGCCGGGGGAGGACCTTCCGCTTTCGTTCCCATTTCATCGAGGTTGATCCCAAATTTCAGGCCCTTGGTTCCAAATCGGACGCCAGATCCGCGAAATTTGAGCATGTTTGTTCCAGACAGAGCAAATGAGAAAGCATTTGAGGATGAAACAAATCACCAAAGCCTCCGCCGATAGACCTAGCGAACGGCCTGCTGCCGGGGCCGCCGCAGGGACAACCTTGCGCCGCCTTATTTTTCTATGCGCGGCCCTGATCGCCTCCGGTTGCACGATGATTCCCCAATATGATCGCCCGCCGGCGACGGTGGCGGCGCAGTATCCGGGCGTCAGCCAAACCAATGAGACGGACGCCGCTGACATCGCGTGGCAGACCTTCTTCGCCGATGAACGTCTCAAGAAACTGATCGAGGTGGCGCTGACCAACAACCTTGACCTTCGAGTGGCGGTTCTGAACGTCGAGCAAAGCCGCGCGCAATATCGCATCACCCGTTCGGCCTCATATCCCACCGTAAATGCCAGTGCCGGTTACACCCATTCTTACGCCGACCGCATCTCTTCCGATCAGTGGAGCGCCAACCTCGGCAGCACCGCTTATGAACTGGACCTGTTCGGGCATGTGAGCAGCCTGAACCAGCAGGCGCTGGAGAAATACTTCGCAACGGCCGAAGCCAGACGCAATGCGCAGATCTCCCTGGTGTCGGAAGTGGCGACCGAATACTTCACGCTGCGCCAGACGGAGGAACAGCTTCAATTGGCGCGGGAAACGTTGAAGACTGTTCAGGAATCCTACGACGTGAACAAGGCCATGTTCGACGCGGGAGCCAGCACTGAATTGGACGTCAAGACGGCGCAGGGGCAGGTCCAATCGGCGAAGATCAACGTGCTGGCCTACGAACGCCAGTTGGCGCAAGCCGAAAACTACCTCGTGTTGCTCATCGGCCAGCCGCTGCCGGCCGAACTGCCGACGCCGCAGCCCTTCAACAGCACCAATCTGCTGGTCGAAATCCCGGCGGGATTGCCTTCCGAACTCGTCGAGCGGCGTCCGGACGTCCTGGAAGCCGAGCACACCCTCAAAGCCGCCAATGCGAATATCGGCGCCGCCCGCAGCGCGTTTTTCCCCACGATCACACTGACGGCTTCCGCCGGCAGTACCAGTTCCCAACTGGCGCAACTCTTCGGCTCGGGCACCGGTGTTTGGAGTTTTGCGCCACAAGTCACACTGCCGATCTTTACCGGCGGGCAGAACCGCGCCGAATTGGATTCCGCCAAGATCGCCACCCGCATTGAAGTGGCCGATTATCAGAAAGCCATCCAGACTGCCTTTCGGGAAGTCGCCGATGCGCTCGTTGCCATCAACACCTATGCCGCTCAGGTTGACGCGGAAGCCGTGGCGATCAGCGCCGAACAGGACCGTTACGACCTCGCCAACATTCGCTATCGCCAGGGCGAAGACAGTTACTTGAACGTCCTTTCCGCGCAGCAGGACCTCTACAGCGCCCAACAGGGCATGCTGCAAGCGCAATACAACAAATTGGCCAGCCAGATTTCCCTTTACCAGGCCCTGGGCGGCGGCTGGAAATAACGCGATGAAATTCACCCACCCGGATTCAATATCATGAAACCAACAAAAAGACTGTTCCCTGCGCTGCTGACATCGCTTGCAGCGTTGACGCTGCTGATCAATGCCGGATGCAAACCGGCCGGTGGCGGCCGGCCCAAATATGAAACTGCGCCGGTGGCCCGCGGCGACCTCGTTCAGCGCGTCACCGCGAGCGGCACGTTGAGCGCGCTCGTCAGTGTGGATGTCGGCAGCCAAGTTTCCGGCAAGATTACGGCGTTGAATGCCGACTTCAACTCCCCTGTGAAAAAGGGGCAGTTGGTCGCGGAAATTGACCCGACCATTTACAAGGCCGCGCTTCGCCAGGCGGAAGGCCAGCTCGCCAGCGCCAAGGCCGATGTCACGCTCAAGGGCCAGAACCTCCAGCGCAAAAAGGCCCTTCTCCCGTTGAAAGCCGCCTCCCAGTTGGACCTCGACCAGGCGGTCGCCGAACTTGCACAGTCGGAGGCCACGGTTGTCATCCAGGGAGCCGCCCTTGAAACCGCCCAGGCCAATCTCGATTACTGCAAAATCACCGCTCCCGTGGACGGCATTGTTATCTCTCGAAAGGTGGATCTGGGCCAGACAGTCATTGCCGCCATGAGCACGCCCGTCCTGTTCACCATCGCGCAGGACATCAGGAAGATGAACATCAGCGCCACCATTTCCGAGGCCGACATCGGCCAAGTCAAGGAAGGCCAGCCGGTGGACTTCACGGTGGACGCCTTTCCAGATGACGTTTTCCACGGAATCGTCACCCAGGTCCGTATGGCGCCGACCACCACGCAAAATGTCGTCACTTACGAAACGCTCATCTCGGTGGACAACCCGGAAAAGAAACTGTTTCCCGGCATGACGACAGACGTGTCCATCCCGGTTGCGGAGCGCAAGAACGTCCTGAGAATCCCCAACACCGCACTGCGGTTCGCCCCGCCCGACGATGCAAAATTCGAACAAACCCCGCCCGCCAAGCTGGCGCGCAACGAGCGCATGGTCTATTCGCCCGGCAGCAATTCTCTGACGCTCAAGCCTGTCATTTTAAAGGTCGGCATCACCGATGGCATCGCCACGGAAGTGCTTGACGGCCTCAAAGAGGGCGGGCTGGTCATAACATCATCGCTCACTGTCGCCCCCACCGGTTTCGGCAACCCGCCGCCTCCCCCCCCGCAAGCTCCATGAGCGCAGCCATCAGCAACAAGCCCGTCATCCAGCTCCGCGATCTCGCCAAGACCTACCAGACCGGCGAAGTCGAGGTGAAGGCCGTGCGCGGCATCACCCTGGACATAGATCGAGGTGATTTCGTGGCCATCATGGGCGCCAGCGGCTCGGGAAAGTCCACGCTGATGAATATGCTCGGCTGCCTCGACCAGCCGACCAGCGGCAGTTACCTGCTGGATGACATTGCGGTCGCCGGTTTGGGCCGCAAGGACCTGGCACGATTGCGGAACAAGAAAATCGGCTTCGTCTTCCAGAGCTTCAACCTCCTGGCCCGCACGTCCGCGCTGGAGAATGTTGAGTTGCCAATGTTCTACAGCCACCCATTGACTTCATTGCGCGACCGCCGGCAGCGCGCGCTGCAGGCCCTCCAACAAGTGGGCCTTGGGGACCGCCTGAGCCACCATACCAGCCAGTTGTCCGGCGGACAGCAGCAACGCATCGCCATCGCCCGCGCCCTGATCAACCGCCCGGAACTGGTGCTCGCGGACGAGCCGACCGGCAATCTGGACACCCGCACCAGCATCGAGATCATGGGGCTGTTTCAGGAACTCAATGAATCGGGCATCACCCTCATCATGGTGACACACGAACTGGACATCGCCGCCTACTGCAAACGCATCGTGGTCATGCGCGACGGCCGCGTCATCAGTGACACCCGCAATGAAGCCCGGCGTTCAGCCCGGGAGGAAATCGCCAAGCTCGATGAAGCCGAGCAAAAAGCAAAACTCGCCTGACTATGTTCAACCTCATCCAAAACTTGTTCACCCGCGCCTGGCAGACGGCGGTGATCGCCCTGCGCGCATTGCGCCGGAACAAGATGCGCTCCGTCCTCACCGCCCTTGGCATCATCATCGGTGTGGCTTCCGTCGTGGCCATGGTGGCCGTGGGCAATGGCGCGCAGGCCCGCATTACCAGCCAGGTCGCCGCGCTTGGGCAAAACCTGCTTTCCGTTTTCGCCGGTAGCCGCAAGTCCGGTGGCGTCAATTCAGGCCTAGGCAGCGCCAGCGCCCTGACCCTGCCCGACGCCGAGGCCATCCGCCGCGAGATAAGCGACGTGGTCGCCATCAGCCCCGAAGATTCCACCACCGCCCAGGCCATCGCCAACGGACGCAACTGGTCCACCACCGTCGCGGGAGAATCGCCGGACTACTTGAAAATCCGCGATTGGAAACTGGCCTCCGGCTCGATGTTCACGGAGCGCGAGGTGCGGAGCGCCGCCAAAGTGGCTGTCATCGGTTCAAAAACAGCCAG
>JBEKSF010000203.1:0-6970 GCA_049517295.1 Verrucomicrobiota bacterium
ACGCTGGCAAGGGTGAGACATCCGCCCAGACGTGAACGGATGGAGACTGCAACTGACCTATGATTTTGTGATTTTGCATACTTTGTCCTAAACTCCGGCCCCGCTCTGCTGGCACGATGCCAGCAGAAACAATCGTTGCCGACGGACGCCCTAATAAGCTCCCGTACGCGCGACCCACAACCTACACACACGCGCTTTTTTATTGGGTGCGACCGTGAGAAGCCCGCATGAATAAAGGCTCAAACCCACCCCCAAAAAATGGGGTATAAGACCCCAAGGGGGGTAGAAAACCCCAAAAAAATCGCCGGAATTCAACAGTGGCACGTGAGGACCTGAACAAGCACGAGATCGGGCGCCCGGCGTTCCCGTCAGCTCCCCTCGCAATGCCCTCTCATGACCGTCGGGCGTCCCGGGCGAAACGGCGGGGCGCGGTTTCGTTGTGGGAGCGGATATGGAAGATATAGGAGCGCGGGGCTGTTTTCTGCTGTTAGTGCTGTCAGTGACTAACAGCAGGCTGAAACGGGGGGCTGAATGATGCAAGTCATTGATATTACTCTCTTTAGAAAAGAGAGAAAAAGTACTGCTGTTAGTGCTGTGAGTGCTGTCAGTAAAAATGGACCCTCGTAGCGAGAGCCGGTCGCCGAGAGGAAGTCTTTATGTCGAGGGGAGGCGAATCGTTCGATTCGATATATAGGGATACCTTTTTTTACTCACAGCACTCACAGCACTGACAGCAGTGCTTCGCAAGCTTCTGATGATAAAGGAGTTAAGCCGGTAGAGGTCTGCTGTTAGTGGCTAACAGCACTAACAGCAGACCTGGAAGGAAATCCGGAGGCCGAAAAGTGAAACCGAGGCAGCCCGGCTCGCGGGGGCCGAGGCTGACAATAATCAAGATGCAGATTAGGGCACGGGAGCGACGGCGTGGATTTTTGAATTTTGAATTTCGACTGGACGTCCGACGGGAAGAGCAAACTGCAATTACAGGATGAAAAGCCCCCGACGGTCGTGCCAATACAGATGCGCGAGGCGGGGCTGCTGCGGGCGGGGCGCGAGACGCTGCGGCTGGTATTCGACGCCAATGACGAGCTGCCGGACGTGCTGCTGCGGGAACTCCTGCCGCCCGGACGCTACGTGCGGCTGCAGCCGCACCTGGCCCGGCCATTGGCGCTGGACGCCGCCGGCCCGGCGGCGCTCGAAGAGTTGAAAGCGGCCGGAGCGGCGGCGGTCTTTGAGTACTCGCGGGAACTCGATGCGTTCCTGGAAAGCGTTTAGTATTGAATGTTTCGTTTTGAGTTTTCGGCGCTGAAAAACTGACCAGCGGCACGGTCCCTTTGGCGCAACTGCCGTCCAGCGTGGTCACCACGGGGAGCGTCTGGACGGCGTGTTCTTACACGACGAACGGTGGGAACTGCGTCTATATTGAGTCACTACCCACGGGCAAGAGGTTCTACCGGCTGAAGCAGCAGTAAAGTTGGCAGAGCATAGCCGGGGTGAATTATTCCCCGGAGCGTTGCACAAATCTGGCAGCATGGGGGCCGTTCACGCCGCTACTCCCCGGCATTCCCGGCCAACCCGGCCCGACGCGCTGCACCGACACCAAGGCTGCTGGTGCCTCGCCGCTCTTCTATCGCGTGGGTGTGGGGAGCTGAGTTGCTCGGTTTCCTGTGCCATCCGGGCGTGTCGGTACCTGAAGCAAGACTCAAGCTGAGCAAGAATTGCAGCAAGCCGCTTCGCTTTTACAGGAACGGTTGGACTTGACCCGTTTTTGCGGCTTCGTTTTCACTTTACCTTCGGACATTTTATCATTTTGATTTCGCAATCAAAGCTAAAAACCGCCAACAATCAAAGGATCAAACGGCAAACCCCAAGCCGCACCCCGATGAATTGCTTTCCTGCAAAATTTCTGCACTGCTTAAAAGGCTGGAAGCCAGAGCGACCGCCGGCAGCGAGATAGCAAAAGAACATCTGAATTGGCTACGGTGGAAGGCTTCCCGCGAGCTTCAGGAAGAGATTAAGCAAAAAGCAATGGCCGGACAAAAAGGCTGGCCACGCCCAATTCGCACGTTGTTGGAAATGGCCGATTTCACGATTCCACTTTTGCTTTGGCTTGCGGAGCATCAAAGAGAAAACGTAAAGCAATATGCACGGGATCGCTGGGCGTGGCCCGGCTATTTCCATCTGCTAAAGCGGGAACAAAGGCGCTACCAGGCATTACTTCCGAAGTTCAACAAAACAGGAAAGGAAATTGTCGAAGCCAGCTCAATTGAACTTGGGACAAATCTCGGTTTGAAATTAAACGCCAATCTGACAAAAGGAGATTATCTGTTTCTCGTTGCGGCAGATTCAGTGCGGAACGTCGTTCAATGGGACGTTACCGAACACTGGCTCTGGTTAATGTCGCATCATCATGTCCCTGCCATAACAAAAGGCAAAAAATACTTCAGCGCATCGAAAAAATTTCTCTCTTCTTTGGGTGAATTTACGAAGGAAAACTGGCCGAAGTGGAAACCAGTTTTTGATACATACCTGACTGTCAATTATGCGCCGCCAGAAATAAAATTCGCGGCGTTGCCCGCCGATTTCCAAACGACTTTATACATCGCTTATCTCACCGGCACGGAGAGGCGATGGTTTGAAAATTTCCGCAAGTCGAATCGCCTGACAGCGATTGAGGAAACGCAATGGCTGGCGGATCTGCAAGCCAACGCAAAATTTTTCCATGTCTCCCCACCACTGCTATCAGTTGACCGGCCTGAAATCCGCGAAATTGTGAGCGATCAAAAAACTGAGCGCGGAAAGTGGAATAAACTCAAAGACGAAGTTCTAAAGCGGATTGAAAAACTTGCCCCTGTAGTCCCCAATCGGCTTTTACGTCTAGACGTTTCGTAGGCATTTACGTTCAGACGTAAATTGGGATTTTCGTAATGAAAGCGTTTTACCAGCCTGCCATATTTATCGTGTTCAGACTGGAAAACTGAATTGCGGAATTGAGAATTTAGAAACCGCCATAGTTCCAAAGTCGCGCAAGTGACGCCCTTCCGCGGGGATTTTCCAGTTGGAGCTGTGGTGGTTTTCTTTTTGTGCATATGACTAAGTGGGCGCGCCAGGTGCGACACGGCCTGGCGCTGGAACATTCCGAGCATGATCCGACGATCCGCTCGCTCGTGCCGAAAGAGTATTGGGTGCAGGTGCATGCGCATCCCGCGACCAATGGCCGAGTGGAATTGATCGGGGAATGGCTGGCGTTTCTGGCGGGCTGCGGCAAGGCGGACGATCCGCTGGGCAATCTTCTGCTGTGGCGGATGAAGTTCTTGGATCAGAGACCGGAGGCCGACGAGTACGCGGGAGTGATAAGCGGGAGTATATTTGGGTATTGGGAGAAGGATCTGGGGATTCGTCGTGACCAACCCATGTCGGACTTTTTGAAAAACATGTAGGAAGGAATACCATGATTCGAGCAGAGGACGTTAAACCGGAGCAGCGGCTGGCAGAGATGGCGGGGGAGGCGGAGCCGAGGATGCTGCAGGAGTTCCAGGCATTTTTGATCGAGCACGCGAAGGCGGCGGTGGCGGACGTGGCGGAGGGCGTGGCGGTGAATCAATTTTTCCGGGATTTGATTGACATGGAAAAGAGCGGGGCGCTGGGAAGGATGATGGACCTGCGGCGGATTCTGAAGGTGATCGAGAATCCGCATTTGACATTGAAGTTGAGCGCAGCGCAAGTCCAATGGGGCGTGGAAGACAAGTCGAAGGCGTGGCCGCACTTGATTTTGTGCCTGCTCCTGGGGCCGTTAATCGCCTTGATGCGGGAATGGAAACGGCATGGGGGCCAGGAATTGCTGGTGGACCGGAACGATCTGCTGGCGCAGATGCGGATGCGTCCGTATTATGTGCAGCCGACGGCCTCGGCGCGAAGACTGGGGAAATGCACGCACAATATTCGATTCAGCGGGAAGACGGCGGAAGCGGCGGTGCTGATTGATTTGGATTGGCACCCGTTGGGGCGACGGGAGGTGAGCGACGAGGAGTTTGAGGCGAGCCAGATGAGCAATGCGGAGAAGGGAGAGTTTTTTGCCCGCAGCGAATGGGTGGATCCGCGGCGGGGGGATTTGTTTGCACTGGTGGACATTTTGCAGGGGAAGGAAGAGGAAGGGGAGGGATGAGGATTCAGCCACATGACAAGGGAACGATGGATCAGAACTTTGCTATGAACCCGCACGGAGGTTCTAACGGTCCGTTCTGGCCGGCGTGCGTGGATGCGGACGCCGCGGCGCGGTTTCTGGGCTGGGTGAACAGCACGGCGATGCAAGGCGTGGATGACCGTGCGCGAAGGCGCGCCGCCGCCAACCCATCCTTGGCCGTGCCCACCGTCACCCGCGAACCCTGACGCCCCATGGAGACTTCTCCTTCCAAACCACGGCTCTGCTGGACTCGCCGGGAGTTGGTCGAGGCCACGGGCCTCAGTTACCGGTCAATTCAGAACCTGGAAGCGCGCGGCCTGCTCCGCCGATGTCTTGTGGGCGTCAACGTGGCCTGCTACACTGACACCAGTGTCCGAGCACTTTTTGGAGAGAAGACGGCTCCAGAAGAGGAGGCTGCGTGAGTACCCCGCAATCTGGCCCTAAAGTGAGCATGGACTTTATTCTGTGAAAAGCCCCTCGACTGGAACCGATTGAATGCAAACCCCGCGCCCTTCATCCGGCTCATGTGGATTTGCGGGGCCGGCGCGGGCAACAGCTCTAAATTCCCCGATTCCAGTTTTTTCCTTGCAGTGCAGGAGCGCGTGGCGCATACAGTCTTTGGGGCCGACGGTCAGGGTGCCGTGCACAAGTTCACTCGCTGCAAGCAGTGGCATAAACTTTGGCATAACCGATCTGGCTCACGTCGTAAGTAATTGAATGAAAGCTTGTTACGCATTTCGATTTAGAGATTGTAAATCGGCGCCGCGTAGGACAGAATGTCTGCCGTGAGCCAGAACCTTTTCGAGAGCAGTGACACCGCGCGGCACGCGAAGCCGCTGCGCTATGCCCGGTCGGCGCGACTGGACCAACCGCTTGAATTGGAGCTGGGCGGCCAGCTCGCCGGCGTCACCGTGGCCTACGAGACTTACGGCGAACTCAATGCCGCGCGGGACAACGCGGTTCTGGTGTGCCACGCCATCAGCGGCGACTCCCACGTCGCCCGGCATGACGAGCAAGATGATCCCGGTTGGTGGGATATTGCGGTGGGACCGGGCAAGGCGATTGACACCAACCGCTTCTTCGTCCTCTGCCCCAATTTGCTCGGCGGCTGCCGTGGCACCACCGGCCCCGGCAGCCTCAACCCCGCCACCGGCAAACCCTATGGCCGCGATTTCCCGCCCATCACGGTGGCCGACATGGTGGAAGTCCAGCGCCGGCTGCTGGACAAGCTTGGCATCAGCCAACTGCTCGCGGTCGTGGGCGGTTCGCTGGGCGGGCACCAGGCGCTGACCTGGGCGACTCAGCATCCGGACCGCGTGCGCGGGGTCCTTGCCCTGGCGACCTCTGCCCGGTTGACCAGCCAGGCGCTGGCGTTCGATGTGGTGGGCCGCAACGCCATCCTGCGCGACTCGCACTTTCACGGCGGCCAGTACTATGACCGCCCGCACGGCCCCGCCGTCGGCTTGGCCCTGGCGCGCATGATTGGGCACATCACCTATCTCTCGCGGGAAGCGATGACCGAGAAGTTCGATGCGGACCGGCTCAGCCCGCGGGATGTGGCCATCGAGTTTGAGAAGCGGTTTTCCGTCGGCTCCTACCTCGGCTATCAAGGCGCGAAGTTTGTCGAGCGGTTCGACGCCAACAGCTACCTGACGCTCTCGGTGGCCATGGACCTGTTTGACCTGGGCGGCACACCGCAGGAACTGACGGCGGCGTTTCGCAACGCGCGCGCCCGGTGGCTGGTCGTCAGCTTCTCCAGCGACTGGCTGTTTCCACCCGACCAGTCGCGCGACATCGTCAACGCGCTCATTGCCAACAACGCGCCGGTCAGTTATTGCAACGTGCAAAGCACCTGCGGCCACGATGCTTTCCTGCTGCCCAATGATTTGGCCGTTTATGGCGAGATGATGCGGGCGTTCCTCGACCAGCTCAGTCCCGCGCCCAATGCGCGCGCCACCGTGAAGGACGAGGCGCACGGCCCGACCAGTATTTTCCATCAGCACCGGCTCGATTATGAGCGCATTGCCGAACTGATCCCGCCGGGCGCCAGCGTGCTGGACCTCGGCTGCGGCTCCGGCACCTTGCTGGCGGGGTTGCGGGAGACCAATCATCGGCGCCTGGTCGGCGTCGAGCTGGATGAGCAGAAAATCCTCACCGGCATTGGCCGCGGCCTGGACGTCATCCAGGCCGATTTGAACCGGGGCCTCGGCGCCTTTGCCACCGGGGAGTTTGACTGCGTGGTGTTATCCCAAACCTTGCAGACGGTGCAGGACGTGGAGGGCGTCCTGACGGAGATGGCACGCATTGGCCGCACTTGCATCGTCAGCATTCCGAACTTCGGCTATCACCGGCTCAGGAGCATGTTGGCTGAAACAGGGCGCGCCCCGAAGTCCGCGGGCGTCCTGCACTACGAATGGTACAACACGCCCAACATCCGCTTCTTCACCATCGCCGACTTTGAGGACTTCTGCCGCCAGAAGAACCTCCGGGTGCATCGGCGAATCGCCCTCGACACTGAAGCGCGCACTGAAGTCTTCGAGCATCCGAACTTGAATGCCGACCTGGCCATTTTTGTGATCAGCCGCGCCTGATCGCGCTCCTATGCCGTCGGGCTCCGCGTCCTGTGGTGGTACTGGCAGGAATCTGCACGCATTCTGAGAGCGCGTGGGGGGGGGGCGAGGCTTCTCAACCGTCGCCATCCCAAACAATTCAGGCAATGAAAAAGGCGCAGTGGAAACTGCGCCTTTGAGATTCTTGCGGGTGCTTACTTCCGTCGGCGGATAAGGGTCC
>JBEKSF010000204.1:0-6788 GCA_049517295.1 Verrucomicrobiota bacterium
CAAAGAACAAACACCTCTTGGCGATCTATGCGATCCCAACCCGCGGTTTCACGGCGGCTGTTTCGGTGTTTAGGGGCACACCTCCTGCGAAGCCCTTAATATGTAAATTCAAAATTCGTGTCGTTCGTCTTGGTGACGCTATCTTCTGGTCGTGGGCACACCCCACCGGTGAGGCTTCTCTGCTCGTCCTCGCCAAATTCAGTTTGTCGCCAGAAGACATCACCTGGATGTCGCGCTATTCTTGTTCACAGATTGTTCGTCTTTCGTTATTTGCCATTCTCGTCTCAGTCATACAGGGAAAATAAAAAACCCTGCTTACACGCGGTAAGCAGGGTGAAGAAATTCTCTTTCGATTCGTTACCTGCCTACACCGTGTCTGTCCAAATTACCTTCGGGCCGTTGCCCAATAGGCGCCAAGGACAGTCCAAGGCTAAACACATAGCCCCGGGTGTACCGGCTATGACGTGTCGCTTTCGCGACGGTCATCGTCGGCCAACTCGTGGCTGATATATTTAAGCAAGTCTTCATCGAACGTAGAGACGTATAACACATGCCATTGGTTACATGCAAGAAATATTTTGCAAATTTTACAAATATTTTGCGGGCGGGGCGGGCCATTTTTGAATTCACATATTCGGATTGGTTGATGCGAGAATTCCCACGCACGACGAACCTTTTGCACCGACGCCGTGAGATTGGTTAGAACGAGTCAAGAAACCCGAAGGTTAGCGCCACGGAAATCGAAAAGCGCGGGGCGGAAGCAGGAGGATTTGCACTGAAGCATGATCATCCTCAACGCCATTATCCAATGGCTCGACCGGGCCCGTGAATCCAACCGGGACGGCCAAGTTGTGCCTGCGGTAATCCTGTGGCTGGACAAAGAGCGCCAGAGTGAACGATTATTGCTGGCACAGCGGGACAACGACCGGCATCTAATTCTGGCGGAGAAACAGAAGGCAGAGGGAAAGTGATCCGCAGATGGCGCAGATTTTCGCAGATGACAACAGGAAGCAGAATCTGCGTCCTTTTGCGAAATTTGCGGACAAACCACGTCTGAAGCGGACTTTAGATTCCGCGTCTGAATATAAAGCGACGTATGTTTGACCGTTGGTATGCAGAGATTTTGCGCGAGAAGCTGACGCGACCGTATGTCCACCTGATCTTCGGGGCGCGGCAGACGGGGAAGTCCGCGCTCCTCCGGGCGTTGTTGCCGTCGGAGTCTGCGCGAGCCGAATGGACAACAATTCGCGTTCCTTTGGATTGAGAGGACTGAACTCAAAATGCTTGACATGAAACGACCGACTGCCGGTGATCCGGCCAGGTTCACGAATGGGAAGAGAGGAAAAGACCTTTCGCCGCTCCCTCGGAGAGGATTGTGAGTGAACAGCCGGAATGGAATTCGTGCCCTCCCCGTTGGCAACTTTTTGCCGGCAAGACAGCCGTTTTCCGCGGACTGTGGACTCGAATTCTTTCAACGCATAGGCATGGAAACTGATGGCGTATTGGAGGCAGCGGATTATATGCTCCGTGCGTCATGTCACATGCTTTGGCATTGTCTCCCGGTGGACATTTGTTTGTCGAACCGGACGACCAGGCTGAACCGAAACTCAGCCCCTCGACCGCCACGCGCCTGACCGAGGCCTTCGGGGCCGCGCCCGCGCGCGGTTTGGAAGCGCTGGCGTCCGGGTTCCTGCATGAGCCGCTGCCTCCCACCTTCGTCTTTTGGCGCGGCGTTGCCCAACGGCTCTTCACCGCGCTGTGTCACAATCCGAACTTGCAGGATGCTTCCACGATAACGATTCCCAAGCCGGCGGAAGCCGAGTGGTCCGCGCTGGCGGAAGGGGCGCCGCCGATGAGGGGCCTGGAGTATTTGAATGGCACGGTCCTGGCAAGGTTGTGGGACGAGCTGGATGCTCATGTTCATGCCGCCATCGCCCAAGCCGCGGGCGGGGCGGCGGCGTATCTGAAAAGCTGCAACCCGGTGTGGAATGCGGTTGGACGCGTCACTTTTCATCTGGCGGAGAACAAGCGCAACCCGGCGTATCCCTTTGCTTTTCTGGCCACCTACACCCATCGCATTTCCGAGCAGGGAAAAGTTCAGCATCTGCCGTTGGGCAGAGCATTGGAGGAGTATGCCGGGGCGAAGAATCGCGCCGGGCTGGCCGCGCTGTTGTCGCCGGTGCAGCGGGCGGCGGAACAGAGCAAGCTGGCCCGCGAGTTGTTGGACACGCGAGCGATTTTTCATCCGCAAGTCTGGCGGCCCGAACAGGCGTTTTCGTTTCTGCAAAACATTCCGTTTTTCGAGCAAAGCGGCCTGGTGGTTCGGATTCCGGATTGGTGGAAGGCGGGCCGGCCACCTCGGCCGCAGGTGACGGTGCGGATTGGCGAAGTCACGGGAAACCTGCTGGGCGCGGACAGTCTGCTGGACTTCAAGGTGCAAATGTCGCTGGAGGGCGAGCCGCTGACGGAATCGGAACTGAAAGCCATCCTGCAATCCGCCAGCGGGCTGGTGTTGCTCAAAGGCAAGTGGGTCGAAGTTGACCGGGACAAACTCCAGGAGGTCATGGATCACTGGAAGAAAGTTGAGGCCGCTGGAGGTCCGGGCGGGATGCCATTGCTCGAAGGCCTGCGCCTTCTCTCCGGCTTCAATGGCAGTCAAGCTGGCGAACCGGAGGCGGAAGCAGTGCGCACAGCATGGTCGAGCGTCGTGGCTGGAGACGGTCTGAAGAAGCTGTTGGAGGAGATGCAGCAGCCGGAGGTTTCCGCCGAGTCGGACCCGGGCCAGGATTTTCAGGGGACATTGCGTCCGTATCAGCGCCAGGGTGCGCATTGGCTCTGGTTCATGAATCGTTTGGGACTGGGGGCCTGCCTCGCGGATGACATGGGCCTCGGCAAAACCATTCAAGTTCTTTGCCTCCTGCTGGTCCTCAAGCGCCGGCGGACCCAACCACAGCCTGCTGGCAGTGAAGTCGGGGCGAGCCTGCTGATTGTGCCAGCCTCGCTCATTGCCAACTGGAAAGCCGAAATTCAGAAATTTGCGCCCTCGCTGTCGGTGTTTTACGCCCATCCGGCGGAAACTCCCAAAGAGGAACTCGCCAAGGCGGGCAAAGACCCTGCGAAAGCGCTGGAGCGCACGGACCTTGTCATCACGAGTTATTCGATGGCCATTCGATTGCCGTGGATCAAGGAAGTGAACTGGAGGCTGGCCGTTCTGGACGAGGCGCAGGCAATAAAGAATCCGGGCGCGCGCCAGAGCCGGGCCGTGAGAGAACTGCGCTGCAGGCACCGGATCGCACTGAGCGGAACGCCCATTGAAAACCGGCTTTCGGATTTGTGGTCGCTCTTCGACTTCCTCTGTCCCGGCCTGCTGGGCGGCGCCAGGGAGTTCGCGGCCTTCCTCAAGAGCCGTTCGCAAACCGATCAGAACCAATTCACCCCGCTGCGCCGTCTCGTGCGGCCTTACATACTGCGGCGGCTGAAGACGGACAAACGCATCATCACGGACCTGCCCGACAAGACGGAAATGACGGCGTTCTGTCCGCTGACGCGCCGCCAAGCCGCGCTGTATCAGCAAGCGGTGGCTGATCTGGCGGAACGTCTGGAGTCACCGGAGGTCGAAGGCATTCAACGCCGTGGCATCATCCTGGCGTTTCTCACCCGCTTCAAACAAATCTGCAATCACCCCTCGCAATGGCTGGGCGATGGGGTTTATGCGCCGGCGGAAAGCGGCAAGTTCAATCGCTTGCGGGAGTTGTGCGATGAAATTGCCTCGCGTCAGGAGAAGGTGCTGGTTTTCACCCAATACCGCGAAATCACCGATCCGCTGGCGCGGCACCTGGCGGGAGTCTTCGGCCAGGCCGGCCTCATCCTTCACGGCGGCGTTCCCGTTGGCAAACGCAGGGAATTGGTGGATGCCTTTCAACGGGACGGTGGTCCGCCCTTTTTTGTGCTCTCGCTCAAAGCCGGGGGCACCGGCCTCAATCTCACCGCCGCCTCCCATGTGATCCATTTTGACCGCTGGTGGAACCCGGCCGTCGAAAACCAGGCGACCGACCGGGCCTTCCGCATCGGCCAGAAGCGAATCGTCATGGTCCACAAATTCACCTGCCGCGGCACCCTGGAGGAGCGGATTCACGAAGTCATTGCCAGCAAGAGCGCCCTGGCCGAAGATGTCCTGGGCGAAGGCGGAGAGCAATTGTTGACAGAAATGAACAATTCCGAGTTGCTTCGGTTTGTGGCGCTGGATATAAACGCCACCGCCGAAGATTAAGCGTCTTGGCGGATGGTCAGAACACAAAAAATATTATGAGCTGGGGAAATTTTGGATGGCGGCCTTACGTGTCCGTGGCCGAGCGACGCGCCAAAGCCGCGCGCGAATTGTCAAAACTGGCCAAGAAGACCGGACGGGCCGCCTCGCCGGTGGTGCTGGACGGTCGAAAGATTGCCGCCACATTTTGGGGCAAGGCGTGGTGCGACAACCTCGAAGCATACAGCGATTTTGCAAATCGCCTCCCTCGCGGTCGTACATACGTGCGTAACGGTTCCGTTGTCGATTTGCAAATCAACAAAGGAAACGTGATCGCGTTGGTCTCCGGGTCCGAACTCTACAAGATTGAGATCAAAATCAAACCGCTGGCGCCAACTCTTTGGAAATCCATCCAGACCGAATGCGCGGGGAAGATTGATTCCCTGATGGAATTGCTTCAGGGCAAGCTCTCCTCGGCCGTGATGCAAATCGTCACCCGGCATGAACGGGGCCTGTTTCCCACGCCGAAGGAAATTGACCTGGATTGTTCCTGCCCGGACTGGGCGGACTTGTGCAAGCACGTGGCCGCGTCCCTTTACGGCGTAGGGGCCAAGCTCGACCAAAACCCCACACTGCTTTTTCTGCTCCGTGGCGTGGATGCCGCCGACCTGATCAGCAAAGCTTCCGCCGCCGAAGCCGTGCGACAGACCACCGGCAACGCAGGCACGGCTCCTGCCATGAGTGATTCCGAGGTGGCCGATGTTTTTGGCATCGAATTGGCGCCAGCATCCGTGTCATCTGTGCCCACGGTTGAATTACACGCTTCGCCGTCTCCAGCTCCAGCTCCGGCTCGGGTGCCCAAGCGGAAAGCTTCGCGGAAACAAAAGGTCCAGCGAAGGTTGAGTTCGGCAGCGCGTGCCCGGATTGCAGCCGCCATGAAAGCGCGGTGGGCGAAATTGTCACGTACACCCAAAGCAAAGGTGGCAAAGAAATGAAACACGCCAATGGCTGGCCTCTTCCACAGCAACTTCCAGGAGCGCGTCGAGCGAGCGGCTGAGGCGGCCTTGAAACGAAGCGGCACCGTCGGCCCGCTGGAACTGTTCCAGGAGATGGGGCTGCTGCAGGCGTTCCACGTCGAGAGTTGGCGCAAAGGCGACGAACATTACCGGGTGCTCCAACCGTGGATTCAGGTCGGGCCGGAGAAGTTTCAAAAGACCATTGGCCATTTCCGAGAGTGGGTGAAACAGCGCGACTTGCGCGCAATTGAAGCCGCCCACACGCGCCGTGGGCCGGGTGGCATCGAACCATTGAGTGTCACCGAAGACGGCGATCCGGCATGGGAGAAGTTCTATCGCACCCACTTCATGCCGGCCGATTTGACGGAGAAGAAAACCGCGCGGCTGGCCGCCAAATTAAACCGGCCGCCTGAGTTGGTGGCGTTCGAGAAAGTGGGCGACGAGGGCCACTGTAGCGAGTGCGGCGCGGAGCTGCTCACAGGAGATTTCCTGTTGATGGAGAAAGGCCAACCTCTTTGTCTCACATGTGCCGACCTGGATCGATTGGTGTTTCTTCCCGCAGGTGACACGGCGTTGTCGCGGCGGGCGCGCAAGCACAGTTCACTCGCGGCGGTGGTGGTGCGATTCAACCGGGCGCGCAAACGGTACGAACGGCAAGGTCTGCTGGTGACCGAAGAAGCCTTGGCCAAAGCCGAGGAGGAATGCGCCGACGACGCGCCCGCCCGCGCCGACGCCCGCAGCCGCGCGGCGCTCTCACGCCAGGACGACGACCGTGAATTTGTAGCCGCCCTGGCCCAGGCGATTTTGCAGCGACACCCCGGTTGCCCGAGCGAAGAAGCCCGCAGAATTGCTGAACACGCAGGCCGCCGCAGCAGTGGTCGAGTGGGCCGATCCGCAGCCGGTCGCGCGCTGGATGCGTCAGCGGTGGACCTTGCCGTGATTGCTCACATCCGCCATGCGCACACAAATTATGATGAGCTTTTGATGCGCGGCACAGAGCGGCTTGACGCCCGCGCACGGGTGCGGGAGAGGATCGCCCGTATCCTCGCGGAATGGTCGGGCGAATGAACAATCAAAACTTGCACCAGTGCAGATGCCAACATATTTAGAGGCCGACAAGCCCAAACCGAAGAAGTACTGCCGTGCCATGAAGAAATGAACTCCGCCAAAAGATCAAAAGGCTGGACCGACATCCCTGAAAAGCTGCTGAAAATCTCTGCCGAGATCGCGGTGCGCGGCAATGCAAATCTTACACGGCTGACCATTCTGAAGAAGTGGTTTGGTCACGCGGGGAGACTGCCTCCGTTCGCCATCTGGGTGGCAAGTCGGGCCATCTCGGGCAAGGGCAAAACCGGGGTTGAAGCGACCGAGCTTTTCCGCCAGGCGCGAGCACTGCTGGCCAAGGTGAACCCATATGCCCCCAAAGTGGATCGTAGATCGGCAAAGGCGCTGCACGATCGGCTTCAGACGTTCCAAAATGAATACAAAAACCAGGAATGGGGACCGGTGCGCATCATCCACAACTG
>JBEKSF010000205.1:0-6991 GCA_049517295.1 Verrucomicrobiota bacterium
CCATCAGGCAATAAGCATGAATCTGCCAGTGAGTCTTGCCGCAGGCCTCGCCCAAGGCGGCCAGGAACATCCGGCGGTCCTCCTCATCGCGAAAGATTCTCTCCCGGCGGTCCCCCCGGCTCATCACATGGTAGATCGCTCCGGCAAATTCGCGTCGCAACTGGCGAGGCATAGGCCTGAGACTGCCACACGGTGCCCCCGCAGTCAACCACTTTAAAAAGTGAGAACTGACACTTGTGCCTCCAACGGCGAATTGGCAAGGTACGAATACGACGCGGTATTCGTGCCGTCCGACACCGACGCCGGCCGCGAGGCGTTGTCGTACTAATAGTCAAGACGAATGCGGTTGAAATGTTAAATGTTGATTCTGCTGAAAAACCCCCACTTTTCAAAAAGGAGCGATTTCAGGGACCACCAAATCACTCCAACCATCCAGGAAAAGTCGTCTATAACCGATTCTGGAGAATCCTCTGCTCCCGTCCGCCTTTACTTTGTTTTCGCTTCATCCGTGCGTTTGGTGTTTCTCATCTTGAGCAACGAGGCTAAGCCAGCTAGGAGAAAAAACGCGCAAAAAGCCAACCCAAAGAGAAGGTCGTCTTCGGGAGGCCATTCCTTCACGATGGATTTAAGGCCCGCCGCCATGCCCCATCCGCCGAAGGCAATCGCGATCACGGCACAAGTCCTCATAAAAACATTGCGTTTGCCCTTGAGACTACTTGTTAAAGTCCAAATCGTGGCCGGGAAAAGCACGACGATGAGAAGCAATCCCGGCAAAATAGCCGTTTCTCCAAGAGCGAGCATTGCCGAGGCGAACATGTTAGTTTTAGTCGTACCACCAGTTCCAGTCGGCATTAAAAATAAAGAAGTCCGCTGGCAAAGGCGGGGGCGGACATGTCATAAAGCTCCACAACCAAGCGGTTGCTTTATCCAGGTTGCTGCCAGATCCTGGATCCCAAGCTTCTTTAGCAACGTGATGTTCAGCTTCAAGCCAGGTGATGGGATTGGCAGTCAGGCCATGCCACACCTGGAAACCGTGATGAGCGGGAGACGTTGAATCCTGAACTGTGTGAAGAGCCATACCAAAGAAATACAGCGCGCCAAAATGGCGCCCCGGATCGCACGAACAGTAATCCTTCTGGGCATGTGCAAGATTGCTAGCAACCCAATTATTTGCCATAGCCCGTGCCTGTGCTTTTGATTGCCCAGGGGCTCGCATCGCGTGTTGATACGACTGCGCTGTTCCTTGGCCGTCGTCAACAAAAACACTTGCTGCATTAACTATTGCGACATCACTGGAAGAAAGAGGTAATGCGCGCGCGTCGGAGTCTTCGTGAGTTAGCGGTATCGCGAACCCGCTGTTAAGGAATCTTCCATACCAAGGGCTTGCGGACGGCCATAAGCCAAAGGCATCAATTCCGGACACTGGACCATTTTGGACAAACTGGTAAGTGTTGCCTTCATTGTGAGGGTTGATATCATCGTCGCCCATTGCGTCTCCAATTTGTGATAGCCTAAAGCCGCATTCTTTCAGTAGATCTCTGTTCACCCACCTCCCCGTGCTTGGATTGTAATATCTGTGGCCGTAGTAAATGAAGTCGCTCTCGTCATCATCATACTTCGTCGAAAACCGCAATGGATTGAGCTTGGCCATTGGGCCGGTGGCGCGGAGGAGTTCACCGAAGGGGCCATATTCATAGAGCGACAGCGTCGAACCATCCGCCGCGTTGACAAGGGCGACCACGTTCCCATTGCCATCATAAGCAGGAAAGGCGTTAGTGGACGATGAACCGTAGTAGTTGACTTGGACAAGTCCCCCCACGCCGCCCGCGCCTTGCATCGACCCGCTCAGGTCCGTTCCCCACAGGAATGAATTGACCAGGCCGAGGGAAGAATTAAGAATCGCGACGCAGTCCCACCCGTCATAGGCGTAGTTATTCGTGTATTCACCGATATAACTGCCGCTGTTGTTGGTCGAAACAACCTTCTGTATCCGCCGCCCCATGTAATCATAAACAAACGACAGATTCAACTGCGATCCAGAGGGTGCGCCACTCAGGCTGGTCATGTTGGTGAGCCGATTCTCAGCGTCCCAGGAGTAGGTCCACCGGCCGTCGCTCAACAAGTTCCCATCCAGGTCATACGTGTTGGTCTCCGGCGTCCGCGCCACGTAGGCGTGCCCGCTGACGCTGGCCTGGCCGGGAGAGGCCACCGTGATGTTGGTCCACACAGCGGCGGAGGTGTTGGTCACGGCCAGTTGGTCGCGAAAATACTCGCCCCGCCGATAGGGCGTGTTGCTGTTGACGGTGACGGTGTTGCTCGCCAGCAACAGGCCCATCACGTCCACGTCTCCGGGAACGTCCCGGCTGGTGATCTGATTGAGCACGTTGTTGGTGTAATGGGCCAGGCGCAAGTTGGCCCCCGTCTGGTCGCCCCCCGCCTCGGTCTGCGTGCGGTTGCCGATGGTGTCGAAGGTGTAATCGAACTGCTGCCCGGCCACCGGCGTTCCGTCGCTCCAATACTTGATGCCGGAAATGACCTGGCCGAGCGAATCGTAGCCATAGACCCAATAGCTGCCGTCCACGAGCGTCGAGCGCACCCGCTGATTGGCCGGGTTGTAGGTGTAGGCGAACGAAACGGGACCGGCGGAAACCGAGCCTCCGGTGGAGGAGATCGACGTGAGCCGGTTCACATAATCGTACTGTTTTGTCGTGGTCATCCGCGTCGTGCCGTTGTGACTGACGGGAGCTTGCAATCCCATCGGCCATCTTGCAAGCCTTGCTTCTTCAATTCCGACCCACACTGCCTCGGAGGACCAGACCAAAGCGGGCGGGGCAGGCTCCAATTCGCCTTTTGTCCAACCCCTCTCCTCATTCCGCCTCTTTGGTGTATTTCACGACCAACCTCCTCTCCATCAATGGTGTGCGCATATCCCAATCCCTCATCTTGGTGATCTTTGTGCTCTTTCGCGGCCATTCCCTTCGTCAAAAGCCTTTTCCATCAACGTCGTCCGCCTTCCCCATATCCGTGTCAATCCAGTTGATCCGTGGTTGAAACAAAACTTCAAAAATTCCGCGCTTTTTCCCCCAGTCGGTTTTTCCCCCTCGTGAGAATATGATCAACTCCTGTGCGTGAGCACGAATTTGCCCATCGCTCTGGCAGATCGCCGAGACGAAACCGCTGCTTGTCCGCCAAAGCCTTCGCGACGGCGGATGATCAACTCCTGCGCGTGAAGGCATGGATTATGTCTGTCGCGCGAGACCGTTTCCCGCGCCCATTGGCCAAGGCGGACGCTTGCCAGCCAACGGCGGCGACCAACCCAACCGCCCTTTCTGCCGCGTCCGTCCATGCACCGACTCCATACCTGGTCCCAAATAAATTAGAAACACTTATCACACGAAAACTATTAGACACCCTATTAAACTATTAACACTAATTTTTTTATTCCCCTAATTCTATGAATGACAACGCTCCCTTCTTCGCACCCCGAACCCGTCCCGTCCGAGGCGTCAGTTCTCGGAAACAAGTAAAGCGCCTGCAACGTGGCTTTCGTTGGGCAAAATACGTGATTCCGAGGACCCCGAACCGCAGCGCCGGGGCAGCCTGTCTTCGACAAATTGTTTCGGCGCCGCATCCATTTCAACGCAGCAGTTCCACCAGACCCGTTTCATCCGCAAAACTTTTTGCCAGCGGTTGATCGAGAGTTGCCAGACTGAATCCATGTTGCCGGGCGAGCGCGACAAGATAGCGGTCGGTGATCTGATTTGCGCCAACCATCAGTTCCGTCCGCACGACGCGGTCGGTGCAACTTAAGTCGTCGGAAATGAATTCATGGCGCGGGTCGGCGATGAATTGGCGGAGAACGCCAAAAGCCAGTTCAGGCGTCAGGCCGTAACCGAGCAAGGAATGCGAGGAGACGCGCGCAAAACCAAGCTGGACAACCGGGCAGGTCGCAAACGCGGAAACGCCCTTGAACCACGAACGGGCCTGGGTGTGATGCTCGTGATTTTCCCAAAGCAACGCCATGAGCAGGTTGACATCAAGCAATCGGGTCACGGTGTCCGGCTTTCAATCTCGTGAACGAGTTGCGAAGTGATGGTTCCGCCATTGGCGCGGATGACGGGCAGGCCGTCGCCTTCCGTGCCAACGGAAAATTGGTGGCACGTCATTGAACTGCCGTTTTCCGCGATGAACTTCGCGACTTGCACCTGTTCGTTCGCGGGCAATTCTTTGATTTGCTCAATGATTTCAAACGCACTCATGGTTTAATTATCCGGCAAAATTTGTTTTTGGCAAGCCGTATTGCCCTGCGGTCGGGGGGCGTGAAGGGGTTGCAGCATTGCCATATTGTTGATTGACAGTGCCGGGCCATGGATCATTCCGCCGGCCTGGCGCGAAGGCTTCGCCGGCAATAACCAAGGGCGATCTATGATCTGTTTTTTAGCGCAAACGCTGGCAGGCGGTTTTGACGATCCAGTTGGACTTTTCCAGGGCGGCGAGGGCGGCCGGGGCGGCGGCGCCGGTGACGGCTTGAACAATGCGCACGGCCCGCTGACGCAACTTTGAATTGGAGGCGTTGAGATCGACCATCAGGTTGCTGACGACTTTGCCCATGCGCACCATGGCCAGGGTGGTCAGCGTGTTGAGGATGATTTTTGTGGCGGTGCCCGCTTTCAGACGGGTCGAGCCTGTCAATACTTCCGGGCCAACGTCCACCGCGATCACCAGGTCCGGGCGGTTGGCGGGGGTGAATTGGAGGTGCGGATTGAAGCAGAGCAGCATCGTGCGCGCGCCGCGGGCTTTGGCCTCGGCCAACGCGCCCCAGACAAAGGGAGTGCGGCCGCTGGCGGCGATGCCGATGACCAGGTCGCGCCGGTTGACACCGCGGTATTCAATGGCCGCCGCCCCGTCGCGGGGGCTGTCTTCGGCGCCCTCGACCGAGCGCCAAACGGCGGCCTGGCCGCCGGCGATGATGCCCTGCACGCGGTCGGGGGGAGTGCGAAAGGTGGGGGGACATTCGGCGGCGTCGAGAATGCCCAAACGCCCGCTGGTGCCCGCGCCGACGTAGAAGAGACGGCCGCCGCGTCGAAAGGCAGCGACCACCATGCGCACGGCGCGCTCGATATGGGTGCGTTTTTTGAGCAAGGCCTTGGCGATGGTCGATTCTTCCTCGATCATCAAAAGGACGGCTTTGGACACGGGCAACCGGTCCAGCGTCAGAGAGCGCGGATTGCGCTGTTCGGTGGGGGAAAGGGCGCGCGCGGCAGGCAGCGGGGTTGTGTCCGACGCAACGTCCTTGACGACGGAGGGGGCCGGGCTGCCATCTCCAAAGTGTTCCCGGGCCAGAGCCAGAGCACCCCAGGCGCTTTCGCGCCGCAGGAGCGACACGGTCGCGCCCGGCCACAAATTGAGCAGAGTTGCCCGGACGTGGCGGGCAAAGGCAGGCTGTTGCAAAAGGACGCTTCCTCCCAGGAGAAAGGCGACGGGCGCGCCTTTGGGCACGAGGCGGCGGGCGCAATGCGCGGCGGCACAGGCCAGCGATTGCGCGGCGGCTTTCACAATGCCCTGGGCCAGCTTGTCCCGGCGCGCGGCGGCCTGGAAGACCTGAACGGCGAGCGCGGCGATGTCGGGCTTGGCGGCGTTTTTGGTCCAGTCAATCAAATCTTCGGGCTCGTGCAGTTGGAGCGCGTGCAGGATGCTCTGACCCAAAGGCGGCCAGCGACCGGTCCAATCCAGGTGATGGACGGAGGATTTAAGAGCGCGCAGGCCGATATGGTAGCCGCTGCCATCGTCGCCCAAAATGTGGCCCCAACCGCCGACCCGCGTCGTTGCCCCGCTGGGAGTGCGCGCCAAACAACAGGAGCCTGTGCCGCTCAAAATGAGGACGCGGGCCGCCGGCTGCTGGAGACCGCCGGCGTCTCCGGCGGCCAGCCCAGTCTCCAGATCATTGGTCGCGTAACAAGGGACATTGGGCCAGACCTTGGCGGCGGCGGCGCGGATGCGTTGGCGGTCGGCGTCGGTGCGCGCGCCGGCCATGCCGATGGCGATACCCGCCAGGGACGCGTGGGCGTCCTGGCGCAGGGTGTCGATGGTGGTGAAGTGTTGCGTCAGCGATTGATCGTCCAGCAGGTGGAGGTTGGCCGGGCCAAACTCGGCGCGGAGACATTCGCGGGCGCCCTCTGGCGCCAGGAGGGCGGTGGTGCGGGTGCCTCCGCATTCAATACCCAAAAAAGAAGAGGCACGAATCGAATTGTCCATGTACAATACGTTTATCCTGTGCGCTGACAACAGGGTGAGGTTCTTTTACAACGCCGGCGGGGCAATTGCCATGCTTTTCCGATGCGCGGGGGCGAATATTTTCACTTTTGGGATAAATGGTGTAACATAAGGCAATTGAGCGGAGTTCCTTATGACAGCCATTGAGGGGGAGATATTGGATACATTGGTGGAGTTGGAAAAGGCCGCCGCGGAAACGGCAACAGCCCGGCCCAAGCCGGACCTGCGCGCCCTGTTTGCGCGACTGGACACGCTTGCGGCGCAATTGCCCAAGGGCACCGACCCCGACCTGGTCCACTATCTGCACCGCAAGAGCTACCAGAAAGCCCGTGTCCGCCTCCAACAACGATAACCCGGCCGCGCTGACCGAAACCATCGCCGCCATAGCCACCCCGCTGGGCGAGGGCGGGGTTGCCCTGATACGCCTATCGGGGCCGCGCTCATTGGCGATCGCCGACGCGAGTTTTCGACCCGCTGGCGCGTCAGCGCCCGCCCCGTCCGAGGCGGCGACGCACAGCATTCATTTTGGGAGGATTTACCGGGGAGGGCAGGTGGTGGACGAGGTGCTGCTGAGCGTCATGCGCGCGCCGCGGACGTTTACACGTGAAGACGTGGTGGAAATCACCTGTCATGGGGGTTTGGTGCCGGCCAAGCAGGTGTTGGACACGGTGTTGGAAAACGGCGCGCGGCTGGCCGGGCCGGGCGAGTTCACGCGCCA
>JBEKSF010000206.1:0-6706 GCA_049517295.1 Verrucomicrobiota bacterium
TCCAGCAGAAGTTGATCTCCCCAAGCGCTCCCTGGCAGAACCCCTACGTCGAGCGCCTGGTGGGTTCGATTCGACGTGAATGCCTGGATCGAGTGATCGTGTTCAATGAACGGCAATTGTCGCACATTCTCGAATCCTACTTCGAATACTGCCATAAAGTTCGTCCGCACCGAGGGCTCTCCCACGACAGTCCAATCCCGCGGCCGGTGGAGTCACCAGACCGTGGGGACGTGATCGAGATGCCGCTGGTCGGCGGTCTGCATCATCACTGCCTCCGGGAGGCTGCCTGAGGCGGCGTCAACTCTTGGCCCCATCGTCGGCAGTGGGAGAAGAACCTTGCCTTGGTCCCATCCAAATCGGCTGTTGTCTTTTCGACGGATCGCACTGCACTAGTGGGAATCTTCTTCGCTGCTACACCACCGCGCTTACTCGGAAGACTCCTGTTCGGCTGCGACGGATTTTCTGCACCCACAATGGGCTTCGCGGGGCAAGGACGCAAGCAAAGGTTAAATGAGTTACATGAGTTACATGAGGAAGCAGCCGTGGAGAATTTCCTCTCGCCCATTGAGGCGCACAGTGAATAATTCTTGTTGCCGGATCGTCTGATAGCGACCGTGTGTTTTTTTGCACGCTTTGGAATGATGAACGAACCAACGAAAAAGAGGCGGGCGTTTACGCTGATCGAATTGTTGATAGTGATGCGATTATCGCGATTCTGGCCGCGTTGCTCCTGCCCGCCTTGAGCCGGGCAAAAACCCGCGCCAACGACGCCAGGTGCATGTCCAATCTGCATCAATGCAGCGTGGCGCTGAATCTCTACCTGCAGGATTACAACGATCGGCTGTTTTGGAACTCGACCAACGTCGCGCTCGCCGGCATGGAGTGGTTTGTCTGGGCGGGCCGAACCAACAACAACCAGATCGGCGCGGCGCAAGGCAATATTTTCAATGACACAGATCGGCCCTTGAACCATTACGGATTGACCGAAGGCACGGTGACTTGCCCGATGGACCAAGGGCGCACGGTGGACAATACCACCTACGATCTGTTCGAGTGGGTTGGCAATTCCTATATCTTCAATTTTGGAGGGTTGCCGCCGTTCCCGCCCGGGGATGGTTTGGACGGGTTGTCCGCAAGCAGTTTGACCAATCCTTCGCAAACTGTCGTGTTCGGTTGCGGCGTTCTGTCCTACCCGACGACGGAGACCAAGGGATGGCACCGCACCACGCCGGCTGGGAACATTCTCTTTGCTGACAACCATGTCAGCTTTTACCGGGCGATGACAGCGACCAACTTGGTTTGGTAACGCGCCTTGAACGGACGGGGTTCTCAGCGCGCATTTTTATTTCTCGTCGTCAATTCTTATGATGCGGCGATAACCCTCTAGCCGGTGTCCGTCATTGATCGTGATGTCAAAGTCTTCGCCCCGATCAAAACATTGCTGCGCGGCGGTTAAAGCTCGGGTGAGCACACGCGTGTACTTTTCCCCCGCCTCGCGCCGTTCCAGGTCGTTGCCCAGTGTCCATTGGAAATCTTTCAAGCAAAGAAAATAACCCTTTTGAATGGCGATGACCGCGTCCCGTCGCGGCTGGGGCGAATAGACAGAGGGACGCGGGTGTTTCGAGGCGTATTCCTTGAGAGAGCGCGCCAGGCTCATCTGTTCATTCCACGGGAGGTGATGCTGGTGGTCGGAAGTCCAAAACCAGAAGTAGCGCGCTCCCATGTCGTACGCGGTCGTCAAGGCCAATGGAGCAATGGCCGGATCACATTGGCCGTAGATGGAGGTGCCCCAGAATTTTCCGAATGGACGGGCGCCCCCGCGCATCATGGCGTATTCGAATTTCAATTCTTGGGCCGGGGTATGGTGCATCTTCAAGCCTGTGGCGGCAAAGATTTCGGCGTCGAATCCGGCCGTGTTGTAGCGGCCCTCCTGGACCAGGCCGGCGATGCCGGCTTTCATTTCGTAATAGGTCGCTTCGGCGTATGAATCCCAAGTTGGATAATCGAATTGTGCCAGGCGCATATCGCCCAAATTGATGCCGTGGCCGCGCAAAGCGGCATCCAGGTGCCAGACACCGTACGAATCGGCGGACAAATAAGAAGCCCGCGTCTGTGTTTCAATAGCGGTTGAAAAATCAGACGGGAATCTTCCGGCATAACGATGCTCGTCATTGTCCCATACCATGTCCGCGGGCTCATCAATGAACATCACGGGCCCAAGATAATTGGCCCGGTAAAGATCCGCCGGAAAGCGCAACGCCGGTTCGCCCGTGGCTTCGCGCAAATAAAAGACCGGCTCCGAACGCACCCATTGCTCGTGTTTCGCGCTGATCGGGAACATATTCATTCCGGCGGCGATTGCGGTTCGATAGTCATCCTCGGTGAGGGGAACATACGTGTAATCATTCGTTGACGATGCTGGCAGCCGATGGCCTTCGGCGTCTTTGAAATCCCGGTCGTTCCCGATGAGCATCTCGCGATTGAGATCCAGGCGCTTGACATCGTTCCAGGGCCGCCAGGCCTCGTCCTCCGGCCTGGCTTTGCGCACCAAACTAAGCGGCTGGCCTAAGAACTTGCACGTCTCGGCCGCGTCATCCTTCCATCCGGTGTTCGGCGCGGGATGTGGAAAAAAATCGCGCTCGAAGCCCTCCCAGCAGGAAAGCAACGCCGCTCCGGTTCTGCTGTCCCGATATTCGTAGGCTTCGCCCGTCTCGGGGATTCGCAATTGATACCGCGCAAATTCGATGGGGTGTTGTTTTTCCGTCAACGGATCGGCGGAGGTCAGCGCGCGGAGCAGGAACAGCGGCAGCGCGTCAGGATTCGTTCTGGCGCGAACTTCCAGTTGCCACCAGCGAAAATTCCTCGCGCCTTCGCCAGGGCCGTAAACCAAATCCACAGTGGCAAAAGGCGGCGGAACATCGCTCCTTCCGCTGAAAGCGAGATAATGCAGCCTGGTTCCGGCGGGCGGCTGAAGGTGCGGTTGCGCCGAAACAGCAGCGGAAAGAATCAAAAAAATGCCCAATGTCAGTGCCTGTTTCTGTCTCATAGCTTAAAAATTCCGAGAACTGCGCGCAAGCGAACCGACGCTGTTTCGAGGCGTCAGTTGCCTAAAACATAAACATAACCGTCGCCGACGCTGACCACGATCTCGCTTTTGCCATCGCCGTTGACGTCCGCCAGGATCGGCGTGCCAACGGGGGCGTCGAAACTCTTGCGCCAGCGGATTTCGCCGCGGTCGCCGGCATCGCGCACGGCGAGGAGATTGCCATCCTGGCCACCCAAAAGCAGTTCACCTTCGCCGTCACCATCCACGTCACCGCTGACAATGCCGCCGGTGGCCGTTGGAAGTTGCATTTTCCAAAGGTGTTTGCCCGTGGCGGCATCAAAACAGACCAGCGCGCCATCCGCTTCCATTTGCGCGCCGCGCCAGCCGCGGGTTTTGGAGGGGGGCAGCAGGCCCTCATTAAACCCGCAATTGCCGGCGCGCATCGGCCAGCGTTCGGTGGGCAGATATTCGCGCCACAGGCCGCGCTTGCCGTCGGGCGAAATGCTGGCGCGGCAACTGTAAACCCCGCCCAGATAAACGATCGGTTCAGTGCCAGCCCGTTCCAGCAGAGCGGGGGAGGCGTAGGCCGCCCACCATTTGAGCAACGGCTCAAGATTGACCGGCCCAACCAGCAGGTTGCCGCTCTTGCCGTCGGCTACACAGTAGAAATCCGGATTGCAGAAAAGGACATCGTCGGCACCGTCATGGTTGAAGTCCCAAACCGAGACGCGACCGCCCAGCGGTTGATAATGACGTTCGATGGCATGCATTTCTTCCCGCTGCCATACGATTTGGCCGGTGTGCCCGTCTAGGACGTAGGTGCGTGCGGCGGGTTTGGCGGCGTAAGTGAAAAGGTCAAGGTGTTTGCCGCCGGTGAAATGACCAATAGTGAAGCAATGGGGGCGTTCGGCGTATTGGCCGCAAGCACCGCTGTGCGGGAAGGTGAATCGCCACAGCGTCTTTTTATTCGCAGCCCGCGCCTGGACCCAGAGATTGCCATCGGTGCCGCGTCCGCCGGTGATCAGACAGGGTTTGCCGTCACCGAGCAAATCACAGACGACGGGAATTTCGGAAGAGGCAAAGTCCTCCACGCGCCGCAGCTTGTTTCTCTCCAGGCGCAGCACAGTGACATTGGTGTTGTCGTAGAGCAGAATGTCGTTCTGCTTGCGGCCCTCCAAATCCGCGGCGAGAAGATAAGGCAACATCGCGCCCTGGAGCGGCGGAATCTTTTGCGGCACGGCGGGCGGCTGGTTGGCCAGCGGTTGGCCGGGTTTGGCGACGAGAGCGCCGTCCCGGTTGAGGCCCCAGGCCTGAGCGCCGGTCGAGGCGCCATTGGCCAGGGTGAAGAATTCCGGCCTGCCATCACCGTCCACGTCCCCGGTGACGGCCCATTGCACGTTGACTGCGTTAAAGTAAAAGGCGCGGCGATCATCGGATGCGCCGGGTTTCAGCAGGAATTGCGCGTTTCCCAAGGACCAGAGTTTTTCCATTTGTCCGCGGCGCAAGCGCCAGACCTCGCAGCTTTCGGGCGGTTGATATTCGAGCAGGCTGCTTCGGGCGCAGAGCAAGGCGCGCGGGCCGTTGGCGCCCCAGAGCGGCACGAAGGCCAGCGGCACCAGGTCGGGCATTTGAACTGTCTCCGCCCCGGAGGCGGCCTCGAAGATCGACAGATGCCAGCGTTTGTCGGTGAGACCGTCAAAGAGCGCGCACACGATTTGCTTGTGGCCCGTGCCCTCCAAGTCCACTACCGGGTCCGAAGGGCAGACCAGCGAGCGGGCTTCGGTTGTTACCGGGTCGGGCCACCCGCGACTCCAGGCCAGCTCGAGCTTGCCCCCGGCGTTGCGCAGCACGTCCACGTGCTTGGTCCGCGAGATATTGACGAAACCCAATTTGCCGTCGCCGTCCACGTCCACCAATTCGTTCCAGCCGTAGTGTCGGGCATTGGCGCCTTGGGGGTCCCAGCTCGTGTGCGAGAGCGCGGTGCCACTGGCCAGGTCGATATTCCAAACATGGCACCAACTGTCCACCACCGCGTGAAAGCGCCCGTCGCCATTCAGGTCGGCAACCGTTACCGCCGGGTAATAGATCACGTGCTCGGCGGGGGTCCACGCCCAACGCTGCGTGACGGTATTCCCATCGAAAGACCAGAGGGAAAACTGGCCAAAACTGGCCGGGGGGCCGCTCTCGGATTGGCGCATCGAGGTCACCACGAAAATCTGTTTCCCCTTTTGGTTGGGCAGGAAGGCGCCGCAATGGCCCCGCCAGGAATAATCCCCGGTGCTGATTTCAATGGCCGCCCGCTTCTCTCCGTTCCGTCCGTCCAGAATCAAATAAGCCTGCCGCGTGATCCCCATGTGGCCCGCGACGGCAACGACTTCGTTATGGCCGTCGCCGGCGAGGTCTTCGACCCATTCAACGTGGTCCATGACATAACCTGCCGGCGCACTTTCCCACAGTTGCTGGCCCTTCGGGTCATAGGCCGTCAGCCGCGCGCGGGTCGCGATGATGATGTCCTCCTTTTTTCCCGTCCCGCGCAGGTCGGCGAAAGTGGGGGTGCCCTGTTCGGCGCCCACGAAATACCTGGCCAGCACGCGCGGCCCCTGCTTCATCGCTCCAGGCAGCGGTTGATAGCCCGTCAAGCGTCCGTCATGGCGCCACATCGGCCATTCGCCCTCCGCGGCCACCAGAATGGTGGCGCTGGGCAAATAGAAGAGGGCGGCCAAGGTTGCGAAAACCGCGAAGGCTGGCGAAAGGAGAGTGTTCTTCTCTTGCACAGCCGCCGACTTTGCCGCAAAGCGTCCCAAAGAGACAGCAGTATTTACCCAAATGAAAGGCCAAGAAGACTTATGCGGGGCGTCCTGCCGCGCAGGCCATCCAAGCCCGAGGTTACACACCGCTTCTGTAGCTCAGGCATGCAAGTCCTTCAAAGAATGGTTTTTGAAGAAGGGCGGAACCTTCGAGAACTTTCACGAATCCATTAACAGAATCGCTGGTCAAGGGACTAATTTCTGCGATACACTTCACCAGATCAGGATGCTGCGACGCAAACTTGCAGATGAGCAAAACAAAGACAAGAAATCAGCCTGGAAGCTGATCAAGTTGATCCATGAGGCACTTGGCCATCGCAATGACGGACGCCAAAGCAATCAGGCAAATGGGGTGCCTGCTGGCTGGCGTGTCAGCTCTACGAGCAACTCACCTGTGATACCGAGTACCTACCCATCCCAAGTGTACCGTACGTACCTGCTACGCACCGGCAGGCCCCTTGTCAAGGAGAATCTGCCAGAAATTCAGTATCATTATGGGGTGGAGATGCCCGGTGGTAATCAGTCGCCTGGGGCTGGATCGTTTCTGGGCCGAGCGTCTGCCCGACAGCCGCGAGGGCACTTGCTGGCGGCACCTTTTACAGACGCTGGTGTGCTATCGGCTGATTGACCCAGGCAGCGAGTGGCGTCTGCACCGGCGGTGGTTTGAACAAAGCGCCCTGGGCGATCTGCTCGGGCAGGATTTTAGTAATACTAGGTTAAGTAATCAACAGGAGTCTGCGAACTCAGTTAGGCACCCTGGGCACCTTCCGCTGAGCCGGATCAGCGGCACTTGTAGTCGTTTCCGGACCATCGGCAAGGTCATACCAGGAGTTTTTTTTAGCGCGGGCTTGCT
>JBEKSF010000207.1:0-6661 GCA_049517295.1 Verrucomicrobiota bacterium
GCTGGGGACGAATCCATGGCGCTGGAGGTTGAGGACGGGTCATCGGGCTGGAATTGCCAGTTTACACTGCCCGTGGGGGTGACCGCGAAGAGAGCGCTGGAGCCAGGATTGTAGGTGCAGACAAAAATCGTGCCATCGGCGGGGCTGACGGCCGGCGAGGAAAAAATGGGGGCGCCCAGATTGGTGCGCCAGAGAACGGCGCCGTTGGTGGGATTGAAGGCGTAGAGGAAGCCGCCGGAAGAATCCTGGGAGCCGACAAAAACAGCCCGGCCGTTGGCAGCGACGGCCGCGGAAGAGGTCAGTTCGTAGGGTTGGCCGGTGACCAGGGGGACGCACCATTTGATTTTGCCGAGAACCGGGTCCAAGGCCAGAAACTGGCTGCTCGTTGTGGAGATATAGACCGTCCCGTCATTGCCTATCGCCGGAGATGCGTTGATGGGGTTGGTCAGGTAAGTAGTCCAGCTCAACCCCAGCCCGGCGGCGGCGCTGGCCGAGCAGATGGCGTTGGATACGATGACAGTGTAAGTTCCGAGCTTGTTGGTTGTCACGCCGCTGAGGGTCAGCTTGCTGGCAGTGGCTCCCGATAAGTTGGTGCCATCGAATTGCCACTGATAGGCCAAAGGCGCAAGACCGGTCGCCGCGACTTGAAAGACCGCATTGCCGTTCAGTGCGACCACTTGGTTGGAAGGCTCCTGGGTAATCACCGGGGGCTGGTCATTGGTGGTCAGCATCGCAGTGAAAAACAGGGTGGCGTTGGTTCCCGCGCTGATATTGGTGGCCGTTGTAGTCGAGCCTGTCGCCGTCAATTCCTGGACAGCGGTCCAATAGGGATTGAGCAGATTGGTCTTTTCAAGCAAAAGGTAGGACATTCCGGGCAAGGTGTTGCTGATCACAATTTGGATAGTATCGGAGGCCTGGGAAATCTTCAGCCAAAAATTGGTGTAGGTCTCGCAATTTGTGTAACCGCCGCCCGGCGGATTAAATGTGACGAACATTGGGCCTCCGCCCGAACCGCCGCCTCCGTTGGTGCCGCCCGGTGGCGCCGGGACGTCATCGCTTTGGATCACTCCGGTGGAAGCAGTCGCTGCCGCTGCTGGAAAGGGCGACCAGTCCGGCGGATAAAGGACGTTCCGGTCATCATAGAAATAGCTCTGTCCATCCGCCGTGTAGAGAGGCAGTTGCGGGAGGGGATCGAAAGGGAGCGGAGGGAAATTTGTCAATTGCATGCTCCAGAAAGTGCCGGTCGCCGGCACCGTTGTGACCTGGACCAGGTTGTCTGGTATGGCTTGATCCTGGGCTCGGACGGGAGAGGCTGCGCCGATGAAGAATGCTGTCAATAGCAGGGAAACAAGAGCCGATGTTTGGGGGGAATGTTTCATGTTGCGTGTCTTTCGTTTTAGTGTTGTTTTGGGTTTGGGGGAGAGGTTTTCATGGGGGCGGTGTGGGCGAGGGTTTCCAATTGTAATGCCACGGACGTCCGCCCTCCTTGCGATTTTGACTCCCGAGAATGTTGCTCTTTTGTTCATCGGTGAGTACACATCGCCATCGCCCGCCAGCCCTGCTTTGACAAGGCCGAATCGTCTATGGGCATGATCGGAAGGTGGTGCCAGGTCGAAATGGCTTGGCAGCCATGCGTTGTTTGGTTCCCCGTTACCCGCCTCATGGTCAGCTTTTACCGCAAAGTTGATTGAGAGGCAGGGTAAAAAGGAATTTATTTGACGACCATAGGTTCAGGTGAACGGGGATTGATTTGTATATTCGACGTGCCGCCAGAGTAAAAAGTCTCTGTGCGGGAGTTCAGTCCCAACTCGGTCCCTGTTGCAACGCAAAGGGTTGGCGACGGTTACGAATGCGCCCTGGCGGCCGGGTCGCCACGGTTCCGATGAATCCGCGTTCTCTCTTGCATTCCACCCCGCACCGTTTATCTCTGGACGGCAATTTTCAAACGTTAAACTGACATGGCTTACAAAGATATAAAACCGCCGGCGGGCGGAAAGATCTCCGTTGCACCGGGCGGCAAACTCAACGTGCCCGATACTCCCATCCTCCCCTTCATCCGCGGCGACGGCACCGGGCCGGATATTTGGGCGACGAGCGAACGGGTGTTTGATAGCGCCGTCCAGAAGGCCTACGGTGGACGGCGCAAAGTTTCGTGGTTCGAGGTCTATGCCGGCGAGGAGGCCTTCAAAAGATTCAACACCTGGCTGCCCGGGGACACCGTCGCGGCCTTCAAGGAGTTTCTGGTCGGCATCAAAGGCCCGCTCACCACACCGGTCGGCGGCGGCATCCGCTCGCTCAACGTGGAATTGCGCCAGCAGCTCGATCTCTACGTCTGCCTGCGGCCGGTGCATTACTTTCAGGGCGTCCCCTCGCCTGTCAAACACCCCGAGAAGGTCCGGATGGTCATATTCCGCGAGAACACGGAGGACATTTACGCCGGCATCGAGTGCGCCGCCGGCTCGCCCGAGGCGCAAAAGTGGCTCGATTTTCTGGCCAAAGAATTCCCCAAGGCCTTCGGCAAAATTCGCTTCGGCACAAAGGAAAAGGCCGAACAATTCTGGGCCGCCGTCGGCGCCAAGGGTTTTCCATCCGACGTGCGCGTGGGCCTGGGCCTCAAGCCCGTCAGTTTCAGCGGCTCGGTGCGGTTGATTCACAGCGCCATCAGTTACGCCGTCAAGTTCCACCGCAAGAGCGTGACCCTCGTGCATAAGGGCAACATCATGAAATTCACCGAAGGAGCGTTCCGCGATTGGGGCTACCAGGTGGCCAGGGAATTCTTCGGCGCGGTGGAAATCGACGGCGGGCCGTGGTGCAAAATCCCGGAAGGCAAACCGGGCGCCGGCTTGGTCATCAAAGACTCCATCGCCGACATCACCTTGCAGCAGGTGCTGACCCGGCCCGAGGACTTTGACGTGATCGCCACCCTCAATCTCAACGGCGATTACCTCAGCGACGCTCTGGCCGCGCAAGTGGGCGGCATCGGCATCGCCCCCGGCGGCAACATCAATTACATCACCGGCCACGCCATCTTCGAAGCCACCCACGGCACCGCGCCCAAATACGCCAACCAGGACCGGGTCAATCCCGGCAGCGTGGTGCTGAGCGGCGAAATGATGTTCCGCCATTTGGGCTGGGTCGAGGCCGCCGACCTGATTGTCAAGGGACTCGAAGGCGCGATTGCCTCCAAGCGCGTGACCTACGATTTTGCGCGCCTCATGCCGGGAGCGACGGAAATCAAATGCTCCGAATTCGGCGACAACATCATCGCGCACATGTAAGCGCGGTTTCGTTACTTCCCGCGCCGATGGTAGGTTTTTCGGTGCGGAGCGCGCTTCGAGGCGGCGCGCTTTTTGTACTCCTCCAAAATCGCCGCCGTGGCCGTCGCGCCGCAACGGTTGGCGCCCAACTCGCGCACCAGCATCAACCCATCCAGGTCGCGCACGCCGCCGGCAGCCTTGACGTTGACCTTGGGTGAGCAACCGGCCCGCATGAGTTTGAGGTCCTGCGCCGTCGCCCCGCTGTAACTGTATTTGCCGTCGGGACCTTTGACGAAGCCAAAGCCGGTGGAGGTCTTGACCCAGTCGGCCCCGGCCCGCTCGCTGATCTGGCAGAGCCTGCGTTTAAACTCGTTCCCGCTCAGGCCGGCGCCGCCCTTATCCAGGAAATCGTTCTCGAAGATCACCTTCACTTTGGCCCCTCGGGCATGCGCTTCCTCGCAGACCGCCTTGATGTCGTTCTCGACATAGTCCCAATCACCGCTCAGCGCCTTGCCGATGTTGATGACCATGTCGATCTCCACCGCGCCGTCTTTGCAGGCCAATTCGGTTTCATATCGCTTGGCCTCGGTGGCGCCGCTGCCGTGGGGAAAGCCGACGACGCAGCCGGCCAAAACGCCCGTGCCTTTGAGCAATTGGGCCGCGCGCCGGACAAAGTAAGGTTTGATGCAGACCGAGGCCACGCCGTATTTGACGGCCAGCCGGCAGCCATCCTCCAGTTCCTGGTCCGTCAAGGTTGGGTGCAGGAGGGAATGATCGATCATCCCGGCCAATTGCGCATAGCTGTATTTCTCCACTCCGGATTTCATGAGCGCACTATATTACATGGCAGAACATGGCGTCACGCAGCTTCGGCTCGAACCAGGTGCTCTTGGGTGGCATGATGGCGCCGCCGTCGGCTATGGACATGAGGTCCTCGATGCTGGTCGGAAACAGGGAGAAGGCGCACGCGTATTCTTTGGTATTGACCAATTTCTCCAGCTCGCCGGGGCCGCGGATGCCGCCGACAAAATTGACGCGATCGCTGGCCCGTGGGTCGTCGATGCCGAAGAACGGCGACAGCACTTGCTCTTGCAACAATCTTACGTCCAGGCCCTCCACCCTGCCCCGCCCCGCCGTCCGTTCCGGCCGGAAGCGCAGCGAGCGCCACTGGCCGCCGAGATACAATCCCAATTGATGCTTGGCGGCGGGCTGCGCCCCCCCGCCGGGCGAAATGACGAAGATGGACTCCAGTTTCGCCAGCAGTTGCGCCGCATCCAGCCCGTTCAAGTCTTTGACCACCCGGTTGTAGGGGAGAATCCGCAACTGGTTGTGCGCAAAGATCACGCTGAGAAAAAAAGCGCTCCCCCCCGCCCCGCGGCGCCGTTGATAAACCCGCGCCGCCGCCGCCGCACGATGATGGCCGTCCGCGATGTACAAAGACCCGATGCCGGCAATGGCGGCGCGAATGGCCCCGACCGCCGCCCCATCACGCACCGTCCACGAACTGTGACGAATGCCGTCCGCCGCGACGAAATCAATGTCGGGCGTCTGCGACGTATGGGCGGCCGCCAGTGCGTCCATACTAGCGGTGGCGCGGAAGGCCAGGAATACTGGCCCGGTCTGCGCATCGAGCGATTCGATGTGACGCAAGCGGTCGTCCTCTTTGTCGGGCCGCGTTAACTCGTGCTTCTTGATGATGCCGTCCAGGTAATCCTGGCAACTGGCCACGGCGACCAGTCCGGTTTGCCGGTGCGCGCCCATCTCCTGGCGGTAGAAATAAAAGCACGACTGGGAATCTTGTTGCAAAGATCCGTCGGCGATGAGGCGGAAAAAATTCTCGCGCCCTTTGGCATAGACTTTGGGGTTGTATGCATCGACGCTCTCCGGCAAATCAATTTCAGGCTTGCTGACATGCAGGAAACTCAGCGGGTTATCGCGCGCCACCTCGCGGGCCTCGGCTGACGACATCACGTCATAAGGCAACTCGCAAATCTGGCGGGCCAATTGCGGTCGTGGACGCAACGCCGCGAACGGTTCAATGTGAGCCATCGGGAGGGCAAGGTAATGAGCCGTTGCGCCAAAGGCAAGCGGGCACCTTGTATTGCCAACTCGCAGGCCGTGAATTGAAAACCCATCGGCTCAAGCACTATCATCAAAAGGCGGTGTAGGGGAAACCCTGATGCCGCCAGCCTCCTTTTGTAACAACAATTTGCTTGCTAACTGCCTGCTTTCGTGGTTCCCTATAGGCATAGTCGGGCTGTGCCCGGCAGTTGAATAGTGTTGAAGCGTACATGAACATATTCCAACCCGCGAGGGCCGCTTGAGTCGGCCTTACTCTCCACGTTTCTATTCTCCGCCCGCCTCGTTCACGCGCGTCAATGGGAAAATCCGCGCACGCGAAGTACGGGTCATTGACTCCGAACAGAAGAACCTGGGTGTCTTGCCGCTCAACGAGGCGATCAGTATTGCTCGCGCCAAGGGGGTTGATTTAGTCGAAGTCGCCCCCAACGCCACGCCACCGGTCTGCCGCTTGGTGGATTTCGGCAAATACCGCTACGAACAAGCCAAGCAGGACAAAGAGGCGCGCAAACACCACCACGCCAACAAGGTCAAGGAAATCCAGATCAGCCCGAATATCGACCCGCACGACTTCGAGGTGAAGATGCAACACGCCATTGATTTTTTGTGCGAAGACATGAAGGTCAAAGTCACCTTGCGCTTCCGCGGCCGTGAGATGGCCCACAAGGAATTCGGTTTCCAGCAAGTCGATAAACTCGTCAAGAGCCTGGTTTCCTACGGCCATCCCGACGCCCCGGCCCGGCTCATCGGCAAAGGCATTAACATTATGCTCAGCCCCTTGCCCCGCGCCAAACGCGCCAAAAACCCGCGCCAGCCGGACGCTTCGGCGCCCGCCACCCCGGCAAACGACGAGCCGCTCGAGCCGCCCGCCCAGGCATCCGCCGAGCCGGCTCCGGGCGAAAACGGCAGCCAGTTCGCCAACAGTCCGTTCGCCGATCTGGAACTCAAGCCGCCGGCGTAGTCGTTGCGGCCTTCATTGGGAGCGGCCAAATTTCTTTTCCAATTCCCGGAAGTTCATCTCGATCAGCGTGGGGCGGCCATGCGGGCAGGTGTAGGGCATGGCGCAATGGCGCAAGTCCTCCACCAGGTTCTCCAACTCCCGCCCGCTCTCCGGCAGCCACTCACCGAACATCCGCATGTAGGTCTGCCCCAGCGTGTTGTACGGCCCGGTGTGCAGCACTATCGCATACTCGCCCGCCCCCACGTCCTGAATCCCAATTTCGCCCGAAGGCGCGACACCGTCCCGCACCACCAGCGCGGCATCGTACCGTAGCTTCTCCGGCGCCGTAATCTCCGGATCGTCCTGCACGATGCCGAGCATGCGC
>JBEKSF010000208.1:0-6625 GCA_049517295.1 Verrucomicrobiota bacterium
CGAGCGCTACGATCTGTACCAATACAAAAAGTACAGCGATGTGCGGCTGGTATTCGCGCCCGAATCGGCCATCGCGCTTTTCGGCGGAGCGGCGGCCGATTACACCTTCCAGCGCTACTCCCTGGATGTGGCGTTTCTGCGCGCGTACGAAAACGGCAAGCCCGCCGCCACTCCGCAATACCTGAAGTGGAGTACGGAGGGAGTCACCGACACGGCCCTGGGCTTCGCCGCCGGGAATCCCGCGCCGACCTCGCGCCTGGCGACCGTGGCCCAGCTCACCTTCTACCACGACACCATGCTGCCGGCGATGCGGGGGCGCATTCAATGGCGCCTCCTGGATCTGCGTAACTTCGCGGCCAAAAGCGAGGCCAATCTGGCCATCGCGACACGCCACGTGGGCGATCTGAATACCAGCTACAAGTTCACCGCCGGGCGGCTGATCGGGAACAAGATTGTTCATCCGTCCTCGATTGATGTCGGCTTTGCCGTCGAAGCGGAAGAGGGGGTGCTGGTTCCCGTGATTCGTAACGCGGAGCAGCGGCTGCTCAAAGACCTGGTCGAACGTTACGATGAACTGATTAAGCTGGCCCACCAGCGCAAGCTGCCGGCCGACGCCACGGGCGGCTCCATTGCCACGGTAACCAACTTTGGCACCTTCGGCCTGACGTGGGCGACGCCGATTCCGCTGCCGGAGCAGACCCTCGTGCTGGGAATGGGCGCCGCCCGGCGCGTGCCGAATTGGGATGCGGCCAAAAGCCAGTTCGTGCCCGTCATGGAAGCCAACGTGACGCTCAGCTTCGATCATCGTGTGCTCGATGGCGGCGCCGCTGGCCGCTTGCTCGCCCGCGTCGCTCAACTGCTCGCCAGCCCTGAAAAGCTGTAGCGGAGCGGTTGGGCCGCTTGCGCTGCGGAAAGAGCGTATCCGTCTGGTGGAGCACATTGGGGTGGACGCGGTCTGGCAGTCGGATACTAAGTTTGAGCGGCTGCCAATTTGCATCATCAAATCACTACTGCTCTGGACTTTCAGCCGCTTCCAGCTAAAACTAGGTCATGGCAGCCCCGGATTCCGAGGTCGAACGGGACAAAATTCCCGCTGGTGCGGCGCAATTTGTGAACACGCACTGGAGCATCGTCTTGTCGGCCGGAGACAAACGGAATCCAACCCGCGCTCTGCAATCGTTGGAAAAATTGTGCCGCGTTTACTGGCTTCCGCTTTACACCTACATTCGCCGGCAGGGTGAAAGCCCGCCTGACGCGCAGGATTTGACCCAGGAGTTTTTCGCCCGGTTATTGGAAAAGGATTTTCTTGGTTCGGCGGATCAAACGAAAGGCCGGTTCCGGTCATTCCTGCTGGCATCACTGAAACATTTTTTGTCCAATCAGCGCGACCGGGAGCGGGCGCAAAAACGCGGCGGCGGACAAGCACCCTTGTCGTTGGACTTTTTAGAAGCGGAAACGAGCATTGGTTTCCAGCTGGCGGATGAGCAGACCCCGGAAAAGGCTTTTGCAAAACGTTGGGCTTTGACGCTGCTGGAGCAAGCTCTCGCGCGATTGCGCCAGGAATACTCGGAACGGGGCAGGCAGGAGATATTCGAGCAGTTGAAACCAACCCTGACCGAAGGGCGCGGCGGTGTGGCTTATGCAGAATTAGCGGCCCGACTGGGTATGAGCGAGGCATCCGTCAAAATGGCTGTCCATCGCCTCAGACAGCGTTATCGCGAGGTTTTGCGAGCGGAAATCGCCGAGACCGTTGCCCACGAATCCGAGGTCGAGGATGAATTGCGGGAAGTTTTCCGCGCCCTGAGCCATTGACTGGCTTAAATATTGTTACTTTGACTGAAGAATTCTTCTGTAACGGATGAAAAGACAGAAGAAGGCTGAAACATGGATACGATACGAATTTGCAAGCAGTGCCGGAAACCCCTTCCGCAGGATGCGCCGGAAGGGCTTTGCCCGGATTGTCTGGCCCGAGTGGCGTTGGGCACCGAACCGGCCACGCCGGGCACCCGCGTTCCACCCGCTCCTGCTGATCTGGCCGCGCAATTTCCTCAATTGGAAATTGTTGAATTGCTGGGCATGGGCGGCATGGGCGTGGTTTATAAGGCACGCCAGCCGCGCTTGGACCGTTTGGTAGCGCTAAAGATTCTGCCGATTGATTCGATGCCGGACGCTTCTTTCGCAGAACGGTTTGAGCGGGAGGCCAAAGCCCTGGCCAAGTTGAATCATCCCGGCATCGTCATCCTCTACGATTTCGGCCAGACGGCCGAATACTACTACTTCATCATGGAATTTGTGGATGGGATGAACCTGCGCCGACTCATCCAGGCCAAAACACTGGAGCCGCGCCAGGCGTTGGAATTGGTCACGCAAATTTGCACGGCGCTGCAATTCGCGCATGACGAAAAAATCGTCCACCGCGACATCAAGCCGGAAAACATTCTCATTACCAAAAAGGGACAGGTGAAGATTGCCGATTTCGGGCTGGCCAAATTGCTGGGCACCGCGCCGGACACGGCGTTGACGGCGAGCCAGATGGTGATGGGGACGCTGAATTACATGGCTCCGGAACAACGCGAGAACAGCAAAGAGGTGGATCATCGGGCGGATATTTATTCTTTGGGCGTGGTGTTTTACGAGATGCTGACGGGGGAAGTGCCGATGGGCCGATTTGAAGCGCCCTCAAAAAAAGTGCAGGTGGATGTGCGGCTCGATGAAGTTGTTCTGCACGCTTTGGAACGGGAACCGGCACGGCGTTATCAGCACGCCAGCGAACTCAAGACCAGCGTGGAGACGATCACTTCCACGACTCCAGCCGCTGCGCCGACAAACAGCCCGCTGGCCAAGTTGGCTCCTAAGCAACTTCCTGCCTCCAACACGGCCTGGATTGTTTTTTTTGTCGTTGAGATGGTGTTGACACTGGGATTGGGCGCCTTCCTGACGCAAATTGTGCCCGCTTTCGGATTTGTATGGATTGTGGCAGTTTTTCTGGTCGCAAGCTATCAGCTCAATTCGCGCAAGGAGATCAACGATGCTCGTGAAAGTGGCTTGTGGCCCCAGGCTGGGGAAATCCCCACTCTTGAACATGTCAAGCTCCTAGCGCGAGCAGGAAAGAAGGGATTGGCCATCAAGCTCTACCGTCAAATCCACGGCGTGTCGTCGTCGGCTGCAAAAGCGGCGGTGAAAGAGCTGACGAGCCAATTCTGAACGGTCAAAATGCCAATAAACGTCCAATGCTTCATGGGGAAGCAGGGACAAAATAATGTATTCGCCTCATAGTCACGCTTTGACAAGCGGGTTGTGAAGGTGGAGTCAAGCTGCCTGAGCCAACGCCTTCTCCTTTGCTTTGGCCCACGCCGCCGCCTGCGGTCAAGGAATGGCTCGCAATCGCTCCCGGTGGGGATAGGGCGGGAATCGGGCGGCGTCAGGGGCCGAAGGGGGTTGCGTGTGGAAACGACGACCCGATACCCGTCAATGATGCCCGGCAGTCGCTCCCTTGACGATATGAGCGCAGGCAACAAGGGTGATAGACACGATCACGCATTGCCGATACTCTGCCGCCATGCTTTTCGGGGCACACTGTTCAACCGCTGGCGGCGTTCACATGGCTCTAAAACGGGCGGGGGAGAGGAGGGGCGTTGGGGTCGAGGCCGGCGCGAGATTCCACCAGATCAGACTCCTCTCGGGGGAAGTGCGAGGATGCGCCCTCCCCGCAGAAAGATCAAAAAAAGACGTGCAGTACCAGGGGATTTGTGCCATATTCCCGACGATGCGTTAGCCGGCTCTCGCCGCCTAACTTTCCTCGGGCTACGCAGTGTATTAAAGGCGGGCATTACCCATCGGTTTAGCAAATGAATACTTTGCTTAAAGCCTTCATTCGCCAGCAGCCTGGCGACGATGGCCCCTCCTCGAAAGGGACGGGGCTCGATGTCCCATGCCCCATTCTCAATCTCCAATTCTCCATCACTCCATCACTCCATTACTCCATTACTCCACCACTCCATCACTCTAAGCTCAGATTTGAACCGCCCCTCAGAAGGCTGCCATGATCAACCACTACAACTACGATCCCCGCTTCACCCGCCGCGAACTGCGCTGTGACCTCCGCCAGGGCGGCTCCGCCGTCTGGTACCACGCCCCCGTTGGCCGTTGCGCCGTCTATGGCCGCGCCTACGTCATCCCCCGCAACCCCCGCACCCAGCCCCAAGTCCGCATGAGGAACCTCTTCGGTGCCTTGGCCAAAGACTGGTTCGCCCGCCTCACCCAGCCCCAGCGCGACGCCTGGAACCTCTACGCCCGCCGCATCCACCGCCGCTGGCGTCCCGGCCGTCCGTTTCCAGCCGCACTGTCCAATTATGAGACAATGTGGCTGCTGAGGTTATCTCCATGCCAAAGTCGGCTCTGCAGTAGTGTATCAACGGTGTGCCAACAGTGTGTGGACGGTATGTGGAGGGGATAGGCAGTGGGGCCGGGCGTGCTTACTGTCTAGAAACAGGACACTTTAGCTCTCGGAAGCCGCTGGTTGGGCAGGATTGGGCGGGGAGGAATACTGCTCCTTGGCGCGCAACGACCCCGGGCCGCTTCCCGCCAGCGCGCGCCCCCCCGAACCGCGAGAACAGAATTCTGATTGCCCCGCCCGCAAGCCCAGTCCACGCTGGCGCAAGCATGAAATTCGGCGCGCACATGTCCACCAGCGGCGGGATTTGGAAAGCTCTCCAGCGCGGGCGCAGCATCCAGTGTGAGATCATCCAGGTTTTCGTCAAGAACAACATGCAGTGGTTCGGGAAGCCGTTTTCCCCGGAGACCCTCGCCTTGTATGCGAACGAACTGGCCGCCAACTCCTTCGCCTGCGTCTTCGGCCACGCGGGTTACCTCATCAATCTTGGCGCGCCGGCGTCGGAGAACCGCGACCGCTCCATCCAGTCGCTGGTTCAGGAAATCCAGTTGGCGGCCCAGCTTGAGCTTCCTTTTCTGGTGCTCCACCCGGGGGCTCATCTGGGCGCGGGCGAGGCCGCGGGCCTCAAACAAATCGCCGCGGGCCTGGACGAAGTGTTCACTGCGACCCGCAAGTCGCCCGTGCGCATCGCGCTCGAGAATACGGCGGGGCAGGGGACCTGCCTGGGAAATAGAATCGAGCATCTCGCCTCGGTTTTCGAGAGCGTCAAGCAACCGGAACGGCTTGGGGTCTGTCTTGATACCGCCCATTTCTTTGCCGCCGGCTACGATATCCGCACGCCCAAGGGCTGGAATGCTGCCATCCGTCAAGTCGCTTCACTCATTGGACTGAAGCAGATTCTTGCTTTCCACCTGAATGACTCCAAGGCCGATCTCGGCTCGCGTGTGGACCGGCACGAGCACATCGGCAAGGGCAAGCTTGGGAAGGAAGCCTTCCGTCATATTGTCAACGACGCGCGTTTCAAGAACCATCCCGGGTGCCTGGAAACCCCCAAATCCGGAGATTTGCACGAGGATGTGCAAAACCTGAGCGTGCTCCGCTTGCTGGCGAAATCCGGCAGAAGCAGTGGCGGAAAGTGAACCTGTTAATTGTCCCCCGGGATATGGGGTGTTTACCCCATAGCGGGAATTGCGCGTACGGTTAAACTTCATGCGTTCCTTGTAATGGTGGTTAGTTAGGTTCGGGCGGCCCTGAGTGGGGCCGCCTTTTTTCGTTGCCTCCGGGAAGTCCGGTTCTGCCATACCCTCGCACGTTGCATCAAGGGCATGGGCCCTTGCCTGCTCTGCACACTTTGCATCGAGTTCGGATCCCGCGTGCTGGACGGGGTCCAGGCTATGGCATCAGATATACCCGGTAAAACCGTTGGGTCACGGCGCCAGGGGCGTTGGTGCAGGTGGCCGTTGACCCGGTTGCCTGCAGGTCCGGCGGCGCATCATACCAGTTGGTGCCAAGCGCACCATCTTGGCATTGCAATTGATAGTTGCGACCAGCGATTGCGCTCCAGGTAATCGTGACGACGCCGTTCGACACAGTAATGGACTGAATCACGGGCGCAACTGACGTTCCGTTGACGATCACGGTGAAGCTGTTGGTGGCGCTCAAATGGGGGTTGACCAGGTCGTAGAGATCGGTGTTGGTGACCACTGTCGTAATGGTGTTGGTGCTCGAGCCTTGGCTCTGGCTCGGGGTCCAGGTGATGAGACCGTTGCCATCAATGACGGCCCCGTCAGGCGGATTCACCAGCGCGTAACCCAGCGTCGCGTGGATATTCGTCTCGAAGGCGGTGTTGGTCACCGTCAGCAGCCCCAGTTCGCTGACCGTCTGGGTGGGAATGACCGGCAAGACCGGGGCGACGTTCACTTCCTGAACAATAACGGTGAAGCTGTTGGTGGCGCTCAAATGCGGGTTGACTAGGTCGTAGAGATCGGTGTTGGTCACCACTGTCGTAATGGTGTTGGTGCCCGGACTCTGCGTCTGGCTTGGGGTCCAGGTAATGACGCCGTTGCCATCAATAGCGGCCCCGCCAGGCGGATTGACCAGCGCGTAACCCAGCGTCGCGTGGAGGTTCGTTTCGAAGGCGGTGTTGGTCACCGTCAGCAGCGCCAGTTCGTTGACCGTCTGGGTGGGAATGACGGGCAAGACCGGGGCGACGTTCACTTCCCGGACCACGAC
>JBEKSF010000209.1:0-6614 GCA_049517295.1 Verrucomicrobiota bacterium
TGCTGGCCCTCTTCGCGTCGCCCTCTGATCCTTTATCAGAAGACTGTGGCTGGATCTAGACTTCGCCCCGAACCATTTTCGAAAAGGCGAACGGCCTGATTTGTGACAGGATTGGTAACTATGTTGACTGGGCGGGCGAATTGCTTGAAGGGAGGATCCAACTTCGGTCTCGGAATTGAACCTCCCGTTCAAATCCAGCGGCTGGAAAAGCGCTCTGCAGCAGAAGACTGGAAATCCTTAAGGGCTGTCTTCTTTTCCATTTCGCCCCGTTCAGCCCCGTTCACACAATCCGCGTCTAATCCAATAGGCAGCATGAGCCTTGCCATGAGTAGCCGGGCTGGCAACCGACGAATCAGCTTGAGGATTCGGTCGAGCCGGAGGTGCCGCTTGGCCAGTGATGGGCAGGTCGAACTCCAAAACCCCGCCGCGGAACTCTTCCATCCGGAGATTAAGCAAGTCCAGCGGCGCCTTCAGCTCCAACAGTGGCGACAAAGCTTGGGTAGTGCATCTGGCCTGCATCAAGCCCAAAGAACTGGTTATGCCGCTGAATTGTGGACGCGCAAGACCCGGGTGGCTCACGTGCGCCAACAGGCGCAGAGCGCTGGCCATCACAATTTGGCTCGCACCGCCAAGTCCACCGTGCAAAGAATTCTGGACGAGCACCGGTTGCAGCCTCATAAGGTGAAGTATTGCCTCCCGGACGAAGATTCGTCGGTCATGTTCACCCCAGGCCGACAAAGAAAAAAGGTCGTCAGCTTTCACGGCAGCGGAGGGCCGAGTTTGATGCGGTAGAAACGTTGCGCCGCATTGGTCGCGGCGTCCGCCCAGTTGAACGGCAGCACGGGCGAATTTGTGATGAACACGCTGCTCCACTGCGTAAGGTTGGTCGAAGTCTCAATCGCGTAATCCGGGCCGCCCTGGCCGCTGACGCTGAAGCCGAATTTCCCGCCCGCGACGGAAATGTTGTTGATGCCGGGAGAGGAAAGCGGATTGACGGACACGGAAAAACTTTGCGTGGCGCTTAGGCTAGGCGTGCCGTTGTCGGAAGCTTCCAGCGTGAAATTGTTGGTCGAGTTCGCCTGGGTAACGAGCGGGCGGAAGCTGAACGCGCCGCTGTTCGTGTTCACAGTCCCGTTCGCGGGGCCGGCCAATAGCGTGAACGTCAGCGTCTGCAGCGGTGTGTCCGTATCCGTGGCGCCGGCGGTGAAGGCAACCGTCTGGCCGACGTTCACCGTGCGATTGCTGATGGCCGCGAGCACGGGCGGCGTGTTGCTCAAGATCGGAATGGTCAACACGCTCATCGTGTAAGGCGGGATCGTGACGCTCAATGAATTGCCGGAGACGGAAACCGTGTTGGTCGTCGGCAAGGCGATGGGAACGGTTGACCCACCGCTGAAATGGTTTGTGCCGAACTGGATTTGGCTCGCGGAACTGGCGAGGTTCACGTTGGGAATCGAAACGTTCACCGTCAGGCTGTTCGTCCGGTTTTCGTTGAGTAACAGCACGCCGATCTTTCCGCTTTGCTGCACGGCGGCGTGAGCGCGGATTGCCGTCACATCCGACGCGGCGCTGACGAGTTGGTCGCCGGAGCCGGCCATGGCGTGCGTGAGTTGCACCGCGTAATAAACGCCGCCTGGCGTTGCCACAGTTCCGAGGAACGAGTCCACGGACATCTCAAGAAAATCTATGTTGGCCACGCCCAATTCGAGCCACGTCGCGTAACTGTCGGCGGCAAAGAGCGTATTGACCGGGCCGGTGATTGGTTCGCCGTTGATCGAATTGGTGAGGCTGCCGGTGTAGCCGAATTCCGTGATGAAAAGCTGGACGTTCGTGCCATCCGAGCGATAGGGAGTGAGATAATCCCACGGGCCAGAGTATTGGCCGGTGTGCGGACTGGTGCCGTTCACCATCGCGGGATAGATTGATCCCGGTATCGGCAACGTTTGGCTGCCATCGTCGAGGCTGCCGTTCCACAGATACGAGTGAGCAATCATGAAATCAATATCCGTGGCGCATTGCGCGAGCGTTTCCGGCGTCCAATGCTGCCCGTTGTAGTAGTCCCAACTGTAATCGCCGGGCGGCGTGGTGATCACTGCGCCAATCTTGACGGTCGGGTCCACCTTCTTCATCAGTAGCGAGAAACTTTTCACGCCGCGTCCGTAGGCGGCAGGCGAAAGATTCGTGTTTCCGTAACGCGGATAAGTCGTGTAAGGATACGGCACGGCGTAGTCCAAACAATAGCCGTTGTCACCGCCGGCATCGTAATAACCGGTACCGAAAGTTTCATTGCCGATTTCCCAATACTTAATACCGATGGGGGCGGTGCGACCAATGCGAAGAAAATTATATCCGTCGTCCGTGCCCAGCGGCGTGGCGGCGCGCATCATCGCCCAATACCCGGCGGTTTTCCAGTCGTTGCCTTGCGAATCAGTGCCGAGCGTCACGTCGTTTGCCGTGCCGTAATTGTTCGTGCTGGCGTTGGCGTAGGCGACCCACGCGGCAGCTTCGGGCGGTTCGGCGTTGGTCGTCGGGACGGTCAGCTTGGTGTGGGCGGACGAATCCCATTTTTGCCCGCCCCCGAAATTCACCGTGATGAGCGCCTGGCACTGCGCGTTGGTGACGAGTTTTATGAAACTGGCGAAGTCGGTGTTTGGCCCCATGTACCCAAAGGCATTGGTATCACCACTCCATGGCGTCATGCCGTAACCGTTTGGCCAGCCTAGCTCGGGCCGCGAGACCGACCAGTGAAATCCGTCCGCATATCCGCCGCCGGGATAGCGCAACATGCTCACGCCGCCCTGACTCAATTTGCCCGGCAACGCCGGATCGTCAAATGTGAGGGTGTAAACCGACGTGTGGAGGCCATAGCCCGTCGCCGGCACGACGGCGAGATTGCTCGAAACGTTGACGGTGACGTTGGCTGTGCCGGGCAATGCCAGCACGGTTACAGTCGCGACTGAACTGGTGAAGCTGCCGGAACCATTTGTCACCACCAAAGCGTATTGGAAAGTGCCCGTGAGGGCCGGCGTGTTGGTCAAAGATAAATTCGTTGCGCCGGGAAGGTCCGTGAGTGCGCGGCCGCTGCCGCCATCCGTCCGCCATTGATAAGACAACGGCGCACTTCCTGCGATGGACGACGTGATAGTCACCGTTGAACCGAGGTAAATCACGTTTGTCGAAGCCACCGGTGCGGTGGCGACGGGCAAGTTCGTCGCGCGCAGGCCAAGAGCAAAAACAGCGTCAAAACTGTGGCTTCCGCCCGTGCTGATCGTGCCGCCGCTGATGGGGACGAGCGCACTTTCCCCGCCGGGGTAAGCGTTTGTGGCTACGTCCAGCGCCGCCCAGCCGCCGCTGGATGGCTTGATGCCGAACGAAAATGCGCAGGTCTTGTTCGCCGGCAACGGCACGATCAGCCCGCTCCATTGCAGCCAGTCGCCGTCGTTGAAACCGGGGTTCGGCGCACTGAACGTGTTGAGCAACGTCGCCGTGTTGCCGCTCATCGAATAAATGCGCAGGTAATACGTCGGCGTGCTCGCGGGCGTGCCGTAACCGTTGCCAGAATTCAGCCCCGCTGTTTTGACGGCGACCGACACGAGATTCATAGCGTTGCTCCGGGTGGTGAACGTTTGCCCGGCGGGTGCGCTGTTGTCAGTGAAGTAATTCAATCCATCAGGCCAGGTCTGGCTCCCGTTGGTGGACAGTTGGAAAATGTCGTTCGTTCCCGGACTGGGCGCCGCAGGGGTGATGTCCGAAAAACTTTGGCCGTATAAACCGCCGGCCAAGCCTATGGCGAAAAGATGCAAAACAAAGCCGTCGGTGGCGATCTTCACGGGATTATTCTAACTCAAATTCGCTCAGAAAGCTTGTCGGTGGTTTTCATGACGCGGCTGTGGCTTGCTGGGATGGGAACTCGCGCTCGAAAATGTGAAAACTCAAGCGGCCGGGTGAGTCTGCTTGCGCGTGGGTAACTTGGCCTTAATCGCCTCTTTCGCAACCCTTCGTAGGATTTCGCAGAACTTCTCACCCGCCGGCGTGAGGTCTCCGTTCTCTGCGCGAGCAATGCCGAATGACGAAAGGTCCATAGACCATCATTGCCCTCCACTGCCGCCATTATGAGAGGATGATAGCCGTGTGCTCATTCCAGACCACTCGGAGTCCTTGAGCGACCAGCCGCCGCCCAAGGCTTTGTAAAGTTGCACGATCGTGAGCCGGCGCGCGGCTTCGATCCGCGACAGGGTGTTCTCGGCAGGGTAAAGTTGCTGCTGCGCCTCGAGGACTTCGTAGTAGCTGGCCTTGCCTTCTTTGTAACGCGTCGTCGCCAACTCAACCGCTTCGCGTCCGGCGCCGACGCCCTGGCTTTGCTCGACGCGCTCGTCCTCGTATCGGCGATGCGAGATGAGTGCATCGGAAACTTCGCGGAAAGCGCCGAGGGCCGTTTGTTGGTAACTGAGCTTGGCTTGCTCGAACGCGGCTTTCGTTTGCCGGTAACGGCCGGTCAAGCGGCCGCCGGTAAACACCGGGCCGGCGGCGGTGGCGGCGGCTGACCAGATGTTCGCCTCGCTTTTCAACAGTTTGTCGAAGTCGGTGCTCGTGCCGCCATAAAAGGTCGTCAGGCCGATGCGCGGGAAAAAGTCGCCAATGGCCACGCCGATTTCTGCGTTGGCCGCGCGGACTTGCTGCTCGGCCTCTCGAACGTCGGGCCGCCGCTCCAGCAACGTCGAGGGAAGTCCGGCCGGGATTTCCACCGGCATCTCCTCCGCCAGCAGGGTCGAGGTGCGGGCGATTGGGCCGGGGTTGCGACCGAGGAGCATGTTGATTTCGTTTTCCTTGAGCGCGATCTGGCGCTCGATTTCCGGGACGGTCGCCGTGACCGTACGCAGCGCGAGTTCGGCGCGGGAAACCTCAAGCTTCGATGCCAAGCCGCCGGCATGCTGGTCGGAGAAAAGTTTGAGCGTCCGTTCGTAGGAATCCCGCGTGCGAGTGGCAATCGCAAGTTGGTCGTCCAATTCCAGCAATTCAAAGTAAGCCCGCGCAACGCCACTAACGAGTGAGATCATCACAGTCCGGCGGCCTTCCTGGGTGGCCATGAAGTTGGCGCGGGCGGCTTCGTTCATCCGGCGGACGCGACCCCAGAGATCAATTTCCCAAACCGCTCCGAAGCCTGCCAGGTAACTATTCATGGTCTGACCGCCATTAGGAACGGGCAAGCCCAGATACTCGTTCTTGCCCCGGTTGGCCTCACCCCCGTAGCCAACTTGCGGCAGGAACTGAGAGCGCGCCTGTGCTTGAATCGCCCGGGCCTGATCTACTCGCGTGAGCGTGATTCGCAGGTCGTAGTTGTTGGTGAGGGCAACTTGAACCAAGTCCTGGAGCACCGGGTCTTTGAACACGCTCCACCACGGCAAATCGGCGAACGAGTTGGTTGAGACTTGATTGGTGGCATCGCGGAAGCCGACCGGCGCATTCACCGCGGGACGCTTGTAGTTCGGGCCAACGGCACAGCCGGCTAGCGTCACCACAACGACGGACCAGAATGGCAGTTTGAAAGGAAATGAACGCATAAAGTGGTAGTTATTTGATGAATTTCAGCTTGGCGCAGAAGACGTAGTAGAGTGTCGGCAACATGAGCAGGGTCATCACCGTGGCCAGCAGCAGGCCAAAGATGTGGACCGCCGTCAGCGGATGCCAGAGCGCCCCGCCGGTCAAGAACAGCGGAACCAGCCCGCCGACCGTGGCGAGGACAGTCACCAGCACCGGCCGCAGGCGCGCCAGGCCGGCCTGGACCAGCGCTTTTTCCAGGGGCAGGCCCTTGGCGCGAGCGTGCTCGATGAAGTCGCTGAGCACGATAATGTGGCTCACCATGACGCCGGCCAGGCTGACCATCGCCAGCAGCGCCATGAATCCCAAGGGCGAGCTAGTAACCGTCAGTCCTAGCACGGCGCCAATGATGCCCAGCGGCACCGTCAGCATGACCACCACCGATTTGATGACGGATTTGAATTGAATGACCATAGTCATGCAAATGAGCGCCAGAGACATCTGCATCACCAGTCCCATTTCGGCTCGGTTTTTGCGCAATTCCTCGTCCTCACCGGCAAACTTCATTTCGTAGCCCGGGTCCAGGTGAATCTTGGCCAGACCCGGCCGGGCGCGGGCCAGGATCTGTGAGGGCAACTCCCCGAAGGGCGCATAGGACTTGACCGTTACGGTGCGAAGCTGGTTGTAGTGCGGGATGGTGACAAACTCCGGCTGGACTTTGATGGTCGAGAAACTCTCGAAGGGAACGGCTTTCCCGTCTGGGGTTGGGGCATAAAGACCGCGAATCTTTTCCGCCTCGCTGCGCTCCTCAATACGGCCACGAGCCAGAATCGGGATGAGCCGGTCGCCCTCGCGCAATTCGGACAGTTTCAACCCTGTAAAGGAGGATTGGGCCACCGCGCCGATTTGCTGATTGTTCAAGCCCAGCGAATTGGCGCGGTCCTGGTCTATGGCGATTTCAATATTGGGCATGCGCAGGCCCAGGTCATCGAACACATGGTAGCCGCCGGCCGCGCGCAGTTCGGCCGCGGTCTGGTCGGCCAATTGGCGCAGTTTATCCAGGTTCTCGCCGCTGA
>JBEKSF010000210.1:0-6453 GCA_049517295.1 Verrucomicrobiota bacterium
GGATCGTACCGGTTGGACCGCTCCACCGTGGCTTATGCGGACATGATGTACCGGCACGGCTACTCCGTGGTGGCTTTCTCCAATCCGTTCCAGAAGGAGTTCATGGAATCCGCTTCCACCGTGGAGGTTCCGGGCTACGGCCCGGCGGACTGCGATGATGTGGTGAGCGCCCTCAAGCTAATCCTGGCGGACATGAGGAAATGGAAGGGCGACAAGATTACGGGCACGTCGCTGACGGGCGTTTCGCACGGCAGCTATTTCACGCTGATGATTGCCGCGCGCGAAGCCGCCGGCCAACTTGGGGGCCTGACTTTCGACCGTTATGTCGCCGTCAATCCACCCGTGCAACTGGCTCAGGCGGAAAAGCGTTTGGACGAGATGTTCGATGCGCCCCTGGCCTGGCCGGCCGCGGAACGGCGCCAGCGGATGGAAGAGGCGGTTTACAAGGCCCTTTACTTTGCCGACAACAGCCTGGATGTCTCGGGCAACATTCCCCTGACGCGCACTGAGTCCGACTTCCTGATCGGCCTGGTTTTTCGCTACACGCTCATGAGCGTCATTGTCGACAGCCAGCAGCGGCACAACCTGGGGGTGCTGAAAGTCAACCCCGACAAATTTGTCCGCCAGGATTCCTACCGCGAGATTCGGACGATCAATTACGAAGAATACACGGACCGCTTCGTCCTTCCGTACCTGATAAAGACCGGCCGCGCAACCAATCGCGAACAACTCTCTGCCGGCACCGATTTGGAACAAAGCACGGAGTTCCTCCACAATAATCCCAAAATCCGCGTCCAGATATCCGAGGATGATTTTCTGCTCACTACGACCGACATTTCCTGGTTTCGCTCCACATTCGGCACGAATCTGACGATTTATCCTGACGGCGGACACCTCGGAAACCTACATATTCCAGACGTTCAGAAAGCCCTGGTGCGATTGTTTTCGGACAAAGGTGGAAAGTGACGGAATGAAAAACTAAATGAAGTTACTGATGACTTCGAGGATATGAAAGGCTGATCTATGTATGCCATGTCTGATCTACTCCAGTTGGTGGTCTCCGAGGGATCGTCCGATTTGCACGTTCGCGCCGGTTTCCCGCCGGTGATCCGGACCCACGGTATTCTCCAACGCGTCGAGGGGCCGCCCTTGCGCCCGGAAGACTGCGATGAACTCATGCGCAGCATTACCTCCGAAGAAAACATTCAACACGTCCGTCAGGAAGGCGGGGCGGACTTCGGTTTTGCTTTCGGCGACGCCGCCCGGTTCCGGGTCAGCGCCTTTAAGGAGAAGGGCAACTTCGGCCTGGTCCTGCGGCAGATCCCCACCAAGCTGCTGACCTTGGATGAAATCGGCTTGCCCCAGCACACCATCAACACTCTGTTGCACAAGCCGCGCGGCTTGGTGCTGGTCACAGGCCCTACGGGTTCGGGCAAAACCACCACCCTGGCCTCCATGATTAACATCATCAACGAGGAACGGGACGACGTCCATATCATTACCATCGAGGACCCGATCGAATACTATCACAAGCCGAAGAGAGCCGTGATGACGCAGCGCGAAGTCCACATTGACGTGCCCAGTTTTGCCGAGGCGTTACGCCGGGCGCTGCGGCAGGACCCGGACGTGATCCTGGTGGGGGAATTGCGGGACTTGGAAACGATGGAGGCGGCCATCACGGCGGCGGAAACGGGCCATCTGGTCTTTGGCACCCTGCACACCACCGGGCGGCCAAGACCATTGATCGTCTGGTCAACGCCTTCCCTATCAACCAGCAGGAAACCATCCGCATCCAGCTTTCCACCGTGTTGCAGGCGGTCATCTCGCAGTTGCTCATCCCGCGCATTGACCAGGCGGGACGCGTTGCCGTCTATGAAATCATGATCAACACCCCCTCGGTGGCCGCGCTCATCCGCGACAACAAGACTTTCCGCATCCAATCGGACATTCAAACCGGCGCCAAGTACGGGATGGTCACACTGGACGGCAATCTGATGGAGAAATTCCAGGCCGGCATGATCTCGCGAGAGGAAGTCATCAACAAGTCCCAGGATCCCAGCACCGTGATGCAAAAGCTGGCGGAATGGGACGCGGCCCAAGCCGAATTGGCTGAGGCGCAACTGGAAAAGGCGGCCGCCTGAGGCTCCAGAATCAAACTCAAAGAGAAAGCGCACCAGAACGATTATGGACACCACTGATCCTCCAACCCGCAACGACCGTTCCCCGCGCGGAATCATCAGTCAACCCGGACTGTCACGCGAAAGAACCGACGCCCGCCTGCGGCGCACCCTTGTTTCGGCTCTAGCCAAATCGATCCGCAGCTTCCGCAAGCGCCCGCGCTTCTCTTCTGCCTGGCAACAGGCTTTGCGGAATCTGCAACAGCACGACCCCAAGGAATACCGGAATGGGTTGGATTTCACTGAGCAACTCTTGAGGGAACTCCCCAATGCTCTGCGCCGGGCGGCGAAGGACCCTGCCGAACTTGACCGCCTCTTCTCGCAGGCAGTTCGGCAAGGTCCTTCTATCAACATCCTCGAAGAGGAGCTTCATCGCCTTGCCTGTTGCTCCGGGCGGACAACCGATGGGGTCGATCCCGCGTGGGATGCCGTTTATAACACAATTCTGCTGGGTCCGTTGGAGGCAGGTCGGCCGCAACCGATTACACGCAGCTTTAATGACCTGCTTCAAGTTCGCGGGCTTAATCTCCGCCCTGAAATCACGGTCTTCCTCCAACGCGAATTTCCAGCCCAGTTCGCCAAGGTCGCCAGAGGTGAGAAAACCGCCTGGCCAGTCTGGCGGATGCCAGCGGCAGACCCGCTCAACGCGGGCCCAAGCGGGCGCGCGCCGCAGACTGTTGCCCAGGTGCCAGTGCATGTGCATACAAAGCCAAACAGCGCAGCGTAGAAGAAGCGATTGAAGGCCTCATGAGGTTGGGGAACGGGGTTCAGACGACGAGGTTTCAACCGTTTCGCCACCAACGACCGCATCGCCAACGGTGTGGGCGAGCAGCCGCATATTTTCCGACAGCTTTTCTTCCCTGGGGAGATTCCGGTGATCGTCCGAAATCTCCGACCCAAGGTCGCAGACAGTTCCGCGCACGGCGCCCGCCTGTGGATGGGGCATCTCTGGGGAAAAAGGGAGAGCATCAGGACTACGAGTTGCCCGATCCTGTGGCACCCTTGGGTGACTTGGCCGCAACTGTCAGCTTGGCGACATTGCGGAGGATTTCACAAAACTTCTCTCCCGCCGGCGTGATGTCTCCGTTTCTTGCACGAGCGATGCCAACCGAGAGAACTTCGTTTATGCCAGTCAACGGCCGATAGACGAGCCGTTTGCCAGTCGCCTGTTTGAAAACCGAGGTCGAAAGCGCAATGCCGCGTCCGGATTCAATGGCCGTGATAAGCGAACTAAAGGTGTCGCACTCCGCCACGATGCGCGGTTTGACGCCGAGCGGGCCGAACAGTCCGTCCAGCACATGATAATAATTGGGGTTGTCCTTGCGCCGGAGTGCGACAAGCGGTTCGGCGGCGACCTTCGCCAGAGGGACGGATTTGAGCCGAGCCAGGCGATGCGTGGTCGGCAGCGCCACGCAAAACGGGTAAGTTCGCAACACTTCAAATTCGATGCCCTCGGGCTGCGAACCCGCTGCCCTGGGTGTCACCGCCAGTTGGAGCGTATCGCTCTGGAGTCCCTCGATGACTTCACGCCGTGACAGGTCGTGCAACACCACGCTTACGCGCGGAAACGCCTTTTGAAACGCGGCCAGTGCCGGCGGCAACAGTTCCACCGTTGGCGCGGGGGAGTAAGCGACGTGGAGTTCGCCATATTGTCCGCGCGTCAGCGCGCGGACTTTTTCCACGGATTCGTCGGTGCGCTTCAATATGTCGCGGACTTCTTCCAGAAAAAGTCTTCCCTCCGCCGTGAGCGTCACGCCGCGCGGACTACGTTTGAGCAAGTCCACGCCAATTTCATCTTCCAGGTCCTGGACTTGCCGGCTCAACGCCGGTTGCGCGACCCGCAGTTGCGCCGCGGCCTTGGTGAAGTTCAACGCTTCACCCACGGCCAGGAAATATCGGAGGTGCCGCAGTTCCATTGCTGCCCCCATTATACCAAAAAAGCATGGCTGCGCAAGGAACACGGTATTGGGCGGACGGAAGAATCGGAAGGATGATGCATGCGTGATGAGAAAACAAAACGCTGATGAAAGGAACACAACAATGAAGAACATTCTGTTGCTCGAAAGCAGTCCGCGAGGGGCGCAAGCCTTCTCGCATCAAGCCGCCCGGTTGGTTGTGAACGAGCTTCGGGCGCGGCATCCCCGGGTGAACATGGTGGTTCGCGACCTTGCCGAGAGTTCCCCGCCCCATGTCGGGCGGGCGTTTGTCAGCGCGCTTCAGGCGCAACCGGAAGAACTTACGCCCGCGCAGGTGGAGGCGCTGGCCTACTCCGATCTGCTGATCAATGAAGTCGTGGAGGCCGATGTGATCGTGCTCGCCGTACCTGTCCACAACTTCAGCATCCCGTCCACGCTCAAGGCGTGGATTGACCACATCGTCCGCGCCGGACGCACCTTTTCCTACACGTCCAACGGACCGAAGGGACTCGTTGCCGGCAAGCGCGCGATTGTCGTGCTGGCCAGCGGCGGAGTTTGCTCCCATGGCCCGGCCAAGCCACTCGATTTTCACGAGCCGTATCTCCGCGCGGTCCTTGGGTTCATCGGCATCACCAACGTGGATGTCGTGCGGGTCGAAGGTATGGCGAACCGCGCCATTGGGCCGGAAAAGGCGCTCGCTTCGGCAACTGCACAATCGAAACAACTCCTGGCGCAAGTTGCCTGATATCCAAACCAACAAAACAGCAAATGAAAACACGCGAAAGCATTCGAGTGTCTGGCGGTTCCGATCGGCTCAACCCGGAATTGCAAATTAGCATCCACGGAGCTGACGGCTCCCTCAGCACTTTCACTCAGGACGAACCCGCGTTGGTGCAACGCATCATCAAAGAATCTCAGCGCCCTGAATTTTTTGCTCAGGGAAGAATCATTTTAGCCGGTCAATTTTCGCTGACGACATTCGTTGTTTCCAACATCGCGCGAATTGACCTGGCGGGCGAAGGGATTTCGGCATGGAAGCCAAGACCGTCGTCAGAAGCGCCCGACCTCGTTGAGATCTCCCAACAGGAGTTTCTCGGTGAGGCGGAGGGGCGCGAATTGCAGCATGTTGAGCGGCCAAAACGGCAACACGCGCCCGGACAACAGTTCGTGGGCTACCTCGACATCCAAATGGTCAACGGCCGGCATGTCTATCTGAAGTTCCACGGCGTGGCCGCGCTTCCAGCCGAGCGGTTGCAACGGGTTCACTCTTTCCTGACGTTGCCGAGTCTGTCTTTCCGAATGCCCGGCGGCGGTCGCGGCATTCTCAATCTCAGCAAGGCGGCGAAATTCACTGCCTGCCCCGGCCCGGCTGAAGTCCCGGCCGACGCGTGGGTCGCAAAGGAAAAACAAACCCGCCAAGAATGAAAATGAGAGGATGGCCATCATGAATTTTATTGCGCTTAAAATGTTAATTGGCGACCGCGCCAAGTATCTCGGCATCGTCATGGGGCTCACGTTCGCATCGCTGCTCATGACGCAGCAGGCGGCGATTTTCGTCGGGCTGATGAGCCGCACCTTCGGGTTTCTTACTGACACCTCGCTTCCTGATATCTGGGTCATGGACGAAAAAGTCCAATTCGTGGATGACGTAAAGCCGCTTCAGGATACTCAACTGTTCCGTGTGCGAGGCGTCGAAGGCGTCCAATGGGCCGTGCCGCTCTACAAAGGACTGCTCCAGGCGCGGCTCGACAACGGTAGTTTTCAATCGTGCAACGTCTTCGGCCTGGACGACGCGACGCTCATCGGCGGCCCGCCCATCATGGTAAAAGGCGCGCTGGCCGATTTGCGTCGCAGCGACGGCGTGATCGTGGATGAAGTGAACGCAAACGACAAATTGGCCAAGGTGTTGCCGGATGGCCGCCGCGTGCCGCTTCAAATCGGCGACGCGCTGGAATTGAACGATCATCGCGCCGTCGTCGTGGGCATTTGCCGGGTGACGCGGAGCTTTCAATCGCAGCCGAGTGTTTACACCACCTATTCGCGGGCCACGATTTTTGCGCCGCGCGAACGCAAGCTGCTCTCGTTCATCCTGGTCAAGGCCAAGCCGGGGGAAAGCCTGGCAGCCGTTTGCGGCCGGATTCGAAAGGCGACCGGGCTGACCGCATACACCCGTGAGCAGTTCGTGCAGCTCACGCTGGATTATTTCATGAAGCGCACCGGAATTCCCATCAACATCGCCACGTCGGTCTTGCTCGGTTTCGTCATTGGCACGGCGATTGCGGGCCAGACCTTCTACAACTTCACGCTCGATAACCTGCGCTATTTCGGAACGCTCAAGGCCATGGGAGCGGCCAATTCCA
>JBEKSF010000211.1:0-6341 GCA_049517295.1 Verrucomicrobiota bacterium
CAGCCATATCCCTGTGGTCTATTACCTACAGAACAAAGCGGTGTCGATGTGATGCCGTGAAAATGAAACAAAGCAAATGATCGACGAAAGCATATGAAAAACAATAATTGGAATTCTTCAGTTCAGGCCCGCGATGCCGCCGCCACCACGCTGCCCGCTCTCACGCCAGCCACTAACGACGCTGCCTTCGATGGCGTCCGATATCGGCCCGCCATGCGACCCAAACCTAAACTCACGGTGGTGCCAGCGGCCAAACCGGCCTCGCCGGACGCCGGGCCGAATCCGGCCGTGCAGGCGGTGCATGATGCGGTGCAGGAGACTTCGGCCTGGGTGCGCCCGCTACAACAGGAAATGGGGCGCGTGATTGTCGGACAGAAGCACCTGATCGACCGCCTCCTCATTGCGCTCGTGACCAACGGCCATGTCCTGCTCGAAGGCGTGCCGGGCCTGGCCAAAACGCTCTCGCTCAAAACACTCGCCGGAGGCGTCAGCCTCAAGTTTCAACGTCTTCAATTCACCCCGGACATGCTGCCCGCCGACATCGTGGGCACGATGATTTACAATCCGCAGGACGGCGGCTTCCGCACCAAGCATGGCCCTATTTTTAGCAATCTTATTCTGGCCGATGAAATCAACCGCGCCCCGGCCAAGGTGCAAAGTGCTCTGCTCGAAGCCATGCAGGAACGCCAGGTCACCATCGGCGAGACGACCTACCAACTACCCAATCCTTTTCTTGTGCTCGCCACACAGAACCCGCTTGAGCAGGAGGGCACCTATCCGCTGCCCGAAGCGCAGGTGGACCGCTTTATGATGAAGGTCATCATCGGCTACCCGGATCGTGTTGAGGAGCGCGCCATTGTCGAAGCGATGGCCACGAGCGAACCATCGCTCCGCGTCAAGCCGGTCGTCTCGGTCGAGGAAATCGCCCGCGCCCGCCGCGTGGTCAACACCATCTATGTGGACGACAAGATCAAGGACTACATCGTGGACTTGGTATTGGCCACACGCAACCCGAAGGCCGCCGGCCTGGACCTCAACGGGTACATTCAAACCGGCGCTTCACCGCGCGCCTCCATCAATCTCACGCTCGCCTCGCGCGCGGCCGCGTTCCTCGACGGTCGCGGTTACGTGACGCCCCAGGACGTGAAGAAGCTCGCGCCCGACGTGCTGCGCCACCGCGTGGCCGTCAGTTACGAGGCTGAGGCCGAGAACATCACCTCGGAGGACATCATCCAGAAAATCCTCGACACGCTGCCCGTGCCGTGAAGCGGCGGCAAACCTGGAAAGGAGAATCGATTATGAACCCCGAAAGAGCCAAGGCCATCATGTGCCGGATGAGGAAGCTGGAAATCCACACCCGCCGCCTCGTCAACAATACCCTCGCCGGCGAATACCACTCGGTTTTCAAAGGCCGGGGCATGGATTTCGACGAGGTGCGCGAATACGTCCCCGGCGACGAAGTGCGGACGATTGACTGGAACGTGACCGCCCGCGCCGGCCGCCCGTTCGTGAAAAAGTTCACCGAGGAACGCGAACTGACCATCCTATTGCTCGTCGATGTCAGCGCGTCGGGCAATTTCGGTTCGGCCGCGTTGAGCAAGCGCGAACTCGCGGCCGAACTGGCCAGCGTGCTGGCCTTCTCCGCCATTCGCAACAGCGACAAGGTCGGCCTGATTCTCTACACCGACCGAATCGAGCAATACATCCCGCCCAAGAAAGGCCGCCGCCATGTCATGCGGGTGGTGCGGGAAATCCTTTTCCACCAACCACAAGGCCGTGGCACGGATACGGTCAAGGCGCTCGACTTCGCCAACCGCATTCTTCGCCGCCGCGCCATTGCGTTTCTCATCTCGGACTTCCAGTCTGCGGGCGATCCCGACCAGGCGCTGGAGGATCTGCGCCGGGCGATGCGGCAGACTAATCGACGCCACGACCTCGTCGCCCTGCACATCGAGGACAGCCGCGAAAAATCACTGCCAGACGTCGGCGTGCTCGCCATCGAGGACGCGGAGACCGGCGAAGTGGTCGAACTCGATACCGCCAACCCGGAAGTGCGCAGCCGCTTCGCACAGGAATCAAATGACCGCACACAGCGGCTGGTGCGCGGCTTTCGCGCGGAGGCCGTCGATACGTTGGAGTTGGACACGGCCAGGCCTTACCTGCCGGCACTGCAACATTTCTTTAAAATCCGTGAAAGGAGACGCTCTTGAAACTCACATTCCACACCCCGCGCGTTCTGGCCATCGCCGCCGCGCTGTCACTCGCCAGCCTCAATGCTTTCGCGTTGACACAAACTAACTCGGCCAAACCCGCACCGGCCACCGCGCCCAACGCCGCGACGCAAGACATCCGCGACATTCGCGGACCAAAGCACATTCCGTCGCCCTGGCTCTGGCCTGCCTGGCTGGCTGGAGGTCTGGCTCTCGCGGCGCTCGGTTACGCCGCTTGGCGCTGGAATCGGCGTCGCGCTCTGGCCGCTGCGAAGTTGCCCTACGAAATCGCGCACGACCGGCTGGAAGAAGCCCGCGCGTTGATGCAGCCGGAAAATGCCCGCGAATTCTCCATTACCGTTTCTGAGATCGTGCGCCATTACATCGAAGTCCGATTCGAGGCCCGCGCGGCGCGGCGAACGACGGAGGAGTTCCTCCACGATCTGCTCGAATCTTCCGACGCTTTGCTGGCGGGCCACCGCGCTTTGCTGGCGGATTTTCTCCACCACTGCGACCTGGCCAAGTTCGCCCGCTGGATTCTCTCCATCGAGGAGATGGAAAACATGCTCCAGAGCGCGCGCACGTTTGTTATCGAAACCGGCCAGCCGGCTAACACGGAAACAACTCACCAGGTTGCGCAAGCAACCGTTCAACAAGGACAACAAATATGATCCGATTCTTACAACCTGAATGGCTGTGGCTCTTGACGCTCTTGCCCCTCGCGCTGCTTTGGCGCGGAAGGCGGGGCGCGACCGCCGCCGTAGAATACTCCAACGTCAGTCTGGCCCGGCAGGTCGCCCGCGAGACACGCAGCCGCGCGGGCCGCTGGGTCTGGTTGCTGCCGATCCTTGCCGCCGCGATGATGGTGGTCGGCCTGGCGCGGCCGCAATTCGGCCACGGCCGCACCGAAGTGCAGGCCAGCGGCATCGACATCATGCTCGCGCTGGACGTATCCGGCTCCATGCAGGCGCTTGATTTCAAGGTTGACGGCCAGCCGGTCAACCGTGTTGATGTCGTGAAGTCCATCGTCGCGAAGTTCATCGAAGACCGCCCCAACGACCGCATCGGCATTACCGCGTTTGCGGGCGCGCCTTACCTCGTCAGCCCGCTGACGCTCGACCACGATTGGCTTGAGCAAAATCTCAGCCGCGTCCAAACCGCCGGCGTGGAGGACGGCACGGCTATTGGCTCGGCCATTGCCACCTGCGTCAACCGCCTGCGCGACAAGCCCGCCAAATCAAAGATTGTGGTGCTGCTGACCGACGGCGTGAACAACTCCGGCAGGATTTCGCCCATCGCCGCCGCCGAGGCCGCCAAGGCGCTTGGGGTGAAAGTTTATACGATCGCCGTCGGCGTTCGTGGTGATGCGCCCGTGCCCGTGAAGGACCAATTTGGCAACACCCAGATCGTCATGTCCAAAGTGGACGTGGACGAGGATACGTTGCAGAAAATCGCCGCCGAAACGGGCGGCCAATTCTATCGCGCCACGGACACCGATTCGCTCAAACACATTTACGCCCAAATCAACAGCCTCGAAAAGAGCACGCAGACTGTCCACAAGTTCGAACGTTATCAGGATCTGTTTGCCTGGGCCTTGTTTCCCGCGCTCGGCGTGCTTGGCCTCGCCGTAGGGTTGGAGCAAACGCGCTATCGGAGGCTGCCATGACCCGAAACCAATTCAACTCAACTTACATTCAATAGGACTATTATGAAATTCTCTGAACCTCTCTGGTTGCTGGCTGGGTTGGCCGCGTGCGGCACACTTGTCTGGGCGTGGAGGCGTTATGACGCCCGCCAGCGCGCGGCGCTCGCCAACTTCGCTTCGTCGCACCTGCTCGCGCAGCTGACCGCTTCGTTTTCCGCCGCCAAGAGAAACTGGAAACGCGGATTGTTCCTTGCCGCCGTCGGCTGCCTCTTTGTCGCGCTGGCGCGGCCGCAAGCCGGTTTCCGCTGGGAGGAAGTAAAGCGGCGAGGCATCGAAGTCATTTTTGCCGTGGATACTTCGCGCAGCATGTTGACACCCGATGTCAAGCCTGATCGCCTCACCCGCGCCAAACTGGCGGTGGATGATTTCGTGAGCCATCTCAACGGCGATGGCGCGGGCGTGATCGCCTTCGCGGGCAACGCCTTTCTGCAATGCCCCATCACCATCGACTACGACGCGTTCCACGAGTCGCTGGCCGCGCTCGACACCACCATCATTCCCCGCGGCGGCACGGATATCGCCAGCGCCATTCGCGAGGCGCAGGCCGCTCTGCAAAACCGCCCGAGCACTGACAAAATCCTCGTCCTGCTCACCGACGGCGAGGACCTGGAAGGCAACGATCTGGCCGCGGCCAAAGCGGCGGCGAAGGATGGGATGAAGATTTACACCGTGGGCGTCGGCACGGCCAACGGCGACTTGATTCCGATCCCGGCCGAACAGGGCGGCGGTTTCGTGAAAGACGAGGCCGGCCAGTTCGTCAAGTCGCACCTGGACGAAGCGGGCTTGAAGGCGATAGCCGAGGCGACCGGCGGACTCTACGCGCCCCTCGGCGCGCAAGGCCAGGGACTGGAAACCATCTACCAGCAAGCTCTCGCCCCGCTGGCCAAACACGATCTCGCCTCACGGCGGCAGAAAGTTTACACGGAACGATTCCAGTGGCCGCTGGCGGCCTCACTCGCTCTTCTCCTCACTAGCATGCTTTTCGGCACGCGGCGCAACGTGCGTAAACATGCAACGCCGGCGCCGGAAATGGAGCGTCCACCATTCATGGTGCATAGCGCGGCGGCGATGCTGGGCGTGCTGCTGTTCAGCCCGTTCCACCAGGCGCAAGCCTCGCCCGCGACGGCCGAGCAGGCCTACCAAAAGGGAGACTTTGCTACAGCGGAGCGCGAGTATGCCGCAGCCGCTCAACACAACACGAATACACCGGATCTTCAATTCAACGCCGGCACGGCGGCTTACAAGGCGGGCCAGTTCCCGCTGGCTGCCGAGGCGTTTCAGAAATCACTCGGCAGCGAACCGTCCGCCGACGCCAAGGGCCTGGCCGCGCAGGAGGACGCCTACTACAACCTCGGCGACACGCTTTATCGCACCGGCCAGAAGACCGAGCAGACTCAACCGCAGCAAACCATCCAGAGTTGGGAACAGGCGGTCAAAACGTATGAGTCCGCGCTGCAACTTCGCGCCAATGACGCCGACGCCAAATACAATCGCGACTTCGTGAAGCAAAAGCTGGAGGAATTGAAGAAGCAGCAGGAACAGCAGAAGAAAGATCAACAGAAGAAAGACGAACAAAAACAAAAACAGGATCAAAAGGACAAGGATCAGAAGAACCAGTCCGGCCAGAAGCCTGACCAGAAGGATCAGCAGAACAAAGATCAGAAACCGGATGAAAAGAATCAATCGGGTCAAAACCCTCAGCCGAAGGACCAGAATAACAAAGATCAGAAATCCGGCGGCAATTCCAAGCCCGACCAGCAGAAAGATCAACAGCAAGCCAACGGTGGCTCCAAACCGGACCAGCAAAAGCAGCCTGATCAAGCGGGACAGCAGCCCAAGTCCGACCAACAAAAGGATCAACAGCAAGCCAACAGCGGCTCGAAGCCGGGCCAGCAAAAGCAGTCCGATCAGGCAGGACAGCAGCCCAAGCCTGCCAACGGCCAGCCGCAAGGCGATCATCAAGCTCAGGCCGGCGCGGACCAGCGCAAGGACGAAGCCGCGCAGGCGGCCGACTCGCAACGCGAACCTGGCCAGATGAGCAAACAGGAAGCGCGCGCGCTCCTCGACTCGCTCAAGAGCGAAGAGCGACGGCTTCCCGCCGCCCCAGTCGCACGCAACAGCACCAATGACCAGCGGACAGATCAACCCATCAAGGATTGGTAAAATGAAAACGAACTTATCTCGCGTCCGTCCGATGGTCGTGGCATTCGCCACAGTTACGGCCTTCCCCGTCACTGTGTCTGGAGCGCCACCCGCCGTGACGACACGACTTGAACCGGCAAAGGCAGCCCGATCAACGCATAAAGGATTGGTAAAATGAAAACGAACTTATCTCACTTCCGTCCAATGGCCGCGGCTATTGCTGCCGTCTTCGTCCTGGCCGGCGCCGCGTTCGCAGCGCCACCCGCCGTGACGACACAACTCGA
>JBEKSF010000212.1:0-6333 GCA_049517295.1 Verrucomicrobiota bacterium
GGCGCGGGGTTTTGACACAGCCCCAGGTCACTGCACGATTGCGGGAATATCTGAACATCTTCACGGGGAGCATTCCGGAATACCGAGACGAGGAGACAACCGGCTATCTGGCCCGGATCTATTCCAATGGCAATGGAAACCCAGGGCAGTTGCAGAAGACATTTGAGGAGCACAATGTGCCGGGGCATCTGCACGCCTTGCTGCTGGTGGCGCAAGTGGTGCGGGGCAGCGCGGATGGTTCCGATGCCAGCCAGGCGGAGAGCCAACTTCCAATGCTGGTTGATCAAATTAAAGCGTTTGAAAACAGGATTGGGCTTGGCAGGGCAACGGCGGTGCATATAGGCAGGGCGCTGGAGGATTACGAAATGCTGACCAAGCAGGAACTGGCATTGTGGACCAAAGATGTGAAGTGAGGCGGGGAGCGGCGCCGGGCTTCGCGGTTGTTTTTCGGGCTTGGATGCCGTGTGAGTTCAGCTTAAAATGATGTCCTGTATGAAAGAATCCATAGGTGCAAAAACCCTTGTTTACCCGACCCCGGTGTTTGTGGTGGGAACCTACGACAAAGCGGGCAAGGCGAACGTAATGACCGCTTCGTGGGGCGGCATTTGCTGCTCCCAGCCGCCGTGCATTGCAGTGTCCCTGCGTAAGGCGACGTACACCCACGGCAACATCCTGGCACGGAAGGCATTCACCATCAGCATTCCGTCGGAGAGTCATGTCCAACAGGCAGATTACTTCGGGTTGGTTTCCGGCAGAAGTGTGGACAAGCTGGCGGCCACGAAGTTAACGCCGGTGAGAAGCAATCTGGTGGATGCCCCGTATGTCATGGAGTTCCCTTTGATCGTGGAGTGCAAGCTGGCCCACGTCATCGAGCTTGGACTGCACACGCAATTCGTCGGCGAGGTTTTGGACGTGAAAGCGGAAGACAGCGTGATGGCGAAGGGCGGCTTGCTTGACATCACCAAGGTCAAACCCCTGGCGTTCGCGCCGGACACGCAGGGTTATTACGGAATTGGCAATTTCGTTGGCCAGGCGTTCTCGGTCGGTCGCGCCTTTGAATAATTGCCTCCGCCGAAACCAGCTTGCGCCCGGCCTGTTGTGGACAACAAAGGCGGCCATGTCCGCCGGTTAAATATAAAACAGGAGATTGAGATGAATTATGTGAAGCTCGGAAACACCGGCCTGCAAGTGTCGCGCTTTTGCCTCGGCTGCATGAGCTATGGAAAAGTGAAGGCGACTCCGTGGCCAGGCATGCTCAATTGGCCTTGGACTTTGAATGAGGAGGACAGTCGTCCATTCATCAAGCGCGCCCTGGAATTGGGTGTAAATTTCTTCGACACGGCCAACGTCTATTCGATTGGCGAAAGCGAAGCGGTGCTGGGGCGCGCGATCCGTGATTTCGCGCGTCGCGACGAGGTGGTGCTTGCCACCAAAGTGAACGGCCCTGTGCGCCCGGATCCCAACGGTCACGGCCTTTCGCGCAAAGCGATCCTGTCCGAAGTTGACCAGAGCTTGCGGCGGCTGGGCACGGACTACATTGATCTCTATATAATCCATCGTTTTGATTATGAAACCCCGCTGCCCGAGACGCTTGAGGCGCTCAATGACGTCGTTCGATCCGGGAAAGTCCGATATTTGGGCGCGTCTTCGATGCATTCATGGCAATTCATGAAGGCAATCGGCATTCAACGCGCCAATGGCTGGGCGACTTTTGTCTCAATGCAGAACTATTACAATCTGCTCTATCGTGAGGAGGAGCGGGAAATGCTTGGCCTATGCGTGTCCGAGGGTGTGGGTGTGACGCCATGGTCCCCGCTCGCTCGTGGCAGGCTGGCGCGCCCTTGGTCGGAAGAACCTCAAACCGAGCGCGCCAAGAGCGATGGTTTCGCGAGCAAACTATTTGCCAAGACCGTGGATATTGACAAGCCTGTCATCGGCCGGTTAAACGAGGTGGCGCGAGACCGTGGGCTGCCACCTTCGCAAATCGCACTTGCTTGGGTGCTCCACAACCCGGCGATCACCTCACCCATTGCAGGCGCGACCAAGCCCCATCATCTTGAGGATGCAGTCGCGGCGCTTTCGGTCAGGCTCTCGGACAAGGAAATCGGCCGGCTGGAAGAATTATATCAAACTCATCCTGTAACTGAAGCATTCGTATAGAAGTCCCGTTCAAAAGTTTTCAAGGCGCCAAATGCCCCATCTCCGTGATTGACTCCAAACCCCCGGCGGGATTACCAATGTCCCATGACCAATCTGGTTGCTGGCCTCCAAAACCCCGCGCCCTCCACACGGCCTGCCAGTCAAATGGAAAAACGTGAATAGTTACAATTCAACCATGAAATCGTTTACCGAGCCTTTGTGGTTTGAGGTTCCGGCACGGTGCGGCTTTGTCAAATCCCTTTCAGCCGGTCCGTTTGCATCCTCCCCCCGTTTCCGCTTCATGCGCTTGACCCTCGCTGGTGTTTCTCTCCTCTTGTCCATCGCTTCCGCCTCTGCGGCCGGACTGGTCCTGGCCGATCATGGCCAGAGCCAGTACACGATAGTCACCGCGCTGGATGCCAGCGCGACGGTGAAGCATGCGGCGCAGGAGCTGGCCGACGACCTGAAGCAGATCTCGGGCGCTGTGCTGCCGGTAACGAGCCGCAATCCCCCCGGCCCGGCGATCTTCGTGGGCGCCAGTCCGTTTCTCCCATCCGGCTTCCAGAAGGGGCGGCTCGACACCCTTGCCGAGGAAGCCTTCGTGGTTCGCACAGACCGGCGCAACGTCTACCTGGCCGGCCACGATGACCGGGGCACGCTTTATGCCGTCTATTCCTTTCTCGAAGACCACCTGGGCGTGCGCTGGTATGCGCCCGACGCCACCGTCCTGCGGCCCCAAGACGTGGTGCGCGTTCCGGATCTGGATGAGACTCAGGCCCCGGCCTTCAGCTATCGGGACACGGACGAGGCCATGGTTTTTGGAAAGGGTCAATGGGATGCCCACCTCAAGCTCAACGGCGTCAGTGTTCCCGACCAAGCCGAACTGGGCGGCATCAACCGGCTTTTCAACGGGGCGGAGAACTTCTACAGCCTGGTCCCGCCCAATCGCTATTTCGCCGGCCACCCCGATTACTACAGCCTGGTGGGCGGCGGACGAAAGTCCTCGCCGGACTCACAACTCTGCCTCAGCAGTCCGGGCGTCTTGAAGGTGGTGGTGGACGCCCTGGTGGCGGAGGCGAAGGCCAACCCAAAAGAGTTGACCTTGGGCCTTTCGCCCAACGACGCTGAACACGGAAACTGCGAGTGCGACGCCTGCCGGGCCGCCGATGCGAAGTTCGGCTCCCCGGCCGGGACGCTGCTGGACTTCGTGAACAAGGTTGCGGCGGCGGTGCAGGCGGCTTTGCCGGATCGGAAGATCTGGGTGGAGACGCTGGCCTACCAGTACACCCAGAAGGCCCCGGCGCCCGGCACCATTGCGCCAGCCAGCAACGTGCTGGTGTGTTTGGCCCCCATTTACGCCTGTGACGGGCATCCGCTGGCCAGCGACCCGCAGAACAAAACGTCCAACGAAGCGCTCATGGCTTGGAAAAAGGTGGCGCCGGGCCACCTGCTTATCTGGCATTACGGGGTCAATTTCGCCCATTACCTCCAGCCCTATCCCAACTGGGACGAACTGGGCGCCGACTTGGCTTATTACCGGGACAATGGCGTCTCCGGGATGTATTGTGAGGGCGACTACCAGGGCAACTGCGATCTGCAGGCCATGCATACCTGGGTGATGGCCCACCTTTTCTGGAACCCACGCCAGGATGTATGGGCGCTGGTCCGGGATTTCTCCGACGGCTATTACGGCAAGGCTGGCGCCGATATTTACGCCTATCTTAGGCTCTTCCACGACAGGTTGCAGCAGCCCAACGTCCACCTGCACCTGTACGATCCTCCCACATCCCCGCTCTTTAGCGCCGAGTTGCTCAAGTCGGCCGGCAATCTCTTCGATCAGGCCGAGGCCGTCGCCGAAACCCCGGAAATCAGAAGCCGCGTGCAGGAGGCTCGCATGGGAATCCGCTACATTGAACTGGCGAGCCACGTCCCCGACAAGAGTGCCACGGCCGCAGAACGGGATGCCTTCCGCGCCCGCCTGGATACTTTCATCGCCGACATTGGCCGGTTCAAGATTGCATCCCTCTCCGAAGGCCACAACGCCGACGAATGGATCAAGAAAATGAAGGCGGCGGCATCTCTGTGATTGAGTCCAAACCCTCGCCGGCATTAAACCATCACCCATGGCCAATCTCACAGATTTGACGACAAGCCAACTCAACAGCATCATCGTCATCAAGGAGCAGATCGAAGAACTGCAAGGCCCAATCGATTCAATTGCTGGCGGAGGTGAAGTTCCGACTCCGTTCACGCTGAAAGCCCCCACTCCAGCCCGACGCAAATATCACATGACCGCAGCACATCGACGCAAACTGATCAAGGCTCTGGCAAAGGCACGGAGAATACGCCTGGCCAAGATCAAAGGGAAGGCCAAGCCGGATGCCAACACGCGAACGCTTCCCCCTTCGCCGAGCCTACGGCGGGACAAGCCGCCCCGACAAGTGCCTGGTGGTGAAGTCGCTGGATTCCAGCTTGCGCCCTGTTGCCCTTCGCAACATGGAATCCACCGCCATCACCACCAGGGCACGGCTTCGCTCATCATCCTCGCTGATTGGTCAGGGGAAGCCGAGGCCGTAGAAGCGTCCAGAACTGTTTCCCTGCACGGGTTCGCTGAAATGAAACAAGCCGTTGACGAGCGTATTCGTCGTCAGCGGAACCCAAACTGCGTTGGCCAGATTTGTACAGACTTCCACCACCACCGCAAAATCATTCGTACCCGTGATGTCGAATCCAAATTGATTGTTCCTCACCCCAAAACCACCGTCGCCGGTTTGAATCACCGGATTCCAAAGCACAGGGGACAACCCGCCGAAAGGGGGACTCCAGCCGCCAGTGTAAGGCAAATTATACACCGTCACATTGTTGTCAGCAAGGAACACATTCAAGCCAAGCGCGGGGGCGTCGCCCGTGAAATAAACGCTCATCAGGTTCGTGCAGTCATAGAAAGCCTCGTACGCGATATTGGTGACGCTGCCCGGTATGGTGACGCTCGTCAGTGCGGCGCACCTATAAAACGCCGAAGATCCGATGCTGGTAACAGTATTTGGAATCGTGACGTTGGTCAGGCTGAAGCATTGTTCGAACGCACTGCCCCCGATGCTGATGACCCCACTAGGAATGTTCACGCTGATCAGGTTGGTGCAGTAACCGAACGCATGGTCGCCGAGATTGGTGACGCTGCCGGGAATCGTGACGTGGGCCAGACTGGTGCAGAAGAAGAAGACTGTCTGGCCGATGGCGGGGACGCCGTTGCCAATCGTGAGGTTGGTCAGGTTCGTGCAGTACGTAAAAGCAGATTCCCCTATGTTGGTCACGCTGCCGGGGATCGTGAGAGTTGCCAGACTGATGCAGTAATTGAACGCCCCGTACCCGATACTGGTGACGCCGCTGTCAATCATGACGTTGGTCAGCCTGGTGCAGTTTAAAAAAGCAGACCCCCCTATGCTGCTGACGCTGCCGGGAATCGTCAGAGTGGCCAGACTGTAACATTCATTGAAAGCGTCGTACCCGATATTGGTGACGCTGCCCGGAATTGCGACGCTGGACAAGTTGTCGCACATCTGAAAAGCATTCGATTCAATGCTGGCGACCCCGAAGGGAATCGTGACGTCGGTTATCAGGGAGCCGCCCGAATTGCCAAAGACCTCGCTGAACGCGCCATGCCCGATAACGGTCACGGTCAGGCCGTTGGTGGTGGCTGGAATCGCAACCGGCCCTCCAGCCCCAGTATACTGCGTAATAGTGATAGTATTGTCGGCATTTGTAGAAATAGTGAATTGGGCTTGCACCGCCGCCGGGGCGGCCAATACCAGGGAGCCTAAAAGGATGGGCCAGGCGTTTTTCATTTCTGTGCGATGGGCATTGTATTTTGAGCCTTGGCCGGTCCTTTTGGGACTCCGCTGGTGAGCAAGGTTGCCAGTAGATCGTAGCCGCTCCTTTGGGAAGGTAACGGAGGGCCGCACCGGCGTCAAACTTAAAAGCAATGATCTTGTGGCACAGGCGGCACTGCGTCACGGAATTTACTCCCGTCTCCCTAAATTTCGGCCATCGAGCCCTTCGAGGCGAGTGGCGTTCAATCGCAATTCCCGCGGCATTTCCTCTCCATCCCACACGATTTCAGGACTCAATGGCGTTGAAGCCACCTGTTCATCCGCCTTCGCATGGCCTGCGGCGGACAGGCCGAACGAAACAGGA